>JBCCHL010000026.1:0-32596 GCA_039028775.1 Pseudomonadota bacterium | reverse complement strand
TCGGCACCGAAGAGATGGTGAGAGAACGGCTCAAAGCCTTCCGCACTTCAGGCGTTAATACGCTGCGCATCTCTACCGGCGGCAACACCTGGGCGGAGCGCACCAGCGCGCTCGACGAAGCGATGGATCTGATCAAGCGCGAGGCCGCGGAGTAACCTTACGCCCGCTCGAGCGGCTACGACCGGTCCGGTCAGACGCGGACCGGCAAACCGCCGAGGCGGTGCCAGCCAGGCCTTGCCAGAATCTCAACGTCATCCCCAGGAATCGCCAGCCGCAGGTCGGGCAGGCGCTCGATCAGAACCTTGATGGCAATCCGGGTTTCCATCCGCGCCAGGAACGCACCCAGGCAGAAGTGGTTGCCCTGAGAGAACGACAGATGTTTGTTGTCGCTGCGAGCGATATCGAAGATTTCCGGCTGCGCAAAGAAGCGTTCGTCACGATTGGCGCTGCCGAGCAGCGGCATCATCCCGGTGCCTTTGGAGATTTCCACGCCGCCGATCTCGAGATCTTCCCTGGCGTAGTTCATCTTGGTGCCATGCACCGGCCCGCAGAAGCGCAGCATCTCCTCCACAGCACTACCCACCAGCTCCGGCTCTGCGCGCAGGCGCGCCAGTTGGTCGGGATGGGTCAGCAACGCGTGCACCCCATTGGTCACCAGATTCACAGTGGTCTCATAACCCGCGATGATAAGCAGGAAGATCATACTCAGCAGCTCGTCTTCGCTCAGGCAATCGCCATCTTCGCCAGGCTGGATGAGATTGGAGAGAATGTCATCGCCGGGGTTGCGACGTTTTTCCTCGATCACCTCACGCATGAAGTTGGCGCTGCGCCGGATATCCCACAAGAGCGTACGCATCACATTCCAGCCCGATAGACCCTCGGACAAGACACGTAAAGACTGCTGGAATTTCACCATGTGCTCATCGTTCAAGCCCATGATACCCGCGATCACTTTGACGGGAATCTGCAGCGCATAGGCTTGTTGCAGATCGAAGGTCTGCTGCGGTATCAGCTCGTCCAGCAGGCGATGAGCGAGCGCTTCGATATCATCCCCCAAAGCGTTGATGTTCTTAGGCGCAAACGCCTTCTGTACCATGTTGCGCAGCCGTCGATGTTCCGGGTCATCCTCAAGAATCATGCTTTGTGCCAAAGCCCTGATGTTCTTCGGCACCGGAAACGGCAGCGGGCTTTCCCCTTTGCCCATGATGCGCCCGCGATTGCGACCAAAACGCGGGTCTTTGACCAGGTTCATGCAATCATCGTAGCGCGCGACCACGATGATCTTCGCCACGGCAATTTTGGCCGGGTGTACCGGCAGATGATCGCGCAGGTATTGATAGTAGGCCCATTTGTTCTGATGGAAGTGTTTGTCCATCAGGTTAAGGGGTCGCTCAGCCGACAGATTGACCACCGGCGCCGCCAGCGTGTTCATGGTGCACCCTCCTCACGCGCCGCAAACGAACCTGCAATGTAGCGCGTTTCATCGAACGGCAGCAACGGTTTTCACCGGCCGCGCCGCTCGTTACCCATCTTGTACTGGCCGGTGATACGCGCCATATGACGTTGCGCATCCGCGCCTTCGAGCGAGGCTATGCGCGTGAGGAACCGCTCCGCCTCGCGCCCTCGCAGCGTGGTCACGACGCGGCCGCGCCGGGTGATGACCACTTGCGTGCGCTGAGCGAGGTAATCGAAACCGAGATCGTCATCCATACTCACCCCCCGTCTCTAAGGCGTTCAAGCCGGCCAGCTAAGCGCCACCCTTCACTTTGCGCAACTCGCCGTAGGCCACGGACAGCGCGGTGACGGTCAGCACGGTGCTGATGACCTCCAATAATGGCGCAAGGATATGCAAGATCTCGATCTCGCTGGCCAGCAACAGCAGCGACGGCACCACCAGCAGTATCGGAAAAATCGACACGGTCATGACCATAAGCAATCGGAAGCCATCGGCTAATTCCCAAGCGCCGCCGAGCGTTGTCGGCTCATCCACCGCGATAGCCGGAAAGATCAGTGACCAGGAGCTGAACACAAACACCATCGGCAGCGCGCCCACCACCGCATACTGCCCCAGCAGACCGACCAGAAAAGCCACGCATGCGACGACGCCTAAAAACAAACCAACAAACGCTAGTGTGAATCGGCTCTCCCGATTCGACCATGAAGTAACCCCCCAGGTCGGCACTGCATCCCCACCGAGCAGCACGATCCGATGCGTAGCGACCGCATACATGGTGTGGATCAACAGGGTCATGAACATCGCCAGGGCGCCCATGAAACCGGAGCCCGTGGGTAGCGCCACCACCAGCATCGACAGGGCGAAGGGTGGCAGCAGCGCCTGGCTCAGACGTTTGCGGTGTTGCAACACCAGGGCCAGCGCCCCAGCCAGGACGCGCGCGATGGTGGGCGAGCTCAAGTACGCGCCTCCTTCTCGGTGGTGCGATCTTCGATCTGATAGTAGGGATCGAGGCCGGCCAGCGCATCCAGATCATGGTAGGTCGCGAACAGTGCTTTGCGGTCAACGCCGGTGTGGCCCTGCTCGGCAAAACCCGCATAGGCCTGCTGTATGGCCTGCACTGACACCACCTGGGCCGTAAACGGATCGATCAGTAGGTTCCAGCCCGCATCACGCCAATCGTCATCGCCGGCTGCGTCCATCGACGTAATGCTCGCTAACGGGGTAGCAAACGCCTGACGTATCCCTTCCAGTTGCTCGCTGTTGCGCGGCATGCACATCAGCACGTCGGCTCCGGCTGCACGATAAGCCGCCAGGCGATCCAAACAGTGCTCGTAGCCCTCGTTAGCAATCGCCCCCGTGCGTGCGATGATCAAAAAATCCTCCCGGCGACGGGTCTCCGCCGCTTCCATGATTTTCTCCACCATGGTCTGCTTGCTTTCAAGATGTTCGATCCCGCGGTGATGACTGACGCGTTTAGGCGCCACCTGATCCTCGAGTTCGATGGCCGCTGCGCCGACCTGCTCAAGGTCACGTACGGTGCGGGCGACATGCACGGCATCGCCAAAACCCACACCCACGTCGACGATCAGATCGATGTCCACGTGGGCCGTGATCCGACGGGTGGCGTCGACCACTTCATCCAGGGTGAGCAGTGCCTCGCTGACCCCGTAGGCATAACCCAGCGCACCACCGCTCAGATAGCCCACCGCAAAGCCGCTCCGCGCTGCAATGCGCGCCATCAGCGGATCGAGACACAACGGTGCCACACAGGGCACCTCACCCTCGAGGGCGGCGAGTAATTTTTCGGACATCGCGGAACGCTCAGGCTTAGGACGCGTTCACCATACCAAATGCGCCCGGAGGCGGCAGCTACACCTTTGTGCCGCAACCGAAGCAGGCTATGCTTGGTGCCGGGACGAAGAAGGAGAGAAGCATGGGATTGCTGACCGCGCAGCACACCGCCTGGATCGGGCACGAAGATCCAGCGATACACGTGGAGATCACACGGCGTGACATCCAGAAGTACAGCGCCGCCACAGAACAACAGCAGGCGCGCTACCTGAAGGGCGATGAAGCTCCGCCGATGTTCGTTTTCAACCTGTTCAGCGCCATTCCACAGCTCGCGGACCTGCGCCAGGACGGCCTGGCACGAAGCACGACCGGCGGACCATCGTTACCCCTGAAACGCACCATGGCCGGCGGTACCGAGGTGCGTCAACATCGTCCCATCCGACCTGGCGATGTGCTCACCGGCACACGCAAGATCGTGGACATGTTCGAAAAGCAGGGCGCCAGCGGTCCATTGATTTTTACGGTGCGCAGCTTGCGGGTGGTCGATGCAGCGGACCGACTCGTGCTGGAAGAAATTCAGACCGGCATATCGCGATGAGCTTGGACATTAACACCCTCAAAGTCGGCGATTCTCTGCCCGAGCGCAAACACACCGCCACCAACGTCAGCCTCTTCATGTACAACGCGGCGGTCTGGAACCATCACCGGATACATTACGACGAACGCTACACCATCGAAGAAGAGAGCCATCCCGCGGTGGTGATCGACGGCCCTCTGCAGGGTGATTGGCTGAGCCAGGTGGCGTTGAACTGGGTGGGTGATACGGGTCGGCTGCTGTCCTTCAACTACAGCAATCGGCGGGCCGCCTATCTCGGGGATACCTTGACCAGCGGTGGGCGCATCGTAGAGATCGACAAAGAAACCGGCCAGGTGCAGTTAGAGCTGTTCATCCGTAACGGCGATGGCAACATCATCACCCCCGGCCAAGGCCTGGTCGAGATCGACAGACAGGAAGCGGATTAAGAGGCGGCGCATCGGCTATCGCCTCATGCGCAACACCCGCAAGTTGCAGGCCAAAGCGCTGTCTGATGCGCCAAGCGTCACGCCAGCCGGTCAGTCTGTCGATACACCCATCGAAGCCAGAAATTCCTCGCCGGTCAGGCGTGGGTGATCGCCGGCGAAGTCGTAGCCTCCGGGTTTTTCATCGATGTAGATCTCGCCGGTGACGCTAAACTGTTCGGCATCGTCAAACACGCCGGTCGCAAGCAGGTATATCTCCGGCTCCTTGAGACGGTAGAACAGGCTGCTGCCGCATTCGCTGCAGAAGCCACGCTCCGCCCAGAGTGATGACTCATATCGCTTGAGGGTATCGCCGCTGAACGTGACGCTGCCGACCGCGGCAGCCATCATCGGCCCTCCGGTCCAGCCACGGCACATAGCACAGTGACAGGCGTGGACGTGGGTCTCCACCTCGTCGGCGACAAATGTGATGGCCCCACACAGACACTTTCCGGTCGCGCTCACTCTTCCCTCCTGAAGTTCGACGTGAGGTCATCAAAACTTGAATCGAAACGGATGACAACTGACAACTTCCTGCCAGGTCTACTTGCCACCCGATGGACCAGACGCGACACTTAGGCGCTACTCATATTAGGGAGACACACCATGGCAGAACAAGACGGGGATCGCCTGGCAGGCAAAGTTGCGTTGATCACGGGTGGCACCAGCGGCATCGGCGCGTCGACGGCAGAATTATTCATCGCGGAAGGTGCGAGCGTGGTGGTCGCCGGACGCTCCGAGGAGAAAGGCCAGGCCCTGGCGGATGCGCTCGGTGTGCAGGCCCGCTACGTGCGCATAGATGTCAGCAATGAAGATGACATCGCCAACGCCGTCGCCGCGACGACCGATGCGTTCGGTCGTCTGGATATCCTGTTCAACAACGCCGGCGGGCCGGTAGGCGCACCCATCGGGGAGCTGTCGACTAAACACATCGAGTATGGCGTGAGCCTGCTGCTGTCGAGCGTAATACTCGGCACTCGATACGCCATCGAACCCATGAAGGCGGCTGGCGGTGGGGTAATCATCAACAACTCGAGCGTGGCGGCGTTGCGCTATCGACAGGGAGACATCCTGTATTCGTCTTTGAAAGCGGCGGTCACCCACTACACCAAGATGGCCGGAATCGAATTGGCACCATTCAAAATACGGTGCAACGCCATTTCACCCGGAGCGATCGCCACTCCCATCTTCTACGGCGGTTCCGCCCGCGCTAACACGCTGACGGACGAAGAAAACCAGCGCAAGATGGACAAACTTATGGGCAACCTCGCCAAAGCGGTCCCGCTAAAACGCACCGGGCTCGCGCGAGACATTGCCGAGGCAGCGCTTTATCTGGCCTCGGAAGCGGGTGCCTTTGTAAACTGCCACGACCTGGTGGTCGACGGCGGCCGTACCTCCATGTTCTACGAACCCGACGATTAGCGGCGAAATACGGGGCCATCATCACGTGAGCCGAGGGTTCGCTGCTGGCTAACGCAAAGCCTGTTCGCGAAACCACAACAGCGCCAGGAAGGCGGTGATCAATAGAATCACGCCGTTCACCACAAACGCAGCCTCCTGGGCATGGTACTCATAGATGTAACCGCCGAGCAGCGGCCCGGTTGCCGCCCCCAAACCGCCCGCAGCCTCCTTGGCACCTATAAGCGTGCCGCGTAGATCGGCGGGAGCGAGATCGGCCACCAACGCATCCTCCGCCGGACTCGCCACAGCCCAACCGATCGAAAACAACACATAAGACACCGCGATCATCCACAGGCTGGGCCAGAACGGTAACGCGGCGGAGACCAGGCCGGCGAAGCAGACGCCGGTGGCGATCAGCGGGGCACGCCCGAAGCGATCCGACCAGTTGCCCGCATAGCGCGGCAGGATGGCAAACACGACCCCTGCCGGGAGGAATACCCAGGCCAACAGCATCACACCCACATCATATTTGTTCTTGAGATAGAGGAGATAGATCGGCTCGATCAGTGCGCTGCCGAACATCGACAGAAACACGATCACAAACAGACGTCGCACCGGCGCCCGGCTGAGCAGAGCGCGCCAATTCACGCTGGACGTTTGTTGCGGCGCCGGCGAACGCGTCTCGTTGACTTTCCACCATGACCACAACAAAGCGAGCACCGCCAAAACCGCATAGCCGCTGAACGCCCACATCCAGGCTTGTGCAAACGGCAGGAAACCAAGCAGTGTAAAACCGAAGGTCGCTCCCACCATGCTACCCTGCGCGGAGGCCGCCGCCATGCGCCCCATGGCCCCACCCCGTTCCTTGAGATCGTAGAGGTCGGCGATGATCGTGCGCGCCGAAACCCACATCAGCGCCGCCCCAACACCCTGTAGCGTGCGAGCGACATAGAAATCGATCACATCTACGCTGCGGGCGAACACGGCCATCGAGGCCGCATAGAAACCAAAGGCCGAGACGAAGAACCACCGACGGCCATAGCGGTCCAGCGCCGCCCCGACCAACGGGCGAAAGACGAGCATGGCGCCGGTAAACAGGGTGTACATAAAGCCAATCCCCACCGCGTCCACGCCGAGATCATCCGCTCGGAGCGGCAGACCGAAGTTGATCAGCACAAACGGCGCGGAACCGAGAAACACGGCGGTGACATGACCGCTCGGCGCGGTCGTGCTTATGGTGGCGGTGGGTTTTGAAGGTTCCGACATAGTCTCATGCACCGCGACCTAACGCAGATACTCCAGCAGCTTGTTGGGCAACAGACTGATAGTATGCCCGAGCGGCGCAATGTGCGTGGGACGTTGCGACGAGACTGCCTATGAGCGGTTGAAGCAGTGCCCAGGTGGGGGGAGAGAAAGAAGACATGACTGACCGAAAAGTTCTGATCGTCGGCGCCAGCGGCCTGGTCGGGACCGCCGCCGCCCAGGCATTTATCCATGCCGGCTGGTCGGTGCTCACCACCTCCCGCCGACGCCCGGATCTATTGCGCGGTGACTTCGAACACCAACCATTGGATTTGCGCGACGCTGAGGCCTGTGCGGCCTTTGCGAACGAGCATATCGACATCAGTCATGTGGTCTACACTGCGGTCTACGAGATGCCGGGCTTGATCGCCGGCTGGTCAGATCCCGAACAGATCGAGATCAACGATCAGATGTTGCAGAACTTGTTAGCGCCGCTCACCGCGCAGGCGAAGCTCGAACACGTGACCTTGTTACAAGGTACCAAGGCCTACGGAGCTGCCGTTGCACCGATGCGTATCCCAGCCCGAGAGAGCCAGCCGCGGGTCGAACATCCCAACTTTTACTGGCGCCAGGAGGACTACCTTCGCGCGCAGGCCGAGCGCGAAGGTTACACCTTCACGATCCTGCGTCCACAGCTGATCGTGGGACCCAACCATGGGGTCGTCATGAATCTGCCGCCGATCATCGGTGTGTACGCCAGCTTGTGCAAACACCTCGATCAACCCTGCGGATTTCCCGGCGGTGCGGACTGGGTGTGGGAAGCGGTGGACGTGCGTCTGGTGGGAGAAGCTTGTGTATGGGCAGCCATCACCTCTGCCGCTGCCGGCGAAACCTACAACCTCACGAACGGTGAGGTCTTCTGTTGGCGCGATATGTGGCCGGCGATGGCGGCCAGCCTGGAGGTCGATATAGGACCCGACAAGCCACTGAGCGTGGCGGAGTTCATGCTGGCGCATGGCGATACCTGGCGCACGATCGCCGATACCCACGACTTGGTGGAGCCCGAGCTCACCAACATTCTGGGCGAATCGCACTTTTACGCCGATCTGTGCTTTGCCTATGGCGCAGACACCGCACCGAAGCCGGCACTGGTCAGCACGGTGAAGATCAAACAGGCCGGGTTCACCGCCACCTACAATACGGAAGAGAGCTTCTGCTTCTGGCTGCACGACCTGCGCTACCGCCGGGTGATACCTTAAGCCCCATGCGCATCGGCTCGTTGTTCTCGCATCTGCGTTTGCCTTGGCGTCCGGCGCCCAGTTGTATCTTGTTGTACCACCGCATCGTGCCCGACGACACCGATCCGTGGTTGCTCGACGCCCTGTCCGGGGAGATGGTGACCGAGAGCATTTTTCGCCAGCAACTACAGTGGTTGCAGGCTCACCACCGCATGGTCACCCTGGACGAGCTGTTGCGCGATGCGACGCCCGGGTGCATCGCCATCACGTTTGACGATGGGTTCGCGGATAATCTGCTGCGTGCCGCGCCAATACTGAGCGAGATGCAGATACCCGCGACTGTGTTTGTGATCACGTCGCGCCTGGGCGATGCACAGGGCATGCAACACCATCGCGCCGCGCGCTGGCTGGCGACCGACCGCGCCTGGCAGCGCGACCCATCCCTGCGCCCTAAACAAGTGCTTGCCAAACTCTTGGCGGAACTGCAGAGCGACCACGACCTGCGCGCGCGGGTGCTGACCGCAACCCACCCCGAAGACCGGTTCCTGGGATATGAGGAATTGGCGCAACTCACCGCCCACAACATCGACGTGCAATCCCACACCATCAGCCATCGGCCACTATCGGCCCTTAGCAATGACGAATTGGATAACGAATTGATCACATCACAAGCCACCCTAACCCGGCTGACCGGACGCAAAATCGACAAAATCGCCTACCCGCTTGGACGCAGGGAGCACATTGACACACGCACCGCAAAAGCCGCCGCGCGGGTCTATTGTTATGGCTTCGCCGCCCAGCCAGGCTTTATCGAACCCACAAAGCGGCAGGACGTACACCTGCTGCCGCGGATCGGCACGCGGAACTCTCTTGCGGATCTGCGCAAACGCCTGCGCCGTCGCTATCCGGAAGTCCGCACCAGTGCTTAGAAGAAATCGAAATCGCCGCGCGAAAAGTACAGGGGCGCATTGTTGAGCGCATCTGCCAACGTGTCGTCCAGAATGTAAAAGCCGGGCTCCTGGCCAGCGTGCGCTTCGCAGATCGGCGCCAAGCGCCTCCCCCAGGGACTCTCGGGATGAAAGGTGAAACGCAGAGACTTGGCTCCGCAATTGCTTAACAATCGATTGAACGTGGACTTGAGCGCCTCATCGCTGACCGATCCTGGTGCGTCCAGGTCGCCGACATCCAGACGCGCTCCTGGTTTCACCCACAGCCTCACTTCATCGACCTTGATCAGGAGGCTCTCCTCATAGCCCTGCTTGTAACTCAGATACGCAGCGTCGTGGACGACTTGGCTGGAGCCAGCAAAGCAGGCATCGGCCAGCGGAACGGACAACGTCTGCAGTCTCGCCGCAACCTGAGCCGGGTGAGCGCGCCGCAAGCGCGCCCACCAACTGCGTTTCGGTGAGAAGCGATACACCTGCAACGGCTCTCGAAACGTCCAATCCAGCTTCACGAACCCCGGACGCGATTGTGCGTTGGGAAAGCCATAGATCAGCGCAAAACCCTGCTCCCGCGCGAGTGCGTAGGTGGCCTGCGCCAGTCGGACAAAAAGACCGCGTTTGCGATGCTCGGGGTGTGTCATTGTGTCGCCGGACTGCGCCGCCTTGATCTGGCGCTCGCCGATACACATCTGCAGCGGAAACACGCCGTAGAAGGCTGCTAATTCGCCCTCGCCGGTCAGCGCGACGCAGCCGATCAACTCATCGCCAAGCGGCCCGGTGGCAAACTTATGGGCCAACCAGGTGGCGGATCGATCTTCGTCAAAACACCGCTTATACAGGGCGCTCAGCGCCGCCATGTCAGCGGTCGTCACGCGCCGTATCCGATAGTTCATGTGGTTGGTCTTCTACACCCCGTCTGGCCCTGCGCAGTTGCCATCAATAAATTCGTCGAGCCATCAAGCGCTGTCGGTGCGCGGGTCATCACTCTCGGAATACAGCGACTGCCCGGGCGTGAAGTAGATGAACTTAGCACCCTCCGGCGCACCCGGCTTGTGCCAGATACCGCGAGGCACCACAAAGGAACTGCCCGCGGGCGCCACGTAGTGCTGCGCCTGGTCTTCGAGCAAGGTGATTTCCACCGTCCCTTCGATGACATAGAAAAACTCATCCGTGTCCGGGTGCATCTCCCATCCAGGGGATACCCCGGCCACATCGACCGTGCCGAAGCTTTTGCCGTTGAACGCCGAGAAGTTCAGAAATGAGCCTTCGGGGTGCTCTTCGAGCAATTGCAGCACGTTGGTCAAATCCATGTTGTCATCCTCGTCCTTTCAAGGACTGGGGGAGTATACCCCCTTGAACCAGAGTTTATATTCGCCACTTGCCGCATCATGCTCGAAGAGCTCCTGCAACACGGTACCGTCCGCTTGTTTGCGCCATACGCCCCTGAAGTCGGCACTGCGACCGTCCGGTTGGTAGCGGATCTGCCCTTCCAGGCGCATCACCCCGTCACCGTCGGCGCCGCCGGCATAATCGATGACGGCGGCCTGACTCACCCACAGCTGATGCCACTGACCCGTGACCTTATCAAAGTAGTTATAGCTCTGACCGGTACCACCGCCCACGCTGCGCCAGCGCTCGACCAGCAGGCAACCGCCTTCTTCCCGACTGATGCTGTTGTGGCCGGCCAGCCGCCCATCTGGGGTGTGCACGACCCATTCACCGAGCCAGAAATCGAATTGGCGATGTTCGGTATCGGTGCACAAGCGCGGCTCTGCAGCCGATGCCACGCCACTTGCGGACAGCAGCGAGAACACCAAAACCCACAAGACGTTGCGCATGCCTACACCCGCGCTTCCGGCCACAGGCGCAGGAAGTTCTCGCTGTAGAACTGTTCTTTTTCGACCTCGGGACGATCACCGACGGTGCGCTCGAAACGCCCGATGGGATCCTTCGTGCCTTCAATGTGCGGATAGTCGCTCGAAAACAGATAGATCTCCGAGTTCGATTCATCGATCAGTTGCCCGACGTTTTCGTTGGGCATAGGCGTAAAGCCCATCTGCTGGGTGATCTGCTTCGATGGACTGCGCTCGAAACGCACCGAGGTATCGCTCCGTCCGAAGATGCGTGTCACATCATCCAGGCGGCGCATCATCTGCGGTACCCATCCGGCGCCTAACTCCACCACGGCGCCCTTCAACGCAGGGTTGCGCTCCAGCACCCCATCAAGGATTAACATGCTGATGAACATCTCTGGAGCTTGATGCAGCACCGCTGCGTCCTTGGTACGCACGTTCTCGCCACCGCCGAGCCAGTCCTTGGTCGAGCCACGACCATTGTTACCCCAGGCCTTGTGCACCTGCAGCGGCGCACCACCGACGTGCAGTACAAACGGCACACCGGCCTCCGCCAAACGTGCCCATACGCCTTCCAGCTCCACATGTCCGGGTGCTCGATCGAGCGGCGCCCGGTGCGGCACCCACACGGCCTCAATGCCGTTGTCAATACACCACTCGGTTTCCGCCAGCGCATACTCTGGATCATCAAGCGGCACCACTCCTACCGCCATCAAGCGATCGTCATCGACGCAAAACTCCGCCATGTGCCGGTTGTGACCCCGCGCTGCCCCATAACGCAGATGCATCGGCTTCTTGGAGGATGGATGGAAAGGAAACGCGACGCTGTGGGTCGCGAACACGAGTTGTTTCTTGAAGCCCAGCTGATCCATCGCCTGGGTACGGTCGGCGGCATCGAACGCCCCAAGGGCCTGAATCTCTTTGGACTCTGCGATCAGATCATCGCCCATGGCTATGGCCGCTGCGATGTGTTCGTCGGAATGTCGGCCGCCTTGAGCCACGATCTGTGCCACTTCTTCGTCGGAGACGATGGACGCGGAATAGTTGACCTGGGGGATCTCATCGCGGATGTCCGGGTCCGCATAGCTGGTGATGAAATCCGGCAGTTCCATGATGTGACTGTCGGCGTCGTAAAACGCGCGGTCAGAAGGTGCATAAGCCATGGTTTAACTCTCTTGCTCTTTCGTTCTCGTACCCGTATTTTCAGCCTCGGGCAATCATCTACCCGCCCAATCATAACGGTATTGTCTGACACGACTTCCTCACCAGCGTCAGGCGACCCTTGCCGCTCGGCATCGCATGACCCGACCGATCGGTAAAGCTTGGAAGTCCGTATTTGGTATTGCAGTAAGACGTCCCAGCTACTTTAAGCTCAACCCGCGCTCGCTACCACATCTTCAACCTGCAGATTGAACACGGCAGCCGCGTTGTCCCAGAAGATTTTGCGCTTCGCCGTATCGCTGATCGGTTGCTTCTCCAGGTCGCTCATGCCTTGCGGCCAGGTGCCATCCGGGTGCGGATAATCCGTGTTAAACGTCAGATAGTCCTCCCCGATCAACTCCACCGCGGCGGGTAACGTCATCTCATCGCCTCGGGCAGCAACCAGGAAATTGGACTTGAAGTACTCGGTCGGACGGCGCAACAGCTGCGGGTGTTCTGCACGCCCGGAAAAGTCGAAATGCTGTTCCATGCGCTGCAACCAGTACGGCACCCAGCCGGCATCCGCCTCCACATGCACCACCTTGAGATCCTGATGCCGTTCGATCACCCCGAACCAGATCAAGGACATCATCGCCACCATCGCCTCCACGGGATGGGCGATGATATGTCCCGCCGTGTGCGTGTCCATCCGATCACCATAACTCGGCCAATAAGGCGACCCCGAATCATGTATACAAATCGGTTTGCCGGTCGCCTCGATCGCAGACCACAACGGCTCATAGTCGTCGTGATAGAGGTTACGCTCGGCTACGGGATTGGGGCGCACATAAAAACAAGCTACTCCACGCTGACTGGCGCGCTCGACCTCTTCGATTGCCAGATCGGGCGCCTGCATGGGCAACATCGCCGCCGGGTTCAAGCGCGTGGGCGCGCTGCTGCAGTACTCGATGCTCCAATCGTTGAATGCCCGACAACACGCCGCCAGCAATTCCGGATCGTGGAACGGCTTGCCGAGCAACTGGCCACCCACGGTGGGATAGATGATCTGCGCATCCACCCCCTGCTCGTCCATATCCTCGACGCGGCTGGCCGGCGAAAAGCCTTGTGCACGCGAACGATCAAAACGTTCCATCGCCCTGCGCGCAGCTTCCAGAAATTCCTCCGAATGCATCGGGTATGCGCCGTCTTGCTTGGCCAGGGGTTCGCCCTCGCACAGCATGCCCTGCTCCCCGTTGCCCAAGTCGCCACGCCGTGGCGCGCGGTCCGCAAATTGTGGATCGATATAGTCCCGCCAGATACTTGCCGGTTCCATCTGGTGGGCATCCGTATCGATGATGTGATAGCCATTGCGCATGTTCTCGCCTCCCGTCCATATGCACACCATCTAATGTAGCGCTAAAGGCAGATCAGGGACAGGCATGTCCAACCATTGTGCTAAGGTGGTTTGAGATCGGTTGCGGGCGGTGTCCGAGATGGCGTGGTCGGCGGGGGCGACCACAATGCAGCAGTGCTTAGCTGCCACTCAGGTGGGGGCTACTTCTTACCCTGGGTCAGCTTCATGACCTCTTCGAGCTGCGCATGGTGGTCGTCCATCAACCGCGCGGCCGCTTCCGCCTGCTCGATGGCCTGCGGCCCATACACATCACCCAGCCCGGGTTTGCCTGACGCATCCTCAGCCGGCGCCTCGGCAGCGGCGGCCGCCGCTGCAGCAGCTTCCCGGGCTTCAAGCTGTGCGGCCCAATCGGTCTTTATCGGCGGCATATTCGGGCGGATAGCGACTTCCTGAGCCATCACCCCGGCGGGCGGCTCGTCGCCAAACTGCCAAACGCCTTGGGCATCCTGCCATTTATAGACCGGTTTGGCCGGCATCGGCAGCTCCGGAGTCGCAAAGAACTGATCCACATCGAACAGCGACTGCCCGGACGGACCCTTGAGATAGAAGGGTGCGCCAACAGCGGCGATCAGGGCCAGGGTGATAAGCAGATAGACGGGTCGCATGCCCAGATAGTAGCACCCAAAGGACGGCGATTTCGCCATCGGCATCACCATTTCGCACATTTTTGCCGGTCTTTGTTAAGGTGCCCATTCGAGAAGAGGGGACATTATGAGCAAACTGCTGGACACCCTGTGGGCCGTGCACCACGATCCCGCTGCCGGCCATGAACGCACGCTGGGTGGGCTGGACATCGATTTTGCCACTGGCCAGGCCACCCAGGTACAACTGCTACAGCGCTGGATCGACGCCGGCGAAACCGTCGGCGGCTGGAAGATCGGCATGACCTCCGGTGCCAATCGCAACGGCCTGGGGGACGGCGTGCGTCCGTTTGGTTTTGTGTTGGCCAGTCGGGTAATCGATAGCGGCGACCGCTTGCCGCTGAGTCGCTTGCACAAAGGTCAGGTCGAAAATGAACTGTGTCTGGAACTGGGTGCTGCCCTCGGCGCGGGTGCCACCCCTGCAAGCGCTCGCGCCGCCACCCGTGCGCTGCGACCAGCATTCGAAGTGAATCAAAAACGTCTGCCGGGCGACGTTAGCGCAGGTGTCAGGGTGGCGGACGACCTCTCGAACTGGGGCATCGTCGTCGGCGCACCCACGCCGGTACCAGACGAGTTGGACGCCATGCAGGTCACCTTGAGCGACATTACCGGGACCATCGAGACCGTGGCGAGCGAAGGACATATCGACGATCACTTCGAGTCGCTCGCGATCCTCGCCAACGCGCTGGGCGAATATGGGCTGCAGCTGGAACCCGGGCACCTGGTCATCACTGGCGCCTACGGCAAAACTCCCTTTGCGCCCGGCACTTATCGGGGCCACTTCGACTGCGGCGTGGGTGACGTGGAGATTAGCCTCGTATGAAGGTTATTGTGATCCCGGGACTGACCCTGGCCAGGGTCAGCGAAGACGATGTGGAACGTGTCCGCACCGCCGCCGGCTCGGACGCTACCGTGCTGGTCTGCGACCATGCCGCCGCGCTCAATGAAGCCCAGGATGCCGACGTGATCCTCGGCGTGGTGGGTCCCGAGCTCTTTGCCGCGGCCCCGCAACTACGCTGGGTGCAGTCCATATCTTCCGGCGTGGATTCGTTCATGTACCCCGAGTTCATCAACTCGCCCGTGGTATTGACCAGCGAGAAGGGACTGGTGGGTGAACACCTGGCGGACCATGGCATGGGGCTCTTGCTGATGCTCACACGCCAACTGGCGGCGGCACGGGATCTGGGCCCTGAGAGCTGGCAGCATCGGCCGGCGCTGCGTGCCAAGGAGATCGAGTTGACCGGCGCCACCATGGGCATCATCGGTTTCGGCGGTACCGGCCGCGCGATGGCCAAACGCGCGCAAGGGTTCGGCATGCACGTGCGGGCACTCGATCGGGATCCCGTCCCAACCCAGGAGGGGGTCAGCCGTATCGAAACGCCGGGCGATCTGGCGGACATGCTGTCCGCCAGCGATGTGGTCGCCATTTGCTGCCCGCTCACCGTCGAAACAAACAAGCTCATTAACGCACAGACGATCGCCCAGATGAAACCCGGAGCGTTCATCGTCAATGTCACCCGCGGCGAGGTGATCGATGAAGACGCGCTTGTCGCCGGTCTCAAAAGTGGTCAGCTGCGCGGTGTCGGCCTGGACGTCGCCCCGCGCGAGCCACTGCCTGCCGACAGCGAGCTGTGGCAGCTCGACAACGTGGTGATGACCCCGCACACCGCGGGTGCCAGTCAATTCCGCGCCCAGCGCAACCTGGATCGCTTCGTGCGCAACCTGCAGAAATTTCGCGACGGGCAGACGCTGGACGGCGTGATCGACAAGACCCTCGGGTATTGACGGCACGCGACATTCCCGGTTGATCTGTTAGGTCTTTGCGCTAAGATCGATAGCCTGTTTAAACTGTTGGAGAGCGCCGTGGACAGCCAGGCAACAGCAAACCAGACCAACGCTGAGGACGAAACCTCACAAACCGAGACAACCGCAGCGAGCAGGGAACCGAGCCTGTTCGGCATGGTCGTGCGCGATCTGGCCGTCGTGTTTGGAGCCTTGTCACTGTGGGCCGCGGCCGACGCCTGGTATCAGGTGACCGGGTTATGGATCGCCCAGGTGATCGCGGTAGGTGATGCCATCCTGGTCGGCCTGATAATCAGTTCCCTGTTTCACGAGTGGGGTCACTACGCCGGAGCGAAAGCCAGCAACGCCACCGCACCCAGGGTTGCCGCCAAAGGCCTCAGCCTGTTCCGCTTCAACTTTGACTACGCCGGTAACGATCACAAACAGTTCCACTGGATGACCTACGGCGGCCATATCTTTCACTGGGGGATTCTGCTGATCCTGTTCTTCAGCATTCCGCTGGACAATCTGGGGCGCATCGCGCTGGTCAGCGCACAATTCGGCTTTATCGTGTTCGCGACGTTCATCGAATACAACATCATCAAAGACACCTGGGACGGCAAAGACCCCGCCGTGCGCATCACGGAGATCACGCCGAAGGACTTTCAGCAATCTTACGTGGCAGGCACGCTGGCAGGCGCGTTCGCCATCGCGGCCCTCGCCTGAAGCGAATTGCGCACGATGGCCGCCGGATTTCTTGCAATCGCTCAGCGCCGGGATGTCCAACTGCGCGCGCTGCGGATCAGTCTCATCGTGGGCACATTGCTCGGCATCATCAACCACGGCAACGCGGTGCTGACCGGTAGTTTTGCGCTGACAAATCTCATCCAGATCCTGCTGACCTATCTGGTACCGTATTGCGTATCGGTGTTTTCCAGCGTCAGCGCGCTGCGTTGACCGGTGCTACTCGAGGTATCCCGTTCGAGCATAGCAACGTAGCGCCCGGTTTTGGCCGCCCACACCCCTTGGGCTAAGTCCGGGGTCAGGATCCCGCGTCGCACCCCGGTCAGGAAACCTTCGTCGGGGTCGATATCAACCGTCTTGTATGCACAACGTTTCCGCATTGTGACCTAATCGTGGTCGAGGTCGTGCACGTCCAGATCGAGCGCCGCCACCAACGCTTTTTTCGACTGTGGGGAAGCGGTGGCTTCCTTTTCGCTGCGCTGCACCGTGCGCAGGCTCAAGCTCGCGGCGATCGCCAATTCGTCCTGAGACCAGGACTCTTCCTCGCGGACTGTTCGCAGTAGTTCGGCATTGATGCGCATACGGATCGCCTTCGCGTTGTGCGTGACCTCGGTGCGACCCCTCTAGGTGGCCCTGACAGACATCACCACGTCATTGGAACGACAATCTTCCGCCGCTTATACGACATCTCGCGACAGCAACAGTGTCGCAGCCGGCGGGCTCCCTCGGCGTGATCCGGTCGGGTCTAGCTCTCCCCGTCGGCCAGCAGGCGGGCGTAGTCGTGACCACTGATCAACCCACCTTCCTCAGCCGCACGTCCCTGATCGCGTTTCGGCAGCACGTCCTGCATGCCATCGATACGTTTCCACGCGGCCAGCGGCTGGGCGCCTGCGTCGTCCGGGACGTGTTTCGAGGTCGCCACCCGTTGGTACTTGTGGATGTAGCGCGCGCAGTTGATAAACACACGATCGATGCTTGCTTCCACCACCGCGATGGCGCCAGGGTACGCATCGATCTGCGGGCCTTCAAAAATCAGGCGCGCCTGCGCCTGCACGCGCACTCGATCCGGCGTTTCAAAGTCGATGAACAGCATCCCGATCTTACCCGTTGCGGCAATGTTGCCCAAAGAGAGGAACATGCCGTTGCCATCGTAGGCCGGGAAGCACAGCGTTTTGTCGTCGATCACGGTAACAGTGCCGACACCGCCGCCTTTATGGGACACCGTCGGCTCTCCTTCCTCGCTGACGGTGGACAGAAAGAAGAAGTCCCGCTCGGCGATAAACGCCGCATGGGTGGGCGTGAGCGCTTCCAGCACGATGGAGGCCTCAAGCGCATCGGCCAACTTGCGTGAGTCGAACCGGGCTTGCAGTTCGCGTTGCGCATCTGTGTAGTGGGTCATCTTGGGTTTGCCTTAATGTCGCGTCATAGCAATGGCGAACTAATCCGAGTTGAGCGTCTGTAGCTGTGGCGTCCGCGCGGCCAGCACTCGGTCGAGAACCCGCACCAGCGCATCGGCAATATCGCCGGCGACCTCTTCTTGCAGAAAGTGTCCCGCAGACGTCTCCGTCACCGGGGCGTCCGGAAAGTTGGCCCGCATGGCATCGAGCCCTTTGGCGAGAATCGGATCGTTCATTCCCCAGACCAACTCCGCGGGAATATCTAGCGTGCCCACATATTGCTCGATCATCCGCATCTGCTGCGCGCTCGGGTGATCTGGACCATCCGTAACCATCCGCATCAAGGCCAGCGGCGCCTTGCTGTTGCCGCTCTCGGTGACAGGGCGCCCATAGAGTGCAGAGACTTCCGGCGGTATCGAATCGGGATCGCCCTGCATGTTGGGCAGCGCGTCGAAGATCGACACCGCCACCTCTAACAACAGCTCACCCACCACCGGCGTCTTCACCCGCGCGTGGGCTGGGGAAAGATCCATCGCCTGCTTGGGCGCGTTAAAGCCTGTGTTCATCACCACCGCCCCCTTGAGAAGTTCCGGCGATAACGCCAGCGCACCCATGCCTACCGGTCCACCCCAGTCCTGGCCTGCGTAGATGACCTCCTGCAGATTGAGTTGCTTGAGCAGCGCGTTCAACCACCGCATATGATTCTCGAGGGTGTGCGCGCTGGCAGGCACCTTGCTGGAGAAGCCCAACCCGACCAGCGTCGGCATGATCGCTCGGACCCGATCCAGCGGCAGCTCCTCAACCACCCGACGATAGAGGAACCCGGAGGTTGGATTACCGTGCTGCAACAGCAGCGGAAAACCGCTGCCCACCTCGAGCACATGGATCTTGATGCCGGGCTCGACTTCGACGAAGTAGCTTTTGGTGTCGGGTGAGACGTGTCGAGCAGCATAGTCGGGCAATGGCATCGCTTCAAAGCGCTTAGCGCCGATGGTGACGCTACCCTCCCCGCTCGGCGTCACTACTGCGCCATCGCGGGTGATCACGACCGAGATCACGACCAGCGCGATCAGGAGCCCTACCAATATCCACAGCACAAACTTCACAAGCACTCCTTCCACAGGCTGTTCGATAAGAGCGCCTAGCTTAGCGTGCTCCCGCAGCGCTTTCGAGGCCTGTGGGCGGTGGCCAAAGTTTGGACATTACAGCCACCGGTCATGCTGCTACGTTAGTGCGGCTCTTACCACAGACAGGGACGCATCATGGTTTTCGCCATCAACACCCGACACGCAAGAGAGCGCCTGGAGGTTCGCGCCAAGCCCTACTTCGTGCGCCTCAGCGACAATCTGCACATCGGTTACCGCAAGGGTAAAACCCTCTCCCGGTGGGTGATACGCACCCGCTGCGACGGCCGCTATCAGACCCGGACGATCAGCGCCGTAGAACCTGACGATCGACGCGTGGCCGACGGTATCCACACCCTGAATTTTCAACAAGTCTCTGAGCACGTCATGCAAAACAAACAAACGAAGCCACTACTGCAATGCAGCTTCTGCGGCAAAAACAGCGAGGAGGTCGCGGCGTTGATCGCCGGTCCTGGTGTGTTTATCTGCGATGCCTGTGTGGCGATGTGTCAACTCTACCTCGACCATCCGGCAGAAGATAAGAAGTTGTTGATCGAGAATGGCAAACCCGTGATGCGCAAGGGCAAACCTGTGTTCGTACCCCTGTCAGAGGAAGAGTTGCGCGAGCGCGACCGCCTGCGCGGTAGCTGAACCCATCGGCGACTGCAAGTCCAACCCACGCAGCCGGACGCAGGCAAGCAGCGACCGCGGTGCCGAGCACACCCACCACCCGCGCGCTAGGCGACCGGTTTCACCTCAAAGCCAAAGGTGGGGAAGTGCACCATGAGGTCACCCGCCTGCTCGTCGCGCCGAGCGATCACCACCTGGTGACGGGTGTAGGCGACCAGCGTGCCAGTGACAGGGATGCGACCATAGTCATCCGGCGCCACGCTCACGGACGCACCGACCGCTAGATCGCCGGCGATGTGGGCATCGACACCGTCATCCACGGCGACGGGCTGTGCATCCGTCCCGATCTGCAGAGCTTCTGCAGCATCCAACTCGGCCACTTCGCCATGGCCGAACGCCTGCATACGTTGCAGATAGTTGCGCACGCCGGGCCAGGGTTCGAACAAAGCCTGGTTGACCGGATTGTTACTCACAAACCAGAGGCAGTGGTAAAGGCTGAAGTCGGCGATGCAAGGCTCGCCACCGAACAGAAAATCAGCGGCAAGCGACTCCTCCAAGCCCTCGAGCAGGCCGCTGAACGCAGCCAGGGCTGCATCGGGATCGAGGCTGACCAGAGGTGCATCCCCAGACAGCTGCGCACGATCCGCCTGAAACGCGGCAATCTGCGCCTCGGAGAGCTGGCTCATCTGTGCGGCCAACGCCTCAGGCCTGAAGTTGAGCGCCACGCAGATTCGAAACAGCTCCGTGTCCGCCCAGCGTGCCATGCGCTCCGCGGCAAAACCGGGCGCATAGAGGGTGGTATCCGCCGCAATCTGCGCGAGGGTGCGAGAGATCACCTCGCTGTCGCAATATATGTTGGCGCCGATCTGCAGGATCGGCGTTTTGCGGTAACCCCCGGACAGCGGCATGAGATGGGGACGCGGCATGATCGGCGGGATGATCACGGAGTGCCAGGCCAGGCCCAGATACCCCAGGAGCATACGGATTTTTTCCGAGAACAGGCTGGGTGGGTAGTGATGCAATATCGGCGTGGTCATGGGTATTCCTGGATGATCATCAAACCGCAGCGTACCGGTCGAGGCATGACCGATCCAGTCTTTACGCTGTTTTTACGTGACGACATTTCGGTCAACGCAACGATGTTCGACAATAGCGCGCAACTCATTCGGAAGATCACGGAGTGGACCCATGAGCCAACTGTTTCACGTTATCAACACCCGTTCATTCGGCGCCGTATTGGCCTTGTGCGCGATTCTCTGTCCCACACTGATAAGCGCTGATTGGGAAATCCAGGCGGGCGTCTTCCGCGAAAACCCAGACGCTGCCTTCGTGCAAGCACTCGAGCGGCTCGGGGAGGTGCGCCAATACAAAAACGACGGGGTCACCACGCTGCGCTTGGGCGGATTTGTAACGCACGCAGCGGCCAAATCGCGACTCGCGGATGTCGAGCGTCTGGCAGCGGACGCTTACATTACACGTCAGGGCCTGACCAACTCCGCACCCGACCAGCGTTCCACCCCCACCCATTGGAGTACGCTTGCGGGCTTGACCGCAGAGGAACGCGCCAAGGTTGTCCTACTCGACGGCGAGTATCACCATAAAGAAGGCAGCACGTTCACACCGTTAGCCGAATATCTGCAACAGAACCCCTAATCGATGATGCGGGATTCGTCCCAGCACGTAGGGGGATTGAATGCAGGGACCGGTCGTGACGCGCACATAAAGAGTGTTGTGTTCAGCTGCAGAATCCACCATCGACATTGGAACACTGGTGTGTATGAAAGATAGAGAGTTCGAACGCCGGCTTTCTGGAACAGAGCGGACGCCTGCAAAACCACTCATTCGCAGTCACTCGGAAACAGATTCACTGATCAAGCTTGAGCCCATCTAACTCACCATCTGCACGCCATTGGCGCAGCAGCTTGATATAGGCCCCCACACCTTTGCTGTAGGTCTCGCGCCGCACGTCGCGGTAACGCTGTGTTGTACCTTCCTGATTGTAATAGCCCGGCGTGCAGGTATCCGGTGATCCGCCCAACACAAACCCCGCTATTTTGGTATCAACCTGATCGGCGATCCAGCGCTCTTCGGCTTCGTTCGCAACGTTCGCGGATTTGATGCCGCGCTTGCCCAGTTCGCTGATTGTGTAGGCTACATGCTCCGCCTGCACATCAATGCCATGGGCATAGTTCGCGCCAAGCTGGAACAAAAACCCGCCGCCGCAGGTAAACAGGTTTGGGAAACCGCTGACCATCAGGCCATGCATGGTGCGCATCCCGTCCTGCCAATGTTCGTAGATCGACTGCCCACCGATCCCGAAAATCGGTATGCCGAGGCGCCGTTCATAGCTCGAAGTGATCTCGAAGCCGCTGGCATAAACAATACAGTCGACCGCATACTCCTTGCCGTTGGCAACAATCCCATGTGCAGTGATCGCCTCCACACCCTGCGCGGCGCTGACATCGATCAGTTCCACATTGGGTCTATTGAACGTATCAAGGTAATAGTCGTTAAAGGTGGGGCGCTTGCAGAACTGGTTGTAGTAAGCCTTCAGTTTTTCGGCTACCTCAGGGTCTTTCACCGTCTCATCGACCAGTCCTCTGATCTCTTCCATCGTTTTGAAATCAGCCAGCTGCACAAGGCCGGGCACCTTCTCTTCGGTCTGACTGGCCATCTCAGTCAGGTTTCGCGTCAGCCGCGTCCACCCGTCATCGACAAACGCGGGGTCAATGGGCCCACCCAGGAACGCTTCGCCAAATTTTTTCTGACGCTCCTTTTGCCAACCCGGCTTGAGGTTCTTCGCCCATTCGGGATCCGTCCGCGCATTATTGCGCGCATCCACCGAAGACGGGGTACGCTGGAGAACGTAGAGCTGCTTCGCGCCTTCGCCCAATGCGGGTACACACTGCACTGCCGTCGCACCCGTACCAATAATGGCCACGGTTTTATCCGCCAGCCTATCAAGACCGCCCTCTGGACCACCGCCTGTGTAGTCGTAGTCCCAACGACACGTGTGGAAGGAATGACCTTTAAATGTCTCCACGCCGGGAATGCCCGGTAACCGGGGCCGGTTAGCTGGCCCGGTGCCAAGGCACACATAACGCGCGCGCATCTCATCACCACGGTTGGTCGACACTCGCCACCTCGACTCGTCTTCCAACCAGCGCAATTCCGTTACCCAGGTTTGAAACACCGCATCCTTATAGAGATCAAAGTGATTTCCGATTCTCTGCGCGTGCTCGTAAATTTCCGACGCGTAGGAAAAACGCAGCTTGGGCACGTAGCCCGTTTCTTCCAGGAGCGGCAGGTAGCTATAGGATTCGATGTCGCATTGAGCGCCTGGGTAGCGGTTCCAGTACCAGGTCCCGCCAAAATCACCCCCGCTCTCGACGATGCGTATGTCGCGAATGCCTGCTTGAACCAAGCGCGCGGCGGTGAGCATCCCGACCCAGCCACCACCGATGACAATCACCTCACGCTCATCTTTCAGAGGCGCGCGTTCCAGGGGTTCACAGTAGGGGTCTTCTTCCAGATATTTATTCGCGAAGGGTGAGTCGTGGGAAAGTTGCACAAACTGCCCTTCAGCATCTGCCCGAATACGTTTGTCGCGCTCGTGGACATAGCGCTGCGCAAGTGCTTCGGGGTCAAATCCAAGCGATTCCTTAGAGAACACATTGTCGGTTGCAGCCATGTCTATCTCTTTGCCGATAATCAAACTGGTAAATATAGCGTATGGATTCAAGGCCAGCCAGCGGGGCGCTGGTTCTCAATGTGAGGCCATAGGCGCAGCTGTTAAATGTTGGGTCGGAGTGGCTAGTGCCTCGCTACCAGGAGAATGCGGCAACGCAGCGCAACAAGAGTACGAACAAAAACGCAACAAACGCCCGTGGAAGACGGCCGTCTGAGCTGGTAAATCGCCAGCTCAGCTGGTCCCGATCGACAACAGGTTCTGCACCGGCGTGTAGGGCGCTTCGAGATACTCCACGTCCGCCGCATCCAGGGTGATCTCCGCGGCGGCGATCAACTGCTCCAGCTGGGTGACCTTCGACACACCGATGATCGGGGCGTGGATTTCAGGCTTATTGAGCAGCCAAGCCAGGGCGATCTGGGCCGGCGTATGGCCATACTTGCCCGCCACCTCGACCACCCGCTCGGCCACGCTCCAGACGTGTTCGCCGTGATAGAGACTCTCCGTGCGCTGCCGATCAGCACCCTGGGAGCGGTTGGTGCTGCCGCCGTCGAAACCACCTTGATAGGCCCCGGTCAGAATGCCGCGCGCCAACGGTGACCACGGCATCAGTGCCACGTCGGTGGACGCACAGTACGGAATCATCTCCCGCTCTTCTTCGCGATACACCAGATTGTAATGGTTCTGCATGGAGATGAACTGGGTCCAGCCATTCATTTTGGCGGTGAGTTGCAGCTGGGCAAACTGCCAGGCGAACATCGACGAACCGCCTAGGTACAACACCTTGCCCGCTTTCACGCAATCGTGCAGGGCTTCCAAGGATTCTTCGATGGGCGGATGGGCCGCCATCGGGATGCCATGCGGATGCCGATGGATGACCAGGTGATCGATGTAGTCGAGGCCCAATCGCTGCAAGCAGGCGTCCACCCCTTCCATAACATGCTTGCGGGACAGACCGCCCTGGTTCGCCCCGCGGCCCATCGGCATGGAGATCTTGGTGGCCAGCACGTATTCGTCCCGTGGCAAGAGCTCGCGTAACAAAGCGCCCACCACTTCTTCGGATGCACCGATCCCGTAGATGTCTGCACAGTCGAAATAGAAGAGTCCCTGTTCGATGGCCGCCTGAAAGATCGGCCGCGCCTGATCGATATCCAGCGTCCAGTCACCCTGATGGCCGCGTCCCGGAATACCAAAGTTCATGGTCCCCAGACAGATCTGCGATGCCCGCAGGCCGCTCTTTCCCAACTGTACCGGTTGCAGCACGTCGCTCCCCCAAGGTTAAAATGCAGTATCCTTATTTAACCACTCTTGGCCGCGCCATCGCTATGCCCTACCCCAAACTCCTGCTGCTCGGCGTCCAGCTGATCCTGACCGGCTGTGGTCATGCAGAACCCGCCGACGCTGAGTTTGCGGTGCATTTTGGCGCGACATTCCTGCCCGATAAAGGCGCGACCGACGTGACCATCCGGCTTAGCCAGGACAACGGTGCGCTGCGTGGTTATCGCTTCAGAGCGCCACCCGCGCGCTATCAACTCGTTACCGATGACGGCAGCGCCGTCCAGAATGCCGGTTACATCGACTGGCAGCCACCAGCGAGTGGGGGCACGCTGCGCTATCGCATCGGGGTGGATAACAAACGTGGCGATGGCTACGACGCGCGCATGCATGCGGACTGGGTGTTACTGCGCCTGGACGACCTCTTCCCGTCGGCCACCGTGCGCACCGTTAAGGGCGCACAGGGCGAGAGTTCTATGCAACTCGATGGCCCGGCAAATTGGCGCTTCGAAACGCCCTACGGCAACAGCACCGACACACTGGTGTCCATTGTCGGCGCACGCAAAGTTCCAAGCCCGCGGGGCTGGCTGGTCGGCGGCGAGATCGGTGTGCGGCGCGATGTCATCTCCGGCCGGCGTGTGGCCATCGCCGCGCCTCAGGGGAGCAACTTCCGACGCCTGGACGTGCTCACGTTCTTGCGCTGGACGCTGCCGGAGCTCACCCGCGCGGTGCCGACATTGCCTGAACGTATCCTGATCGTCGGCGCACCGAGCAGCATGTGGCGCGGAGGATTGTCCGCACCCGGCTCGCTATACCTGCACGTAGAACGCCCGCTGGTCAGCGAAAACGCAACTTCCACCCTATTGCACGAGTTGATGCACATCGCCGGCCTGCATGGTGCGCGGCAAGGTGCCGACTGGATCGTAGAAGGCATGGCGGAACTCTATAGCCTGCTCGTCCTGCGCCGCAGTGGCGGCATCAGCACGCAGCGCTTCGATGCCACCCTGACCGCGTTGGCCGAATGGGCGGAACGCGAGAACGGCAAGCTCACGCACCCGTCCAAGGGAGCGGATACGGCCGCGGCTGTGCTGTATCTCAACAAGGTAGCTAACGCATTGCGGACACAGGGCCGCAGCATCGATGGTCTGCTGGCGGCCCTGCTGGACGGTAGTGACATATCGAACGAACGCATGCACGAGCTCTTGAGCGAGCGCCTCGGGGCTGAACACCCGCTGCTCGCGGCGTTGCCCGACTAGTCACCACCGATCAAAGTCCGGTGTGCAGCGCGACGGTATTGCCCTCGCTATCGGTAAACTGTCCGACAAAGCCGAAGGGGCCGATGGACGTGCGCGTCTGTACAACAGCGCCACCGGCGGCTTCGACCCGGCCCAAAGCGGCATCGATGTCGGCACAATCCAGATAGATCGTCACCCCACCGGCCACCGGTTCGCCCTGCGCCAGTTGCCCAGCCGGGCCATCAGCGCCCATAAAGACATGCATCTGTCCATCCGGACCATCCATCTCCCCCAACGGTTCACCGAGCACCGTGCCATAAAACTCTACGGCGCGACCGACATCCTGGGCGGGGATTTCAAACCAGTTCACTTGCGTCATTGTTTCACTCCTATCCATTCTTTGGTTTATCAACGGGTGTATTTCATAGACGTATCACCGGTGCTGAATCCGGACATCAAACGAAATCATATTTGTAGCGCCCTCCCACGGGGGTGTATCCGCTAAACTCCCGAGCTCGATCTTATACCGTCAAGTGGAGTTCGCCATGCCCTATGCGCTGTACATCGGCAACAAAAACTACTCATCCTGGTCCTTGCGACCTTGGGTGATGCTGCGCGCCTGCGACATCGACTTTGAGGAACGCCTCATTCCGTTTGACGATGGCGACAGCTACGACAAGTTCCGCGATTTCTCTCCCACCGGGCTCGTACCCTGCCTGATCGACGGTGACCAACAGGTCTGGGAATCTCTGGCCATCGTCGAATACATCGCGGAGCAACATCCTGAGGTGTGGCCGGAGAGCCGTGCTGCCAGAGCCTGGGCGCGCAGCGCCGCCGCAGAGATGCATGCGGGCTTTGGCGATCTGCGCAACGACTGCCCCATGACGATCGGTCAGCGCATCCGCCTGCACACGGTGAGCGCAGGGTTGCAGAAAGATCTGGATCGACTGGACGAGCTATGGGGCCAGGGCCTGGATCGGTTTGGCGGCCCCTTTCTAGCCGGTGGGCAGTTCACCGCCGTCGATGCATTTTTCGCGCCCGTGGCGTTCCGTCTGAACACATTCTCGCGCGCGGATGGCAGCGCGCTGGCAAGCCCTGCGGCCGACCGCTATCGCGATCATCTACTCGACCTTTCGGCCATGCGCAGTTGGTATAGCGACGGCATTGCCGAGACTTTTCGTGAACCCAGCCATGAGCTCGAGATCGCCGAGCTCGGCATCTGCACGGAAGATATGCGCGCGGGCTGAAGTCCACGGGTGTGAACTCACATCTTCGCGGCCCCGTCGTGAGGGTGTAAAATCGCCGCAAGTTTGACCGTACGAGCAAGCCCATGACACAGTCCGTGGCGGTGGTCGGCGCTGGCATAGCGGGGATGTGTACCGCCCTGGCGCTGTCGCGACAGAATTTTGAGGTCACGTTGATCGAACGCGACGTCCCACCCCCGGATGGGGATGCGGACGCAGCATTCTTCGCCTGGCAACGCCGCGGTGCGGCGCAGTTTCGACACCCGCATGCCTTTCTTGGCCTTATGTGCAGCCTGCTGGAGGAGCGCTACCCCGATCTGTTGGAGGAGTTCTTTGCCCACGGGGCCCGCAAAGTCACGTTCGCGGATATGGTCCCGCCGCATCTGGCGACGGATTTTACCCCCGAGCCGATCGATGAGCAGATGTGGATGTTGCTCTGTCGTCGGGCGACCATGGAGACCGTGTTGCGGCGTTATGTAGCGCGCCAGAACAACATCAAGATCCTCAACACCGCCTACATCACCAATCTCGAAATCGATCACAGCGGGTCCACCCCGCGGATGGTGGCGTTGGAGTTGACCGACCGCGGGGTCAACAACACCCGCTCGCGCTTCTGTGCGGATCTATTTGTCGACGCCACCGGTCGCGCGAGCAAGTTCCCAAGCTGGCTGGGCACGCACAACATCCTACCCGACGAACAACGCGATGACGCCGAAATTGTCTACTACACACGCCACTATCAGTTGCTCCCCGGGGTAGACGAACCGTCGCGCCACGATAACGATCCGGCGGCGGGTGACCTCGGCTATATGAAGTACGGAGTGTTTCCAGGCGAAAACGGGCACTTTGCGCTGATCATCTGCCTACCGAATGGCGAAGGTGCACTACGCGATGCGGTCAAGGACGGCGCGCAGTTCGATCAGATCTGTTGCACAATCCCGGGCTTGGTGCCATGGATCAGCGCGGAAAAAGCGACAGCCACCACCGAACCTTTCGGCATCGGCGATATTCAAGCGGTATGGCGCAATTACGTCCAGGACGATCGTGCGCTGCTGCACAACTTCTTCTCGGTCGGCGACTCCAGCGTCCGGACCAACCCGCTGTATGGCCGCGGCTGTTCCACCGGCATCCTCCATGCTCACATCCTCGCCGACGTGTTGGCCGAGGAAAGTGATCCCGAAACCCGTGCGTTGCGCTACCAGGCGCTGACGGACGAGCGCCTGCGACCGATCTTTGATGCCTCCCTGAACGAGGACAAGAACGGGATCAAGCGCGCGGAGGCGGTGATGCGCGGAGAGGAGCGGGATCGTGCGGACAGCTTCAAAAAGTGGCTGCGTCTGTCTTTCGGTGACGCGCTCGCCGCAGCGGCGCGCGATGAGTTGCATGTCTTTCGCGGCATGATGAAGACCGTGAACCTGGTCGAGAAACCCGGCGACTTTCTGCAAGACCCAAAGGTCAAACGCACCATCTTTCGCTACATGCTGCGCGGTCGCAAACGCAACGGCAAAGCCCGGGTACAACGTGGTCTAGGACGGCAGGAGATGTTGCAGTTTCTCGATGAGATCGGCGCCAGCACCTAACAACCGTACCAACGCGAATCCCAAGAGTTGGGCAAACAGTGTCAGCTCCCCAACGCGGGTCAGTGTCGGGTCTGTGTGCGCCTAATCGAGAACTTTGCCGAGTGCCGCAGCATCCGCGGCGTAGTTAGCGTAGCTGTCTTTCAGCGTCGCCGAATTCAATATCACCTCAGCCACCAGCGTATCCGTGTCCGGATCGATGATGCGACTCTTGATCCAATTGGATTCGGTGCGACGACTTTCCGACAACGCGATGATTTCGCGTTCCAGGTGATAGGTTTTGCCGACCAACAGCGGCCCGGCGATCATCTTCACTTCCTGACCGGCGAACAGTCCTACGGCCGGACCTTTACTGCGAAAGCCTGACAAGCCGCTGGAATATTGCGTGAGCACGCTGATCATCTCCATCGGGATCACCGCACCGCCAAACGGTGACGCCTGGTAGTAGTCATGCGTCTCAGTGATCGCGTCGAGTTTCTGTGCCAGCGAGAACGGGTACATATCGCCCATATTCTGTTCGTGTTCCATCACCACGGTCTCGGGATTGCCCGCCCCCTGTTGCCCGACCTGCAACTCGCTCAAGATCACCAATTGCTCAGAAGGGCGCAGGCGCGCCATGCGCTGGTCGATTTCGGTCTCGCCATAGTCGGGACCCAAAGATGCGGTACCGGTCAGTACCGGCGTGCCGTCGCGTTTCTCCGCACCGATCCGGATCAGATTAGCGCCATCCTCGCGCGGCTGTACAAACGCGCGGACTTCTTCACCCTCAACCACCATGTTCTGATAGTGAGCACTGATGCAACCGCGCTCAAACCAAGCGTCCCCAAACTGTTCGACCAACAGATGAACAAACGCCGAGAAATGTGTTGGCCCTTCTATCGGCGCGCCGGCAAACCCCAGATTCTCGGCCATCTTGTCGTCATGGATGGACAGGTGCCCATCGTACTCCTGGGTGGCCAGCATTTGCCGCGGGTGGCGAAATTCACTGTAGATGTAATCGATACTCATGGATGCTCTCCCGTTGGTCCCTGACGCACAGGATAGTGTTGCGCGCGATACCAAACAAGGCATCGCGACTTCGCCACCGCCACGCTATAAAATAGCGCGCCGATATCTTTGCACAACCAAACAAGAACGAACTTAAGGGGAATACTATGAAGGATCTGTTTTCGGTCGCCGGCAAGGTGGTTATCGTCACCGGCGGGTCGCGCGGCATCGGCGAGATGATCGCCGCGGGATTTGTTGCCAACGGCGCAAAAGTCTATGTCTCGTCGCGCAAAGCGGAGGCCTGTGATGCCACTGCCAAACGCCTGAGCGAACAATACGGCGGCGAGTGCTATTCGTTGCCCGCCGACCATTCCACCATCGAAGGCATCGAAGCCTTTGCCGCGGCGTTCAAGGCGCGCGAAGAGCGCTTGGACGTGTTGATCAACAATGCCGGCGTCGCCTGGGGCGCGCCGCTGGAAGAGTTTCCCGAGTCCGGTTGGGACAAGGTGATGAACACCAACGTCAAGGGTCCGTTCTTCCTGACCCAGAAACTGCTGCCGCTGATCGAAGCCGCCGCCACCTTCGACGAGCCCGCGCGCATCGTCAACGTCGGTTCCATCGACGGTATCAAGACCCCGGTATTCGACAACTTTTCTTACGGCCCGTCCAAAGCCGCCATCCACCACCTCACCCGTGTGCTGGCCGCACACCTGATCAAGCGCAACATTATCGTCAACGGCATTGCACCCGGGCCTTTCCCCACGTGGATGCTGAGCACCGGCGTAGGGGGTGGTGGCGATGTGGAGCAGACCGACTGGGACGCGGTAGGAAAGAACAATCCCCGCGGGCGCGTGGGCACGCCGGAGGATATTGCCGGCCTGGCGATCTTCTTGAGCTCCAAGGCCAGTGGTTTCACCGTCGGCGACGTGATCACCTGCGACGGCGGCACCGTAGTCTCCTAAACCGGCAGTCTAACCTATCGGGAGTCCTCGCCAGGGACTCCCGCCGAACCCAGGTCCTGCACGAAAGCGGCCAGCTTGGTCGCATCCAGTTGGTCATCGCTGCGCACACCACTGCACAGGTCTATGCCATAGGGTTGCACCTGGGCGATGGCGGCGGCCACGTTGTCAGGTCTGAGCCCACCCGCCAGGAACACAGGCTTGTCGGTGGCGGTGACAAATCGAGCGCTGATCCGCCAGTCATGGGTGCGTCCCGTACCGCCCAGTTCAGCGACCGCGGCATCGGGACGCCCGCTATCCAACAGAAAAGCGTGCACAAACGGTGCGTAGCGAGTGATGAGATCCAGCGCCTGCTCATCCTGTACGTGAATGACCTGCACCCGCCGTACGTTGGGCAACCGTTCGATGATGGCGGGATACTGCTTTGGATCGATATGGCTCACGATCTGTACGGTGGTGGTCCCGCAGAAACGCACCTGTTCGACGATCCCGGCCGCTTCGGTCAGGGATGTGAGCAGGAAAGTGTCCACACCCGGGGGAACGGTCGCCGCGATCTCTCGCACCTGCGCGTCGCGTAGGATGCCGGGTCCGGAGGGCATCTCCGCCACCAGACCCAGTGCATCCGCACCGTACTCCACCGCCAGCGCGGCCTCCGCCGGGGACGATATGCAGCAGACTTTCAATCGCGTGTGAAACCTTGTCAAATAACTCAACGGTCGCCGAACATATCTCCGAGGCCACCCAATGCAGAGCCCTCACCCTTCGAACCGCCCGGAGCGGCCGCCTTGAGCACCCGCTCGGCGAGACGCGAAAACGGCAGGCTCTGCAGATAAACCGTGCCGGTGCCTTTGAGCGTGGCTAGAAACAACCCTTCACCCCCGAAGATCATTGACTTCAGCCCGCCGGAGCGCTCGATGTCGTAATCGATTCCCGGCGTGAACGCCGCGATACAGCCGGTGTCCACCCGCAGGGTTTCGTTGCGCAGTTCGCGTCGGATCACAGTACCACCGATGTGGACAAAGGCCTTACCATCGCCCTTCAGGCGCTGCAGGATAAAGCCCTCGCCACCGAAGAAGCCCGCGCCGAGGCGCTTGTGGAAGGCGATGTCGATGCTGGTGCCCATCGCCGCAGCCAGAAAGGCGTCTTTCTGACAAATCAACTCACCGCCCATCTCCGCCATGTCGACGGCGATGATCTTGCCGGGGTACGGAGCCGCAAATGCGACGCGCTTCTTTCCCACGCCGGAGTTGGTGAAGTGGGTCATGAAGATCGATTCACCGGTCAGCATGCGCTTGCCGACATTGAAAATCGAATCGAGCAGACCATCGTTAGCCGAAGAGCCATCGCCCATCTTGGTTTCGAAAGTGATGCCATCTTCCATGTAATTCATGGCGCCGGCTTCGGCGACCACAACCTCGCTGGGGTCAAGCTCCACCTCCACGATCTGCATATCGTCGCCAAAAATCTCATAGTCCACTTCGTGACAAATCATGTCTTAAGCTCCTTGCTCAAACCTGTGCTGGATGTTGCCGATCATACTTCAGGCGCACCACATTGCTACTACCACAATTGTCTTAGTCGACAGACTCCCACGCACCATCTGGTTTTATGCCCCAGCCGCGCTACCATAGGGCGGTAAAAGCAACCAACCTGGGGGAGATATGGGCGAATTTGACGATTCAGAATTCAAAGGCAAGGTGGTCGCGATCACCGGCCGGACACAATTCCGCCGGCGGGTACACTCGTGACAGTTCATATCCGTCCCGAAGCGCAGG
>JBCCHL010000025.1:0-32693 GCA_039028775.1 Pseudomonadota bacterium | reverse complement strand
GCTCAGGAAGGGGTCATGCGCACCCGTTGAACACCGGTCAGGACTGATTGAACACCGGCTTGCGCTTCTCCAGAAAGGCCTGCATCCCTTCTCTGGCATCAGCACTGCCGGAGTTGGCATTCACCGCGGCACGCTCAGCCGCCAGCAGCTCGTCCAAGGTCTTGTCCTCACTGCCGACGAGCACACCCAGCATGCTGGCGAGAGCACCTGCGGGCTGGGCGGCGAGTTCATGCGCGAGCGCAACCGCTCGCTGCTTCAACTCCGCCAGCGGCCAGACTTCATTGACCAGCCCGATCTCGAGCGCCTGGGGGCCGGAGATCTTCTTCGAACGTAGGATCATATCGAGCGCATGATCGCGACCGACACACTTGCTCAGCCGAGCGCTGCCGCCCCAGGCGGGAACCGCACCGAGATCCAGCTCCGGAAGACCGATCTGCGCGTTTTCCGCAGCCGCGAGGCGAAAGTGGCAACCGAGCGGTATCTCCAGGCCGCCACCCAGGCAGTAGCCGAACAGCGTGGCGATCCAGGGCTTGTGCATGTTCTCGATGGCCGCGATCACCCGCAGGCGCTGATCGAACACCGCCTCACGGCTGCCCATCCGCGAGATGCCTTCGGGCAGCTGTTTAAGGTTCATCCCGACCGAAAAATTCTCCAGGCCTTCGCCGGTCAGTACGACCGCACGGATGCCGTCGTCCCGCCCGATGGCATCGACCTGAGCCTCCAGCGCGTCCATAAAATCCAGCGACATGCGGTTATACGGCGCGTCGTTGATCGACACGATTGCCACCGCCTCTTCGCGATTGACCAGCAATGCCTCAGACATAGTCTCTCCTCCCCATGATTCCCCTGACTCCTCGGCCTTCACGCCAGGTTGAAGACGAACACCAGCGCGATCGCGGCGGGCGCGACAAAGCGTGCCAGGAACAGCCACGTATCAAACCAGATCGAGTCACCCACGCCCAGTTCGGCGACCTGTACCTCGCGCTGCAAACACCAACCGGCAAAGATCACAAAGCCCATGCCGCCTAGCGGTAACATAACATTGGACACAAGATAATCGATCAGATCGAACGGTGTTTTACCGGCAAAGGTCTCGAACATGCCGAGCAGATGAACATCGGACCACACGGAGAAAGAGAGCGCGGTCACAACCCCGACCAGACACGCCGCGCTCCCAAGGACGGCCGCGGCGATGGGACGCGACAGGCGTCCGCTCTCTATCGTGCGCGCGGTGGTCATTTCCAACATGGAGATAGCCGAGGTGAGCGCGGCAAACAGGAGCATGACGAAAAACAACGTACCGATGACGCCACCGCCCGGCATCGAAGCAAAGGCTGTCGCCAGCGTCACAAACACGAGGCCGGGACCTTCCCCCGGATCGAGGTTATTGGCAAACACGATCGGGAAGATCGCCAGCCCCGCGAGCAGCGCGACCAGTGTATCTCCCAACGAGACGGTCAGCGCCGAACGGAACAGATTGACGTTGGCGGGCAGATAGGCCGCATAGGTGATCACCGCCCCGATGCCGACGTTGACCGAGAAGAACGCCTGACCCACCGCTGCAAGCACCACGGGGGCGGTGAGCAGCGCAAAGTCCGGTTTAAAAAGGTACGCGAGGGTTTGCGCAAACTCGCCCGCAAAAGCGGCATACACGACCAGGCCCAGCAGCATCAGGAAGAGGCCCGGCATCAGCACCTTGACCACCGGCTCCAAACCGCTGCGCACCCCGCGACTGACAATCCCGACCGTGATGGCCGTAAACAGTAAGTGCCAGGCGAGCATGGGCAATGGATCGGCGAGAAACTCATTAAAGTTCTGTCCGACTTGTGCAGCACTCAGACCCTGCAGTCCACCGGTGACAGATTCGAGCAAATACGCAAGCGTCCACCCCGCGATCACGGAGTAAAAACTCAACACCAGGAAGACGGCGAACAGACCCATCCAGCCAAAGCCCGACCAGGCTTTGGACGCGCCCGCATCCAGGGCCACCGTGCGCACGGCGGTGGGCGCACTGCCGCGACCCCGACGCCCGATGATCATCTCGGCCATCATGATCGGGGTAGCGATGAGTAGGATTGCGCCGATGTAGACCAGGACAAATGCCGACCCGCCGCTGCTGCCCAGCGTGTACGGAAACTTCCAGATGTTGCCCAAGCCCACGGCAGCGCCGATCGACGCCAGGATAAACGCCAGACGCCCGGACCAATTTTCTACTCGCAACCCGCAACCCCTACCAACAAAGCCCGCTCATGATGCCAGCCTGATCCACACACACAAGCTCTGTTAACCGGCCGCAGTCTTGCGACGGCGGGCATGCGCGCTTACCCTGGGTGCCCACCCAGCATGGAAGACAACATGATCAAAGGCGTACACACGATGTTCTACTCCTCCGAAGAACAGGAACTGCGCGCCTTCCTACGCGATAAGTTGGGGTTGCCGGCCACCGACGTCGGCGGAGGCTGGTTGATCTTCGACCTGCCCGAAGCAGACATGGGCTGCCATCCGGCCAACGCCGCTGACGGCAAACCTTCCGGCACCCACTACGTGTCGTTCTACTGCGATGAGATCGAAGCAACCGTTGCGCAGTTGCGCGAGCGTGGGGTGGAATTTGTCGACGAGATAAGTGACGTCGGTTACGGACTCGCCATCCACTTCGAGATGCCCGGCGGCGTGCCGGTCGAGTTGTATCAACCCGCGTATAAGTAAGGCGCGCAACGGCGGCGAGCCTCCTCGGCTGAGGCGGTTATTGCTCGGCTCTGCGCTCTCCTCAACCCGGTGATATCCACTCAATATTCGATTTTATCGAACATTAAATGCATTTATATTCGCTTTTGGTCATCATAGGCTGTGGCTATATTGTCTCGTGTTGACGACGCATACAACAGCAATACAGGAGCAAGACGATGTCCAACGAACAAGCCATTATTCGCAGCAATACCGAGAATCCCCAGGCCGCGATCTCCCAGGCCCTGGCCCAAGTCCTGGCCGACACCTACATCCTGGCGCTCAAAACCCAGGGGTTTCACTGGAATGTGATGGGGCCGCAATTCGTCGCGCTGCACGACCTGTTCGAAACCCAGTATCGCGAGTTGTTCGAAGCCGGCGATGAGATCGCCGAACGGATTCGCGCCCGCGGCGAGATGGCCCCGGGTTCTTATCGGCAATTCGTCCAGTTCAGCACCATCGAAGAGGAAGTCGGTACGCCGAATGCCCAACAGATGGTCACACAACTCGGCCGGGATCATCGCACCATCAGCGCAGGACTGGCGGCCGCGGTCCGCCTGGCGGAAGAACACAACGACCCCGTCACCGCAGGGCTGCTGACCGATCGGTTGCAGATCCACGACAAGACGGCATGGATGCTCGAAGCCAGCGCGGCATAAGACGATTTCGGCCTGCCGGCGTGCATCCCGAGGAGTTGCTGGTTAATCTCCGGCTCTGGCGATGAGGTTGTGATGAAACAACTGCCCAGTCTGAAGCAACTGGAGTATCTGCTCACGTTGTCCGAGACCTTGAATTTTGCGCGCGCAGCGCAGCAGTGTTTTGTCACGCCCTCAACTTTGAGCGCAGGTATCAAAGAACTGGAAACCACCCTCGGGGTGACGCTCGCCGAGCGCAATAATCGTCAGGTGATCATGACCCCGGTCGGTGAATTGATCGCCGCCAAAGCCCGCGCCCTGCTGCGCGATGCTGGAGAGCTGGTGGACCTCGCGGTGGCCCATCAAACCCCTTTGACAGGAGAGGTGCGGCTGGGGGTGATACCGACGGTGTCCCCCTTTCTCATGCCCAGAGTGTTGCCGGAGATCATCGCCGCATTCCCGGCTCTGCAACCGTCCTTGGTGGAACAGCAAACCCACCGCCTGCTCGAGCAGGTCCGCTCGGGGGATCTGGACGTGGCCATTGTCGCACTGCCCTGCGACATGACACAGTTGACCGCACAGGCCCTGTTTACGGATGCGTTTTACGTCGCTTGTCACGACAGCCACGCCCTCGCGGCACGCAAGACCATCGATTTGACCCAACTCGCCGACGAGCCGTTGCTGCTGCTGGAGGAAGGGCACTGTCTACGCGAGCACGCACTGGCAGCGTGCGCGCTGGAGCAGACCCGGATGCGCAGCGCTTTCGCCGCGAGCAGCCTGAACACGCTGGTCCACATGGTAGCTGTTAATCGGGGAGTGACGCTGTTGCCAAAGCTGGCCGTGGACGGGCATATCACAGACGGCTTGCCGATCACACTACTGCGCGCTCGCCCCGAGGTGGCTCGTGAGATCGGCATGGTGTGGCGCACCGCGGCCTGGCGCAGCGAGCATTATGCGCAGCTAGCTGCGGTGATCGGCAACGCCGCAGGATAGGCTCGAGGCGAAATCCGGCAGGCCGGTCGGACGTCAGTCGTAAACGACGTCAGTCGTTACGCCACTTCAGCTGAAACTCCAGCTCTTCATCCTTACCTTCACGCTCGTGCTCGATGTTGAAAACCGCGTCCACGGGGACGTAGATGCGTTCGCCAGCGACCTGGATGCGAAACGGCTTACCCGCCTGCAGCGCTTTTACCAGGCGTTCCAGTTTGTGCACGTGTTGCTTACGGCTATACGCCTTCTCCACGTCACGTGCCTTTTTCTTCTTTTTGCCAATACCTTTTCTAACCGCCTTGTCCGCCGCTTTGGCTTTGCTGCGCACGGCCTTCTTATTGGTCTTCTTTGCGGCCTCTTTGCGCGCCTGGCCGCCTTTCGCTTTTGCCATCTTCGGGGGTGTCCTTATCGGGTTGAAAGCGCTGCCACTCTAACGAAATAAATGCCGCGCGGGCAACGCTCTCACCACCATCAGCGATAGTCGTAGCGCGAGCGCGCCTGCAACGGCGCGAGGAGCAGGTAAAAAATCCAGGCAAACCAGGTGATGAACACGCAGGCCAGAATCCACGCCAGTTTTTCACCACCGCGGGTGCGATCGGACATGGCGATCAGTAAAATGGGCAACAACCAGATCAACCCACCCAGCAGCATCAACAGCAACGTAAACATCCCAGCAAGAAATTCCACTTGAGTCTCCTTTATCAAAGTTCAATCGCGCCACGATGCCCGACCGCGATTCCTGATACAGGGGTTGCAACTTAGGGGCCAAGTTTTGACAAGAGAAATCAATCACTTACGGCATGTAGACTGGCGGAAACCACCAAGTTTTGGGTATTTACACCACGCTGGATTGCGGCGCGGCGGCGCGTTACCCTACACCCACCGCAGCGTCGGGAGCAGCCATGCGTGGCCGAGCCCCATATTTTATTCACTACGTACGCGACATGCAGCGCGCGATAGCGTTTTACCGCGCGGCATTTGGTGCGCCGCTGACCACGGAATCGCCCGGTTGGAGCACACTGGGTTTTGAAGGCTTCACCCTGGCTCTGCATATTCTGAGCGACGGCCATGACGATCGCCCCATGCCCAACGCGGGCCTCAATCTCCTGGTCGATGACATCGAGGCGATGCAACAACACATCGAAGCGGCGGGTGGTCGCTTGAGCGAACTGCGCGAGCCGGACGATTTTGTGCCGGTACGGGTCGCCAGCTTTGTCGACAGCGAAGGCAATGGCTTCGAGTTGCGCCAGGAGGTGCACGATTAGCCTGCGGACTCTGAGTCTCTACGGGCTGCTGCTCGGTAGCGCACCCCTACACGCTGCACAGGGGGAAATCGACCGTATCTGGGCGTCACCCTCATCCCAGTTTGTGATGTTCTCCCTGCGGCCAGCCAGCAAAGCCCTGGCGCGGTGCAATACGAGTAACCGCTACTCGATCAATCTCAGCGAACGCGGCGGATCTGCGACCCTGGAGACATTGCTGTTGGCGGCGCGCGAACAGCTCCCGGTCGAGGTGGAAAGTCTGAACACCTGCAACGGCTATGATGCAGAGAACATCAAATTCATCGTGATTGATACCGCGCCATGAGCATGGACCCAGGAAAAGCGATCTGCATATGCGACGACTAGCAACATTCATGATCTTTGTAGCCGCGATCGCGCTCTATGCCGCCGGCTTCGCGCTGCAAGCCGGTGTGGTGGTGGTCCTGGCTATCGGGGTCGAACTGTGGTTCTGGATCCGCGTCCTGGGCGCTCCCTGGCGCCATCGGCGCAGATGACCGCCAATCTTGTCCACCTGGTTGTTGTCGCGCTCAGCGCCGCCTACCTCGTGTGGTTGCTGCGACGTCTCTACACCAATCGGCCTAACCTCACCCGCATACGCGCGGTCGCCCACTTGTTACAACACGTCGCGGTCCTGTTCGCCCTCGATCTGATCCTGGGTTTGACCTTGATCAACAACCTATGGGGTTCTTCGCCGAGCGCCGGCTGGCTCACCAAGGCGGTCTACTTCTTCGGGCTGATGATCGTGGCCATCATCGTCTATGTACCATGGCAACACCGACACAACAAAGCGCGCTTCGGGTCTTGATGTATCTGCTGGCGATACTTTTCGTGCTGTGTGCGTTGACGTGTCAAATTTTGGCGCGGCAAAAGGGCAAACCCATCTGGCTGTGGACCATCCTCGGGCTGCTGTTCGGGCCTATCGCCATAGTCGCTATCGCCCTGGCCTCCGGCGCCGGGAAACAACCTCAACATAAGCGCTGAGAGAAGACTATGGAAGCACTGTGGTGGATCCTGATCATCATCGTGGCAATACCCCTCATCGCGGGCATCCTCAACCTTCGCCGCCGCCAGGCCAGGCGCGACCGCGACCTGCAACGTATTCGCCAACGCCTCGCGGAAAAACAGGCTGAGCAGGCAGCGCAAGAAGACGACATCTGAGTGAGGTGAGCGTAGCGCTGCACCCGCTCTCACGATGGGTGCACAACCAAATTAACAAGACGTCGTAAACAAACCTACCAGGCCGACCATTTTACCTACCCAGCATTGCCTGGTCGGTGATTTGCTTTATCCTCGGGGCCAACCAAACATCAATCTGATCCGGGGAACGACATATGGACCCAAACAAATTGCGCAGCCAGCACGATCTGGAATTGGCCGAACAGCTGCTGGAGCACCGCGAGGTCAAGCGCGTCAATGCACAGATCGAGCGACAGACAGAAAAAGGCAACCTGGGTGTGCGCCGGCGCCTGCTGTCCACCTCGGTTCGACTATCGCCCACCATGGCGCCTGATCTTCACCGCACGGCAAAGGAATGCGCCGAGGCCCTGGCCATGGACATCCCGCTGGAGCTATACGTTTTCTCCAGTCCGACTTATAACGCAGCGTGCGTGAAGCCCGAGGCTGGGCGCCTGTTCATCATGTTCAGCTCGTCGATTCTCGAAGCTTTCACCTACGATGAAATCAAGTTTGTGATGGGACATGAGCTCGGGCATCACTTGTTCGGTCATCACGACATCCCTATCGGCTACATCCTGCGTGGCCAGGGTCAGCCCAACCCACGACTGGCGCTGACCCTCACCAGCTGGTCCAGGTATGCTGAGATCTCCGCAGACCGCGCGGGCGCCTACTGCGCCAACAATCTGGAGGCCGTGGCCTACGCCTTGTTCAAATTAGCCAGTGGCCTCAGCGGTAACTACGCCAATTTTTCCCTGGAGGAATTTCTGGACCAGGTGGATGAGATGCAACTGGAAGATCAGCAACCCGGCCAGGGTGCCCCTACCGAAGACTGGTTCATGACCCACCCCTTCAGCCCACTACGCGTGAAGGCGCTGAAGCTGTTTCACGAGTCCGACCTCATGCTGCAGGGGGGTGCACCCGCAGACGAACTGGAACTTGACGTGGAGGGGCTGTTGAGCCTGATGGAACCGAGTTATCTGGAGGGCAAAACCGATGCTGCGGAAGCGATGCGGCGGCTGTTGTTCGCCGCGTCCATAGCGGTTGCGGATGCCTCTGATGGCATTTCGGCAGCGGAGATCGAAGTCTTCGAAGATTTCTTCGGGCAGCGCGCATTTTCCGATAAACTGGATCGAGCCAAACTGATCGGGGAGGTGCCAGATCGCATAGCCCAGGTTATGAAGCTCACATCGGTACCGCAGCGCATGCAGGTGTTGACCGACCTGTGTCAGATCTCCCGCGCCGATGGCAGGGCGACCGAAACCGAGCGCATCCTCATTCGCGAGATCGCCACCGATCTCGACGTCGCCCCGCTATTCGTTGACAAGATCTTGGACGCCGACCCCGAGCTCGACTGAATGAGGACTACATGAGTTTCACCGCACTCAAAGACCAGGCCTATGTCAGCCTCATCACCATTCGCCGATCCGGTATTGAGGTTGCCACGCCGATCTGGATGGCCACCATCGACGAGGATTTCTACGCGTTCAGCGCGGCCGAGGCCGGCAAGGTCAAGCGCCTACGCCACACCAGTACGGTACGACTCGCTGCATGCGATGTGCGCGGCAAACTACTCGGTGAGTACTATGCAGGTACGGCCGAACTGATCGACGATCCGGACACCATCGCCCTCGCCCATCAGGCCCTACGCAGTAAGTATGGGTGGCAGATATGGATCGCAGATGTCGGAGCCAAACTGACCGGACGTTTCGACAAGCGCCAGTACCTGCGCATGCGTCTGGCTTGAAGTTACGAGGATGGGTGATGATCTGTGCTACCTGTGCCTAGGCGCGCCCGCCCAACTGCGAGCACCAGGTTACGGATTCCACTGTTGCCAGAGCTGTTTTGACAAAGCAGCCAACGGATGGCCAAAGCCCCACGAACCCGCGTTGTACAAGGCTATGCAGAAACACGGGTTACTGATCCCCGATCGCAACGAGCGCGGCCTCCTGCCCCGCGCCTACAGCCCGCCGGCGGACTTCGCGCTCTAGCGCGTTAGGTACGGTCGAGCAGGATCGGGATCGCGTCTTCGCGCCCGAACATCAGATCGATAAAGTCATCCGCCCAGCCGTACTTCGCGTTCATCAATCCATTGATCGTGTCGCGTTTTGCAGGCTCGGGCACCGCGGTCGCAGCAAACACGCCATCGCCACGCCCCACCGTGACTTGCGGATTTGCGACCAGACGCCGGTACCAGCCGCTCGCCTCGCTGCCCGTACGCAGATACCACTGGCCATCCAGATCCACCACCCATAGGCGGGTCTCCTGCGGCGTGCCACCCGCATCGGTTGAGGTCAGCACCACCACTTCCCCGCTCTCCGACGCAACAAACTGCAGGATAACAACCAGCAACAACAGCGCCACGAGGCCACCAAGAACCTTCAGTACCAGTCTCATAACATCTACCTCAGAGATTCCCCCGCCATCGCGGAGATCAGTTTACCCGATGCTCGTGCACGACCTCGACGAGGCGTTTCACGTTATCCACCGGGGTCTCGGGAATGATGCCATGACCGAGATTGAAGATATGTCCGCCACGTCCACCCACGGCATCGAGAATCCGCGTGGCTTGATGAGTCACGCTGTCCGCGTCTGCGCAGAGTACGATCGGGTCGAGATTGCCCTGTACCGCGGGCAGGTCGAGTGCTTCCCAGGTGGGGGTCAGGGGAGTACGCCAGTCGAAGGCAACCACCTCGAAGCCGAGCGCTGCGATCTGCGGCAGTAGATGGCTATTGCCCGTGCCGAAGTAGATCATGGGTACGCGGCCTGTGACCCGCTGCAACAGTTCGCGTAGGTGCGGGAGCACCGCGACCTCGAAGTCCTGTACCGAGAGATTCCCCACCCAGGTGTCGAACAGCTGCACGGCTTCCGCACCCGCATCGATTTGCAAATTCACGTAGCTGGCGATTTGCTCCACCAGCTTATCCATGAGGCCGTGCCAGAGAGTGGGGTGTTCGTACATCATCTTCTTCACGAACACATAGTTGCGCGACCCGCGGCCCTCGATGGCATAGCTCGCGAGCGTAAACGGCGCGCCCGCAAAACCGATCAGCGCTACTTCCGTCGGCAAGCCCGACAAAATATTGCGAATCGTGTCGGCAATGTAGGGCGTTCCCTCCTGCGCAGGCACGACGCGCAAAGCCTCTATGTCCGCTGCGCTGCGTAAGGGATTGTCGAACACCGGCCCCTGACCTGGAACGTAGTCGAGGCGAAGCCCCATAGGTTCGAGCAGCGGTAACAAGTCAGCAAACATGATTGCGGCATCGACCCCGAGGATGCGCTGCGCATCGAGCGTGGCCTGGGCGGCCTTATCCGGGTTCTTGAAGAACTCGAGGCTCGGCATATCGCCTTTGACCTGGTGATACTCGGGCATGTAGCGGCCGGCCTGGCGATTCAGCCAGATCGGCGTGTACGGGGTCTGCTGCCCGGCGCAGGCTTGAAGAAATACTTTGCTCACGCGGCTATACGTCCTGCCCGAGGGTGATGTCGACGTCCGCCTCGTAGTCCACGCCGGCAAAGCCGAAGCCGAAAATCTTCAGGAAGTCTGCGCGAAAACCCTCAAGATCGCCGAGCTCCGCCAGGTTTTCCGTGTTGACCAGCGGCCAGCGGCGACGCACTTCGTCCTGCACCTCATCGGTCAACTCCACGTCGTCCATGCGGATGCGTCCATCTTCGTCCAGCCTCTGTTCGCTGCCTTGTTTGAGCTGGGTGGCAAACAACCTGTAGATGTGGCTGATGATGTCTTCGTGTTTGCCCTGCTCTTTCATGACCTTGAACAACAATGCGGCATACAAGGGGACCACAGGGATCGCGGAACTTGCCTGGCTTACGATCGCCTTCAAGGCCGCCACCCGGGCATCGCCACCAATCGCCTGCAACTTCTCGCGGATCGCACTGCCGGCGCGATCCAGGTCTACCTTGGCCTGTCCAAGGGTGCCATCCCAATAGATCGGCCAGGTGAGCTCCGTGCCGATATAGGTGAAGGCCACGGTCTGGGCGCCCGGTGCGAGCACATCGGCATCGAGGAGGGCTTCCATCCAGAATTCCCAGTCTTCACCACCCATCACCGCCACGGTGCTGGCGGTTTCTTCCGGGGTGGCGGGCTCCAGATCCACCTCGATCACCTCACCGCGATCGACATGCACAGATTTGATGTTCAGCGTCTCACCCAGCGGCTTGATCGCGGAGCGATGTAGCTCGCCGGTTCGGGGGTGCTGCCGTACCGGCGAGGCCAGGCTGTAGACCACCAGATCGATCTTGCCCAGGTCCGCCTTGATGGTGTCGATCACCGCAGCACGGGTCTCGTCGGCGAAAGCATCCCCATCGAGACTCTTGGCGTACAACCCCGCCTGCGCGGCGGCCGCTTCGAAGGCTGCATTGTTGTACCAGCCCGCGGATGCGGTGCGTTTGCCTTCCGGCAGCTTCTCGAAAGAAACGCCCAGGGTGTTGGCGCCGCAGCCAAACGCGGAAACGACCCGGCAGGCCAGGCCGTAGCCGCCGGAGCAGCCCAGCACCAGCACATTCTTGAAATCGCCGACCTGCCCCTGGCCCTGCACATAGTCGATTTGCGTTTGTACGTTGGCGGCGCAACCGGCGGGATGCGCGGTGGTGCAGATGAAGCCTCGTATACGGGGTTTGACGATCATACGGTGGGGTTTCCGAACTGGTGTTTTGAGCGCGCCATGATACCTGCTGCAACGGCCCAACGCATGGCGGCTTCCACATCGATCACATAGGGGCCATCGCGGCGCAGAGAGACACTGGCGACACCACCCTCGTCCACCTTGAGGTCACGATCGCCGTCGAGCGCCAGCACACAGGGCCCGCTGAAAGGTACCGCCACGTCAAAGCCGATCACACTGACATCGCGCACCGCCACAGCGGCGAAGAGTCCGGGGGAAAGGGGGGCATGCAGAGCCCGTCCGCGCCGCTGATCGACGCTGACCAGCAAACCATGATCGTCCTCCGCATAGACCGGGTGCAGCAGCCCGCCGATGGGGGACATGCCGATCGAGGCGGGCTCCGCTCGGGTCAACAAGATGCGCTCGATGCGTTGGGCGTCGAAGGGCAGCAGATTGCCGACGTGGTCGCGGCGCAACAACACCGCATCGATCAGCCCGACATCATCCCGCGCCGGCGCCCGCACACGCAGCACTTTGCAGCGGGCCTTGATGTTGTCAGCACCTGCCAGTTCGCCACACGCGTTCAGCCCGGCGACCATCCCCGCGACGGTGGGCTCTACCAGACCAGGAAAGACATTGTTGGTCCCGGTGCTTAGCGGGATCAGGTCCACATCGGACCAGGCGCGCACAATGGCACGATTGGTCCCATCCCCGCCGAGGGAAACAAAGGTGCCACAACCGGCGGCGCGGAAGGCCGCGACTGTGCGCTCCGTGTCCGACGCGTCATTGTTGAGCGGGTGTTCGACGACATGCACCCGCGCCTTCAGCCCCATGTGTTCCAAAGCCATCGACGAGATGCGAAAGGGCTCTTTGGTGATGTAGATATCGCTCACCCCCATCGCGTCGGCCCCCGCCGCCACCCGGGCGACGATATCGCGCTTGGCCTCGTGGGTCATGTTGGTGGCGCGCGCTGCCAATCGGCGCACGTCACGGCCGGACATCGGGTTGACCACCAGACCCAGTTTGCCGTTTGCCATCGTCAACGCTTGTCGTTATTCCCGCGTGAGGTGTTGTTCGAGAAAGCGAAATCTCGCCACCCGATCGTAGTCCTGATTAACCTTCTTGCGAAAACCATGGCCTTCGTCCTTGGCAAGGATGTACCAAACCGGCACGCCGGCGGCGTCCAGTGCCGTCTTGATCTGTTCGCTCTCCGAGGCGGGCACCCGGGGATCGTTAGCACCCTGCACGATCAGCAGCGGCGTGGTCATCTTGTCCACATGGTTGAGGGGTGAGATCTGTTCGAGATGCGCCCGCATATCCGGGTCACGCTCATCGCCATATTCCACCCGGCGCATATCCTGGCGATAGGGCTGGGTATTCTCCAGAAACGTCACGAAGCTCGATATGCCGACCGATTCCACCGCAGCGACCAGGCGCTCACCGAAGTGCACCATGGATGCGAGCACCATGTAGCCACCGTACGATCCTCCCATCACCGCCACCCGATCCGCACGCAGATCGGCTTGGGTTTCTATCCAATCGAGCAGAGCGCCGATATCGCGCACCGAGTCTTCCCGCAGCCTGCCATTGTCGAGCTTGAGATAGTCTTTGCCATAGCCGTTGCTGCCGCGGACATTGGGGGCGATCACCGCCACACCCATCTCCCTCACGTAGGACTGCACGGTGGTGGAAAAGTAGGGTCGGTATTGGGCCTCCGGTCCGCCGTGGATGGAGACCACCACCGGAAACGGACCGTCACCCTCCGGTTTGTAGAGGAAAGCGGGTATGGAGCGACCATCGAAGGTGGGGTACTCGATCAACTCCGCATCAACGAAGCGCGAGATATCGAGGCCACCAACCTCGGATTGCGTCCAGCGCGTGACGGTCTGGTCGGCCAGGTCCGCAACAAAAACATCACTGGGCGAGGTCGGCTGATTGAGACTGAACGCGAGGCGCTGGCCGTCCCCGGAAAAAGCCAAAGAGCCCACTATGCCGCTCGGAATCTCGGGCAATGGCAGCGTTTCACCGCTGGGCCAAGCGATCATATTGAGCCGCGAAAAACCACCCTCGTTAACCACGTAGATCAGCTTGTCTCGCTGCGGCGTAAACGCAAATCCCTGTACATCCCACTCCAGATCAGCATTCAATACGGAGACCTCTCCAGACGAGAGGTCGAGCGCGCGCAGTTGCAGAAAGGCCGCCCCGGCATCGCTGGTGAACGCCACCGTATTCCCCGCACCATACGCCGCGGTACCGATGGACACCCCACCCTCTCGTCCGAGCAGCGGCGTGAGCGTACCGTCGCCGAGATTGAGTTCATGAACCGACGACTCGTTGATAGAGACACGATGCTTGACCAGCAGATGTTTACCGTCACCCGACCAACCCAGCGGGAACCAGAATCCCTGATCGGTTTCCAGCGCAACGGTCTTGTTGCCGCGCATGTCCTGGATATGGATGTCCCAGTTGCGGCCGTTGCGTTCGGTGGTCACATACGCAAAACGCCGTTCATCAGGCGCAAACAGCACATAGGCGTATAGCGACTCACCATCACTGACCATGCGGCGGCGGCCATCCTCGAGGTTGTAGACAAAGAGCTGGTCAAACTCAGACCCGCCGACATCCCAGCTGAGAATAACCGTATCCCCAGCACCAGCTTGCGGCAGCGCCACGCCGCCCAGTGGCTCGGGTAGGAATGTCAGTTGTTCGCGATACCCGAGCGGCGCACTCACGCGATGCATCTGAGTACTATCGCCGAAACGCGTAGCGATCAGTAGGCGCTCCCCTTGCCAGCCATACACCGACGCCGAGCGGGTGGACGCGTACCGGTTCAGCCGAGCACCCACGCTGGCCGGAAGCGCAGGTACATCCTGCACGACAATATTGTTAGGGATAGACACGCTGGCGACCTCGGCACGGACAGCGATCGTCGTCGCCAGCCCAACCAAGACAAAGCCCCAAAAAAACAGGTCTCTCAACGCATTGATAACCATCTGCTACTCCTTTCCAGAACCGCTTACCTCGACGACCGGCACAAGACGTTGCATTGTCCTGTCGTGGTGCGACACTAACACCAATCATGACCCCCGCTAAAGCCCAGAGCAGCTGCGCCCACCTCGCACGGCGACCAGACCTCAAAATCCTCTGGGTGCTCGACAGCCATGTCCATTGGACCGATGCTTACGCGCGCTGCTGCCGCTGCGAGCAGGCCTACCTGCTGGAGACGTTTGACCTTCGCGGCAACGAAGCACTGCTGCGCATCGCCGCCCTGCCACCAGTGGCGTTGCAAGCCACCCTGCGCTCGCTACGCAGCGGTTCGTGTGATCTCGAACGCGCCCGTGCGGAGACCATGCACCTGGCCAGCGCAGCCACACCGACCGCACTTGTGCTGCGGATGCACAACGGGGAGCTGATCGAGACCTTGCCCTGCGCAGTCGAGCTGCCGACGCGCAACTGGCGGGAGTTGCCTTGCGACGGGGCGTGGTTTAAACGCCTACACGCTCAAACGTTGTGATCCGGTACGGGGCGAAGTGGCGCTCATCCGCCGGGTGGGCAACCTCTCGCACGACCTGCCACGCACTTTCGTCGTAGTCCGGAAAAAAAGTGTCCCCTGGCACTTCCGCATCGATCAAAGTCACATACAGACGCGTGGCCAGGGGTAGGGCCAGCGCATAGATGTCAGCGCCGCCGATGATCATGATCTCATCGCCACCCGACCTGGTCGCCGCCTCACGGCCCAGCTCGATCGCGGCGTCGAGACTATGCACCACCTGGGCGCCGGTCCGAGCCCAGTTGCGATCCCGGGTGAGCACAATATTCGTCCGCCCCGGCAAGGCAGCTTTCATCGATTCAAAACTCTTGCGCCCCATCACCACAGGTTTACCCATGGTGGTGTCCATGAAGTGGCGCATGTCTTTGGGCATGCGCCAGGGCAAGGTGTTGTCGCGGCCGATGACCCGATTGCGGGTCATGGCCCAGATCAGCGAGATATGCATAGTCGGACTGGTGCGCAGCTAAGCCGCAGCGTCACACGGCGATCGGCGCCTTGATGCCTTTGTGGCTCTGATAGTCGTTGAGCGTGAAGTCATCGATCGTGAACGCAAAAATGTCTTTGATCTCGGGGTTCAGCGTCATGGTGGGTGCCCGCAATGGCAGCCGATCGAGCTGCCGGTCGGCCTGTTCGAGATGGTTAGCGTACAGATGCGCATCCCCGAGGGTGTGCACAAAATCGCCCAACTCCAGCTCCGCCACCTGCGCGATCATCATAGTTAACAAGGCGTAGGACGCAATATTGAACGGCACACCGAGGAAAATATCGGCGCTGCGCTGATATAACTGACAGGACAGCTTGTTGTCCGCCACATAGAACTGGAACAGCGAGTGGCACGGTGGCAGTGCCATGTTATCCACCTCCGCTACGTTCCAGGCGCTGACGATATGACGGCGCGAATTTGGATCGGACTTGATGTCGCTGACCACCCGGGTGATCTGATCGATGGTCGAACCATCCGGTGCTGGCCAGGAACGCCACTGCGAGCCATAGACAGGCCCGAGTTCGCCGTTCTCATCCGCCCACTCATCCCAGATATGCACGTTGTGGTCGGTCAGGTACTTGATATTGGTCGAGCCCGAGAGGAACCACAGCAACTCGTGGATGATGCCGGCCAGAAACATCTTCTTGGTGGTGACCAAAGGAAAGCCGGCGTTCAGATCAAAGCGCATCTGGTAGCCGAAGACGCTGTAGGTCCCGGTGCCCGTACGATCATCTTTGAACGTGCCGTTGTGGCGCACGTGCCGAAGCAGATCCAGGTATTGTTGCATCTAAGGTTCCTTGAGGTAGCGAGCCGACCGTCACGCGATTATGACGCGAGCCGGATTTCAAGACCAGCCGAGCGGGTAAAATTCTACGCTTCAGGCCGCTTTGCGCGCGCTGGTCTGGGCATAGTAGATGGCACCCAGGCCGAGCAACAGCATCGGCAGCGACAACATCTGACCCATGCTCAGCCAGTCGAAGGCGATAAAGCCGATGTGCGCATCCGGGGCACGGAAGAACTCCGTAGCGAAGCGCAGCGCCCCGTAGCTGGCCAGAAACACCCCGGCCACAAACCCGGGATTGCGGGGGCGCCGGGAAACCAACCACACAATAACAAACAACAGCATGCCATCCGTAAACGCTTGATAGAGCGGCGAAGGGTGGCGCGCAACGGTTTCCCATTCGCCAAGGCACATCGGATTGAGGTCTTTGACCGCCCAGCACTGATAGATAAAACCCCAGGAAGCATCGGTGATCCGCCCCGGCAGCTCCATATTGATGAAGTTCCCCAGCCGCCCTAGCCCAAGCCCGATCGGACACAGGGGGGCCAGAAAGTCGGCAACGGCAATCGCCGAGCGCCCCTTGTTGCGGGCGAAGAGCCCAACCGCGATGAGCACGCCGAGCAGTCCACCGTGAAACGACATCCCACCCTTCCAGGTTTGGAAGAGATACAGCGGGTCGGCCAGAAATACATCAAAGTTATAGAAAAAGACGTAGCCGATGCGCCCGCCGAGCACCGCCCCCATCGCGCCGTAGAACACCAGATCGGAGATGTCGTCTTTGCTGTATCCGTCCCGCTCCGCGCGCAGGCGGCCGAGCAGGAGCACGATGGCGAAGCCGACGATATAGGTCAGCGCGTACCAACGTACGGGCAGGCCAAACACGCTGAAGATGGCCGGATCGATGACGGGGTAGTGCAAGCTCGCGTCCTAAGGCGTAAAACCGAAGCACATTGTCCGCATATTTTTGCCCATGGCAAACCGCCGCAGCAGCGCGCCCGGCAGCACACATCGAGGCCACAAAGACAAGGCTCTCTCAACCTACCTTTTTGCTAAACTGCGCGGCTCCGAACAGCCGGTGTCCTATCGCTAAACATGTGTTTGATTCTGTTTGCCTACCGCGCCAACCCAGGGGTAGACCTGCTGGTGGCGGCTAATCGCGATGAGTTTCACGGCCGCGCCAGCGCTGCCGCCGATTTCTGGCAAGATACCCCCCAAGTGCTCGCCGGACGCGATCTCGAAGCCGGGGGAACCTGGTTGGGCTGCGATCTGGGCGGCCGCTTTGCCGCGCTGACCAATTTCAGCCGTCCCGAAGACGGTCCGGCGCGATCTTCACGGGGCCGCCTGGTGCAGGACTTTCTGCAGGGTACCGCGGATGCAGACACCTACGCCGAGCAGATCGACTATGCGGCATATGCCGGTTTCAACCTGCTGCTGTTCGATGGCGAGACGCTGTTCTACGCCTCGAACAAAGCGGACAACCAAACCCTCGCACCCGGCGTCTACGGCCTGTCCAACGCCGAGCTCGGCGCAGAGTGGCCGAAATGCATGCTGGGGGCGAGTGGGCTTGCGAATCTGGCCGCCCGGACCTACGCGGCGGAGCCACTGCTGGCGCTGCTCGGAGATCGTCGCATTCCGCCGGACAGCGAGCTCCCCCAACGCGGGCGCGATATCGAACTCGAGCGTCGCACGGCTTCCTGTTTCATCACCGGCGACGAGTACGGGACCCGTGCCAGCACGATCGTTCGCATCTCCAACTCCGAGGTAGACTTTACCGAACAACTGTTCGCCGCGGGCGGTGCGATCGGCGAGCGCAACACCTACCGCTTCACCCGTGCGGGCTGATCGATAACCCGCTGGACGGCGGTGCCCCGCTGCACTACGGTGTGATGCTTGGAGGAAGCAGCCATGACCCATTTTCAATATGCCCCCATAGACGGGCATGATATGCGCGCGGATATCCCCGACGCTTATCGCACCTACTGGCAACGCCTGGCCGCACCGGGTAGCTGGTGGGATGGCACTCAACGGGTGGCCATCGCCGCCCACAGCCGTGCCGCAATCGACTGTGAGCTGTGCGCGGCACGCAAAGACGCGCTCTCCCCGTATAGCGTCAACGGCACCCACGCGGGCGGCACCGAACACCTGCCCACAGCCGCGATAGATGCCGTACACCGGATTGTTACGGACCAGACCCGCATCTCGCAGCGTATGGTCGAAGACTTGGAAACGGCAGGGGTCAGCCGGGCGGCTTACGTCGAGTTGGTGGGCATTGTGGTCACCACGCTGAGCATCGATGAATTTCATCGCGCGCTCGGGCTGCCGCTCGAGCCGCTGCCCGATCCCAAGCCGGGAAACCCGGATCATTATGTGGCGGCTCATACCGTGGAGACGATGGGTTTTGTGCCCACCGTGCCGTTGGAAGGTGCCGTCGGGAACGAGGCGGATCTATGGAACCCCAAGGGGCGCGCACCCAACGTGCTGCGCGCGTTGACCATGGTCCCCGATGCCCTGCGCCACTGGCGCGACGTCGCGGCGGCCCAATACCTGTCCTTTGAAGGCATGGCGAACTTTGTCAAAGACGACAATCGGGTGATCGATCGCAAACAGATGGAATTGATCGCCGGGCGCGTCTCCGCGATCAACGAGTGCTTCTACTGAACCAGCGCACATGCCTCGATGCTCCGTGTGAGCGCGCAGATGACCGAGACGGAAGTAGATATCCAGGGGATCAATGGGGATGCCGATAGCGCCGCTATGGGCATCGCCCACGGCACAGAGTTGATGCACTTCGCCACCGCGATTGCCCAACGCGACGAGAGTGCCATGCCCGCGGCCCGCAGAGCCTTACTCGCAAGCGCCGGTCCGGCCGTCGTCATCGACGCGGCGGGGGTAGCTGCTAATTTTCAACGCATGGTGCGCATCGCCGATTCCATCGGGATACCGATCGACGACATGTCCATGGAGGTCGGCGTGCAAGTGCGCGCAGAACTCGGCCTCGAACGTTTCGCTAGCGCCCAGAACACCCTGCAGCCGGCCTCGCCGGCCGCGGCCAGGGCCGCCAATAGATCTGCCAATTGGAGACGCGCCTGGGCCTCGCCCAGCGCGCGCGAGGTGGTAAAGAACTTCTGCCGCGGGCTCGCCCGATAGGGCGTATCCACATGGATGAGGAAGTCCGCCATCGCGACCTCGGGCTCGATCAGGCGAATCCGGCGTTCAAATTGGGCCCGCGATCCTGAGCTCGCGTCTTCAGGCACCTGGCGCGGATAGACATTGACCGCAATGACAAAGCGCGCACCGGCGTCGCGGGCCGCGGACACCGCAAGGGGCAGCGCCATGTCCCCATCTTCGTATTCGATTCCCCTGATACCCACCGGTGAGATGATTCCCGGCATGGCACTGGAGGCTCGCACCGCCACCCCGGCATTGCCGCGCTGGAAGAAGCGCGCGTGCTGGTCTTCGCGCCGCGCCGCCACCACAATCGCGCGCCGTGGCAGCGCTTCCAGAGCCGTGTTCTCAAGCTGGGTGTTCACGTAATCCTGCAAGCGCTGGCCGCGAACCCAACCCCGATCCGCGAACAGGGAGAAATCGAACAAAGTAGTGGGGCCACCCTGGGTCGACAGCTGATCTATCTGCGCGGCATCCAAACCGTGCGCCCATAGCACAGCAAGCAGCGCACCAACGCTGGTACCAACCACCAGATCTACCTCTACACCCGCCTCTTCGAGGACCCGCATAACACCAATATGTGCATAGCCGCGCGGGCCGCCCGCACCGAGCACCAGGGCAACACGAGGTGCATTCTCCATCTTCGGTATCGTTTCCAGAGGTACCGGTGCGTCAGCCTGTTGATAGTCGAACGGCGCATAACGGAAAGAGGCACACGCGCCAAGAGCCAACAAGAGAGCCAACAAAACAACCACCGCGCCCACCTGGTTCAGCAACCGGCGGCGATTCCCGAGACTGTAGATCGTGTGGATCAATCCGTTCATGGCAAATAGGCTAACGACCGACCCGTGAGCGGTTTGTGAACTCAGCAGACACAACATCATTAGATAAAGACTTCCAAATTGGTAAACACAATCGATTTTGCATACCGGTGCGCATGGCATATTGTTCTCAGACCAAAAACCGAACTGGGGACCCTACTGGGACCGGAGGTGACGATGGCTCGCCAGCGACCGCCAGGACCGGACCCCGCATCGGGTGAATTGCATCATGCCCGACGCCGTGCCCACGGAGATCATGATGAAGGCGATGAAGCTCACCGATGCCGACCTGCCGAAACTGGAAAAGGGCCTGGGACTGCCGGCCGGGCGCCTCGGCACACCCCAAGACCTGGGAGCTGCGGTCCTGTATTTCTCCTCCAATGCATCCGCCTGGGTGACCGGTCAGTGTCTTCGCGTCTCTGGAGGCGCATGACCATGGGGGCTTATCTCTATGTCATCCTCGCCTGGGGGATCTTGCACACCATACCCACCGCCGCCTGCAGCGGCGGCGGTTTAGCGGAAGACGTCTGGGAGCGACCCCAGGTTTTCCTCGCCCAAGTCAGTCGTTTGCAGGTCATTGACACCGACGCGGATGGCATCACGACGACCCAGGTCAGGCTCGCCCATGTGCAAACCCTGCGCGGCGACCCACCACCACCGGAGGTGGTGGCAACCCGAGTCGGCAACCCGGCGTCTTCCTGTTACCACGATGTGCAGGTCGGCGATATGCAGGTGGTACTTATGTACCCCGATGAACCGAGCACCATCGCGCTGCTCCCCGGCCGCATGGACATGATCGACTTGGTCGAGGAACAACTGCAGGGCGGCTGAGCAATTCGCTGGGCATCCGCGCCTTGATGTTGGGTGCGGGCGTGCGTTTCAGTGGCGCGCTTTAGGGAGGGCCCGACTCAATCCCGCCGCGTCCAAGCGCTCATGCATATAGCGCTCGATCTCCTCGGCGGATTCCATGCGCAGGACCTTGGCCAGCATACGGCGGGCTTCCGAGCGTTTGATATTGCGGATCACCCATTTGACCTTGGGTAGGTGAGTCGCGTTCATCGACAGGACGTGGTAGCCCATGGCCATCAGCAGCACCGCACCAACCGGGGTACCCGCCAATTCGCCGCAGATGCCGATCGGGGTCTCTTCCGCGTGCGCCGCACGGGCCACCTCGCGTATCGCGGTGATCACGGCAGGATGAATATCCTGGTACAGATCCGCCACCCGTGGATTGTTACGGTCTACGGCCAGCAGGTACTGAGTGAGATCATTGGATCCCACGGCGATAAAGTCTGCTTGCTTGGCGAGCAGGCGGGCTTGATAGACCGCCGCGGGCACCTCGACCATCACCCCGACCTGAGGCGCCTTCACCGCAAACCCCTCCTCGATGATCTCCCCATAGGCCTGGTCGATCAGCGCCTTCGCCTGGTGCAACTCAGAGGGTGAGGAGATCATGGGTAACATGATACGCAGATCGCCCTCCAGGCCGGAATTGGCTTTGATCATGGCCCGCACTTGGACCAGAAAAATCTCGGGGTGGTCCAAGGTTACCCGGATGCCGCGCCAACCGAGGAATGGATTTTCTTCGTTGATCGGGAAGTAACTGAGCGATTTGTCACCGCCGATGTCCAGCGTCCGCATGGTCACCGGGCGCGGTTCAAACGCCTGCATGTGGCCCCGGTACAGATTGATCTGCTCAACTTCCGAAGGGAAGCGATCCTGACGCATGAACGGAATTTCGGTGCGGAACAGGCCGATCCCCTCCGCCCCGCGGTCCAGGGAGCGGGTGAGGTCTTCGGACAAGCCGATATTGACCCAGAGCTGCAACCGCCAGCCATCCCGGGTGATGCACGGCAGGTCGCGCAGTTCGTGCAGTTCCTCGTCAAACTCCCGCTCCTGGGCGATCAGTTCACGGTTGTGCGAAAGGCGCTCCGGCGACGGGCGGGTGTAGATCTCACCGTAGTGGCCATCCACCAACAGCGTTTCGCCTTCGAGATCATAGGCGGGCAGATCCAACGCCCCCATGACCGCAGGAATGCCCATCGCGCGCGCGAGAATCGCCACGTGCGAGGTGCTGGAGCCATTGATCGCAACAATCCCGGCGAGCTGTTCGCTGGGAACGTTGGCCAGCATCGCCGGTGTGACCTCATCCCCGACCAACACGGTGTTGCGCGGGAACTGAGATTTCTTGTCGCGGATGTCCTGCAAGTAGGCCAGCACACGCTGCCCCAGATCTTTCACATCAGCGCCGCGCTCGCGCAGGTAGGGATCTTCCATGGCATCAAACCGTGCCACGTGCTCGCGGATGACCTGCTTGAGCGCACCCTGCGCCCACTGCCCCTCCTGGATACGCGCCCGGATATCGCCGGCCAGCGCATTCTCATCGAGCATGTGCAGGTACGCGTCGAACAGCGCGAGCTCCTGTTCCGGTAGCGAGTTGGCAAATTCTTCACTGATCCTGCCGAGATCGCGGCGCACCGAGTCGAGCGCGCGATCGAGCAGAATGAGTTCCACCGTCGGCGATTCCGCCTCCCGCTCCGGCACTGCATCGAGGTTGACCACCGGATGCATCACCACAGCCCGACCGATGGCAATGCCCGGCGAACCCGCAACCCCTTTAAAGCGGGCATCGTCTTTGTTGCCATGGCTGCCGCGTGGCAGCGGACTGTCGCCGATCGCTTCCGCGTGCGCCACCACCGTGGCCAGCTGTGCGGCGAGGGTAACCAGAAAGGCTTCGTCCGCTTCGTCAAAACGTCGTTGTGCGGCTTGTTGGACTACCAGAACCCCCAGCACGGTGCGCTGGTGAATGATCGGCACGCCCAGAAACGAGTGATAAGCCTCCTCACCCGAATCCGATAGATAGAAAAAGTCGGGGTGGGCGCTGGCATCTTCCAGATTGATCGGCTCGGCGCGCCGACCGACCAGGCCGACCAGGCCCTGATCGAGGGACAGTCCCACGTGGCCGACAAGGTCTTCGTTCAAGCCCAGGGTGGCGACCAGTTGAAAGTTGGTATGGGTCTGGTTCAGGAGATAGATCGAGCAAACATCGGTTGCCATGGCGCGCTTGACTTCGTTAACAAGGTAGCTCACAGCATCGGCGAAATGGCTCTTGCTGCTGACTTGCTGCACAATGCCGCGCAAGGTGGAGAGCATCGAATCCACGTCAGAACACCTCTGCAGACAAGGCGAACATCAGTCATCCGCTCCCAAGGGGAGATGCGTTGCCAGTTCCACGAGCGCGCGGCGATAGACATCGCGTTTGAAGTCCACCACCGAATTCAGAGGATAGTAGTAACTGACCCAGGTGAACCCGTCGAACTCCGGTTTGTCCACCGCGTTAAAGTCGATCGCATCATCGTCACACAACATACGTAACAAAAACCACTTCTGCTTCTGGCCGACAAAACCCGGGGTGGAGTTGTGACGCCGCAGGCGCCGCGGGAGACGATAACGCAGCCAGCCGCGTGTGCGGCCCAGAATGGTCACTTGATCGCTGCGTAACCCGACTTCTTCGTGGAGCTCACGAAACAATGCGTCCTCCGGCGTTTCGCCGTCATGTATACCCCCTTGCGGAAACTGCCAGGCATCATGGCCACCGACCCGACGCGCCCACAGAACCTGACCCACATCGTTCGCGACGACGATCCCCACGTTGGGCCTGAATCCGTCTGCATCCACCATGGGTCGGTCCTTGCATCATATTCACTCACTGGGCGATCCAGGGATGCTCGCCGATTGAGCTTGGGACAGTGCGTTCACGACTTACACACGGGCTGGGTTCTGCCGGTACGTCTCAGTCTCATCGCAACTGCGTGTTCTACCGTACTTGATAACCCAAATGGCCCGGAACCTCAAATCCTGCCAATACACCGCTCCGGCGCGGTATCTAGAACAGCGAAAAATAGGAACTTTCTTGCATGAAAGTGCTGCGCGTCGCGATCTCCCTCAACTCATGCGATCATACGACACCCCACGACCCCTGGATGTTATGAGCAACCGCCTGGCCGCCGAAACAAGCCCCTATCTGCTGCAACACGCAGACAATCCGGTGGACTGGCATCCCTGGGACAGCACTGCTCTGCAGCTCGCGCGAGAGGCAAACAAGCCCATCCTGCTGTCGATCGGCTACTCCACCTGCCATTGGTGCCACGTGATGGCGCGCGAGTCTTTCGAAGACGACGCCACCGCGGCGGTGATGAACGAGTTATACGTGAACATCAAGGTGGACCGCGAAGAGCGCCCCGACCTGGACAAAATCTACCAGACCGCCCTGACCCTGCTCACCCAGCAGGGCGGCGGCTGGCCCCTGACCATGGTGCTGGATCCGCACAGTCTGGTGCCAATCTTCGGCGGCACCTATTTTCCGAAAACCCCGCGCCATCAGCTGCCCGGGTTCAGCGACTTGTTACGCCGCATCCATGAAGCGTACACAACCAAGCACGACGAACTCCAGGAACAGAGCGAAAAGATCAAAGCCGCCCTCGAACAACTCAAGATCCCCGCCATGGAGGCGCAGTTGGCGGATCTGCAGATTCTAGATGCTGCGCGCGAAAAGCTGGCCCAGCAGTACGATCATCAGGATGGCGGCTTCGGCTCCGCGCCAAAATTTCCGATGCCGACCACCTTGAACCGTTTGTTGCGCCATTGGGCGTATCAAAAGCGCGAAGGCAGTACCGATCTGCGTGTGCAGAAAGACACGCTGGATATGGTGATGATCAGCCTGACCCAGATGGCGCGGGGTGGAATTTATGACCACATCGGCGGCGGTTTCTGTCGCTATGCCACCGATCGCAAGTGGATGATTCCACACTTCGAGAAGATGCTCTACGACAATGGTCAGCTCTTGTCCCTCTACAGTGATGCCCTGAAGCTCGGCCCCGACGAACTCTTCAGTGGCGCGGTCGAGCAGACGATCGACTGGCTCGTGCGCGAGATGCGCGACCCGCAAGGGGCATTTTTTGCCGCCTTGGACGCAGATTCGGAAGGCGCGGAAGGACGTTTTTATGTGTGGCGTCGCAACGAGGTGAAGAGGTTGCTCAGCGAGGATGAATATCTGGTCGTAGAGACTCTCTACGGACTGGACAAGCCAGCCAACTTCGAAGGCAAGTGGAACCTACACCGGCACGATTCCTGGCGGTCGGTGGTCAGCCGCCTGTCCCTGGAAGGTGATACCGCAGAAGTTCTGCTGCACCGCGCCCGCGGCAAACTTTTCGACGCGCGCAGCGAACGCGTGCGGCCCGCCACGGACACCAAGATCCTGACCGCCTGGAACGGGCTGACCATCCGCGGGCTGGCGGACGCGGCCCGGCAATTCAGCCGCGCAGAGTGGCTGCGCCTGGCCCAGGACGCGGCTGACTTCCTGGCTGCCAACGCCTGGGATGGTGAGGTGCTCTATGCCACCTGGCAGGATGGCAACGCCAAATATGCGGGTTATCTGGACGACTACGCCAACCTGCTCTCAGGCATGCTCGCTCTGCTAGAAACCGAGTGGCGCGATCAGGACCTGACCCTGGCACAGAGTCTGGCCGACGCCCTGCTCGCCCACTTCACGGATGCCGAACAAGGCGGTTTCTTTTTCACCAGCGACACCCACGAACAGCTCTTGCATCGACCTAAACCCAGCACGGACGATGCGCTGCCACCGGGCAATGGCACCGCCGCTCTTGCGCTATTGAAACTGGGGCATCTGTTGGCCGAGCCAGTCTATATACAAGCCGCTCAGAGCATCCTGGCCTGGGCGCGGGCTCTCCTCGAACGCTTACCCTCAGGGCACTGCAGCCTGCTCGACAGCCTTGAGTTTGAGACGTTCGCCCAGGAGCAGATCATCCTGCGTGGACCCATCGATCAGATGTCGACCTGGCGCCGCGCGCTGGAGGAGGGCTACAGCCCCTGGCGCAGCGTGTATCTGATCCCCTACGAATCGACGGCCGCCCCCACCTACCTGCCGCGCCTGGTCTCGAGCGCCACGCGGGAGCGGGTCACCGCGTTCCTGTGCAGTGGCCTCGAATGTTCGCCCCCGATCCAGGATTTGGATGAGTTGCTGCATACGGTCAGTCACTGAGTCCTGTCCGCCGTCATACAGCCAACGTTGACGATTGGATGAACGCAGCCGATCCATGACCAAGGACTTTTTTGTTTAGACGAGCGCCGGGGGTGGCAATGGTCTGCTAACCTGCAGCGATCGGACTCCACACCAGATCCAGCTCACGCGCTGCCTTCACATCATCCAAACGACGCACGGGGGTGGAATAAGGGGCCGCTTTGACAAACTCAGCGTCCTCACCCGCTTCTTCGCGAATCTTGATCAACGCTTCGATGTAGGCATCGAGTTCCGCCTTGCTCTCGGTCTCGGTCGGTTCGATCAGGAAACACTCCGGCACCAATAGTGGAAAGTAAGTGGTGGGTGAATGCATGCCGTAGTCCAGCAAGCGCTTGGCAAAGTCCATGGCGTTGACACCGAGGGTTTTGGCTTCCTGGGCAAACGTGAGGATGAATTCGTGGGTCGCCCGCCGCTGGGGATAGGCCAATTGGAACCCAGCCTGGGATAAACGCGCCGCCATGTAATTGGCGTTCAAGGTGGCATATTCGCCCACCCGATGCAGGCCGCTACGGCCGAGCAGCAGCGAGTAAGCCAGCGCCCGAATCAGAATCCCGGCATTACCCGCAAAACCGGACAGGCGCCCGATACTCTCGGGACGATCCGCTTCAGCCAGCCAGCGATAGGTCGGAGAAGGCGCACCGGCGGTCTGTTCTTCGATGCCGACTATCGGCAGCGGCAGGTAAGGTAACAAGCGTTCGGACACGCCGACCGGTCCCGCCCCGGGTCCACCGCCACCGTGCGGGGTGGCAAAGGTCTTGTGCAGATTCATGTGCAGGACATCGAACCCCATGTCCCCGGGCTTCACCTTGCCGAGGATGGCATTGAGGTTGGCCCCGTCGTAATACAGCAGACCGCCAGCGGAGTGAACGCTGGCGGCGATCTCTTCGATCTGACGTTCGAACACGCCGCAGGTCGATGGGTTGGTCATCATCAAGCCGGCGGTTTGCGGCCCGACCAGTTCCTTGAGGGCTGCCAGGTCCACATCCCCGCTGGCCTCCACCGGCACTTCTGTGACTTTGTAGCCACACATCACCGCCGTCGCAGGATTGGTGCCGTGCGCGGCGGTGGGGACCAGAATCTCGGTCCGCCCGCTATCGCCACGCGCTTCGTGGTAGGCACGGATCATCGAGACGCCAGCAAACTCGCCCTGAGCTCCCGCCATCGGGGTCAAAGACACACCCCGCATGCCGGTCACATCGCGCAATATCTCCTGCAGCTCATACAGACAGGCGAGCAACCCCTGACTCGCCGCTTCCGGGGCGAGCGGATGCCGGTTCAGGAAACCGGGGAGACCAGCCACTTTGTGTGCCCCGCGCGGGTTGTACTTCATAGTGCACGACCCGAGCGGATAGAACTGCGTATCGATCGAGAAGTTCTTGCGCGACAAGTTGGTGTAATGCCGCACGGCCTGCAGTTCAGAGACTTCGGGTAATCCGATGGGTCGGGTGCGTAGCGCGGCGGCCGGCAAGTCGGTCAGATCGGCATCGCTCACCCCATCAACACGCTGGGCGTGCGCCCGCCGCCCGACCTCGCCGATGGCAAAGATAGACTCGCTCACAATACTTCTCCTAGCGCAGCGGCAAAGGCCTGCATCTCATCTTCCGTGCGTTTTTCTGTTACCGCGATCAGCAGGACCTGATCGGCGTCGGCAACGCCAACGTCCAGGAAGTCACTGAGGACCAATCCGGGCAGGATTTTCTCCTGCTGCAGCGCGGCCGAGACCTCAGCGGCCTTGCGCGGCAGGCGCAAGCCGAACTCATGAAATTCCGCACCGTTGTAGAGGGGTTCAACCCCGTCGATGGCGCATAGTAGGGACTTCAGGCGCATCGCGTTGCGATGACAGGCGATCGCGGTTTCGCGCAACCCTTGGGGTCCCAGCAGACTCATATAGATGGTGCCCGCCGTGACCAGCAAGCCCTGGTTGGTGCAGATGTTCGAGGTCGCTTTACCACGGCGGATGTGCTGTTCCCGTGCCTGCAACGTGAGCGCATAACCCACCCTGCCTTCCAGGTCTTCGGTGCGACCGATGATGCGCCCCGGCATCTGCCTGACCAGCTTGTCACGACAACACATGAATCCGAATGACGGGCCACCCGAAGCCATCGGCACGCCGAACGGCTGGCCATCGCCACAGGCGATGTCCGCGCCCGCCTGCCCCCAGTCACCGGGCGGTTTCAGTACCGCGAGACTCATGGGGTTGACCAGCGCGATCACAAGCACGTTGTGCGCGTGCGCCCAATCGGTAATCTCATCCACCGCCTCCAACCGGCCGAGGAAATTGGGTTGCGATATCACCACCGCGCAAGGGGGCGAGGCCAGTGTTTCCAACTCGGCGGTCGAACAAGTGCCGTCGGCGCCGCAGGGCAGTGTTACGACTTCCAGCCCCTGATTGCCGACGATATTGCGGGTGGCGTCGACGTAGTTGGGGTGCACCGCCCCGAGCATCGCCGCCTGGCGGGACTTGTTTTTCTTGTTCGACCTGGCGGCCATAAGTACCGCTTCCGCAAGGCCGCTGGCACCGTCGTACACCGATGCATTGGCAACATCGAGGCCGGTGAGCGCCGCCATCATCGACTGGTATTCGTAGATGAGCTGCAGCGTGCCCTGGGATGCTTCCGCCTGATAGGGTGTGTACGCGGTCATGAACTCGCCGCGACTGGTCAGATCCCACACCGCCGCGGGAATGTGATGGTCGTAGCTGCCACCGCCCAGGAAACAGGTATAGCCATCGTCCTGTGCCGCGCGCGCGCCCAGTGCCCGCAGCACTTCCAGTTCGCTGCGGCTTTCCGGCACGCCGTCGAGGCGTCCGTTAGCAAGATGCGGCGGGATCTCATCGAATAACGCATCGATGCTGTCGACGCCGATAACGTCGAGCATCGCGGCCACATCGGCCTCGGTATGGGGTACAAAGGGCATGGCTTAACCCACCTAGTGTTCTTCTGCGTCGCAGACTTCCTGATAACCTTCCGCTTCCAGCAACTGCGAAAGATCGTTGGCGTCGTCCGGGTCGAGCTTGAAGAACCAGCCGTCGCCATAGGGGTCGCTGTTGACCAGTTCGGGTTCGTCTTCCAGTCTCTCGTTCACCGCCAAAATCGTGCCCCCCACCGGTGCGTAAATATCGGAGGCGGCTTTGACCGACTCCACCACCCCCGCTTCTTCACCGCCACCGATGATCTGTTCGACTTCCGGCGACTCCACATAGACCACATCGCCGAGCGCGTTTTGGGCATGATCGGTGATGCCGACGGTTACGCTGCCGTCTTCTTCCAGACGCGCCCACTCATGCGTGGCTGCGTATCTCAATTCATTGGGCACTTCGCTCATGCACGCGCTCCTTCCAGCTTTCTTCTTGTTGTACCTTTATAGATCAATTTGCACTTCCCCGTTGCGCACGAACAGCGGCTTCACCACCAGCGCCGCTTTCGCCTTGCCTCGTATATCGACCGTGACCTCATCTTCGGCACCGGCGGGCAGGCGCGCCAGACCGATGCTCATCTGCAGGGTAGGTGAAAAGCTCCCACTCGTGACCGTGCCTGCACCAGCCGAGGTCACAACCTCCTGGCCATGGCGCAAGACGCCTTTGTCCTGCAGCACCAGGCCCACCAGCCGCTCGGGTACCTGGCTCCGCTGAGCTTCGAGAGCGGCGCGGCCCACAAACTCCCGCTCGGCGGGTTTCCAACTGATCGTCCAGCCGATGTTCGAGGTGAGCGGGGTATGCTCTTCGTCAAGATCCTGACCGTAGAGATTCAGACCGGCCTCCAGACGCAGGGTGTCCCGCGCGCCAAGGCCCGCCGGTTGCACACCCGCGCGGACCAGATCGTCCCACAAGCCAGGCGCCTGAGCGCTGGGCAGCATCAATTCCACACCGTTTTCCCCGGTGTAACCGGTGCGGCCGATCAGCATCTGCCCGGTTCGCACCGCGTAGAAGGGGGAGAGCTCGTCCAAGTCAACGCCCAGCACATCTGCGACGATGGCGATGGCGTTTGGACCCTGCACGGCGATCATCGCCTCGTCCTGTTCGGAGAACTGCGCGTCGAAACGTTCGATCTGCGCATCGAACCATGCAATCACCTTGGACCGTGTACCGGCGTTCACGACGCAGCGATAACCGGCGTCCAAGCGGTAGACGATCAGATCATCGATCACCCCACCCGTCTCGTTTAACAACGCGCCGTAAAGCGCCTGCATCGGTTTCAGCTTGCCGACATTGTTGGCCACCACATATTGCAGGAACGCAAGCGCCCCATCGCCGGTGACGTCGAGGATGGTCATGTGAGAAACGTCGAACATCCCTGCGGCACGACGCACCACATGATGCTCTTCGATCTGGGAACCGTAATTAACCGGCATGAGCCAGCCCGCGAAGTCCACCATCTTGGCACCGGCGGCCACGTGACTGTCATACAGAACGGTTTGTTTGGTCATTATCTCTAGCTGCTTTGTCCCGCGAAATATACCCAGCGCTTACTATCTGGCGCCTACTATCCCGCACTTACTATCCCGCACTTACTATCTATCCGGCGCAGTGCACTTACCCGGCGTAGTGAGCCGGCGCGCTGCCGATACGCTCGCCAGTGCGTGATGACAGCTTCGCAAAGTGATAAGCGGCGCAACCACTGTGCTTGTTTTTACCGCGGTCGCGCCTCGAGTGTCCAACGGCATATTTTACGCGCGGTGCTTTGTGGTTGGCCAGCCGCCGGTTGCAGAAAATGACTGGTCCGGTTGATCGGCAGCGGCGGCCAATAGCCTATCAGCGGCTGCGCCCTTGCCCGGCCAAGGGTCCCAACCCCATCGCCTCGCGCATGATCTGATGCTTCAGCCACGCGCTGCGCTCGAGCAGGTCAACCCCTAGATTGCGCACCCAACAGCGCAGCGGCTGGCCCTGTGCATAACCGATGCGCAAGGCGTTCAACATCGCGATCATGGCATCTGCCCGCGCTCCGCGCCCCGCGACATAACGCGACCAGATGCGCGTCCGCGCGAGGTTGCGGTGCCTGGCGCTGACGTCGAGGAGGCAAGCCACGTCTTCGAGACCCAGGTTCACGCCCAGTCCGGCGAGCGGATGCACCACCCGCAGCGCGTCGCCCACAAACAACACGCGTGCCTGCGGATGGATATTCTCGACACGTTGTTGCGCGAGTGGGAACACCAGCCGTTCGTCGACCGCCTCCACCGCCCCCAGGCAGAACTCGCTCATCACCCCAAGCTCTTGCGCGAACGCAGCGTCGTCGAGGGACTGACGGGCGCTTGCCTTGGCCTCACTCTGGGACCACACCACCGAACATACGTGCGGGTCCTGAGCCGGCAACAGCGCGAGCGGTCCGTCGAGCAGGAAGCGTTGGCGGGCGGTCGCCTGGTGGGGACGTTCGGTGCGCACAACGGTGGCGAGTGCCACCTGGTGCACATCGTGGTGCCGCACGGTAAGCTTCAGACCTTCACGCACCTTCGAGCGCGCCCCATCCGCGGCGACCACAAAGTCGAATTCCCGGTGACCACCGTCGGCCAGTTCAAACCGCGCCGCGCGCGGCAGAACCTCCACCAAGTCCACCGCCGCCAACAGGATCTCCACGCGGGGATGGCCTCGCAGACGCGACCACACCGCTTCCGTGATCACGGTCTGTTCGACTATCCAGCCGAGCTCACCCCGACCCAGACCGGCTGCGTCGAAATGCAGCCGTCCGCCGCCCCACTGCTCCCAGACTTCCATGCGCGTGTAAGCCGGGCAGACATCGGACGGCCAGGCGGCAAGCCCGGCGAGTAAACTTTGCGACGCCGGCGAGAGCGCGACATTGCGCAACTCCAGGCCCAGGCGCCCGCGACGCAGCTGCGGCGCGTTACGCTCGATCACGGTCACGTCAAAGCCCTGCTCCGCCAGCCCGAGCGCACAGGTGGCCCCAACCAGCCCTCCGCCGACCACCGCGACCCGGCTGTTCACGCGACGGCCTCCGCCATCAGCGTTTCGATGGCGTCGATGTCTTTCGGCACGTCCTCGGTGAGCACTTCCGGGCCCTGTTTGCCAATCAGCACGTCGTCCTCAATCCGCACGCCGATGCCGCGGTACTTGGCGGGCAGGTGGGTGGTGCTCTCATCTGTGGGGATGTAGATGCCGGGCTCGATGGTCAGCACCATTCCGGGCTCAAAATCGCGCCACCGCTCGTCGATGCGATAGTCACCCACGTCGTGGACATCGATCCCCAGCCAGTGGGAAGTCTTGTGCGGACAGAAGCTCTTGTAAGACTCATCCGCTCTTATCTCGCCCACGTCGCCTTCGCCCAGCCCGCGCTTACCCCGGCCGCGCCCGGGTGCGCGCACCGCCGCCTCATGTGGCGCATTGAAGTGCTCACCCGGGCGACAAGCCCCGATCG
>JBCCHL010000024.1:0-33096 GCA_039028775.1 Pseudomonadota bacterium | reverse complement strand
GTGTAGGGTGCGTTTTTCATACGGGACATTTTCTTCCTTTTTTCGGATTAAGAAAGTGTCCATTTTTCGTGGGGAACTCTGACGCCTAACACCAAGATAACCCGCGCTTTACAGGCGCGAGGAGCGCAGTAGCGCGATCGAGCGATCTGTAAAGCGTCGGGTTCATCGACTTGTTAGACGGCAACGGGAAAGTGTTTCTTTAAAACGGTTGCGGCTTTTGATTTAGTTTTCCAGTTCCTTTAGCAATATCTTGTGAATACCTTCAGCGATTTTATCTATGTGCTCTTTTGAGGTTTCAGAACTGTCGTCATGCCCGGTAACTCCTTGTTTCGGTACATTTACAACTACCTCTCGATCAGTGTAGCGATTCGTAAAACGGATTCGATAGTTTCCGTCGTCCTGGGTGATGAAAGGAGGATTCACATGATCAGACACGGCATTGTTCCTTAATGAAATCGTGTAGATAGAGAATACCGCAAGAAACACCAGTGAGGGAATCTGCAAAAAGAGTCCCACCCTACGCCAGTAGCGGGCATTCTTATTGTATTGGCCCCACTTGCCCTGTTCTTCAGCGGCAACATCATCGTAGGACTTGTGATCATATCGCGCGCGTATGTGAAGCGCGTGAGAGCCAAGATTATTTTGAAGACTCCAAATTATCGATGCAACTGACGCGATAGAACAAAGCGCGCCGGATACTAAAAACAATATTCCTAACCCATCAATGTTAGTCTTTGCGTCGAAAGCAAACTTCAATGTCACTCCTAGTGGGATAATTGCTGCGCTAATAAGAAAGTAACTTAGATTGTGCAGGAGGCTTAGAAAGTGATCGCTTTGCTCGTCTACTTTTAGTTGGTATTCGTCTTCGTCTGAGGTGTGTGTTTTGTTTCTGTGTAGCATGTCTATTCGCAGGTTGGGTAACAAAGGCTTAGCCGTCTAACACGGAGATAACCCGCGCTTTACCGGCGTGAGGAGCGCGGTAGCGCGATCGAGCGATCTGTAAAGCGTCGGGTTCATCGTCTTGTTGGGCGGCGACCGATAACTCATGCAGCGCTGTCGCTGTGCCAGGTTAAATCCGGTTTACGATTCTTTGCGACACAGTCTCTTAGGTATAGATTGATCAGTGTTTGGTAGGGGATACCGGTATCTTCAGCCAAGTCTTTGAAGTAAGTAACGATATCGTCGCCCATACGAATCGTGACTTGCCGTTTAAGCTTCGCGGCAAAAGGATTCTTGCGGCTCTTCATCTTTGAGAAGTCGTATTCTTTTTTCATTTCTGGGGCCCTCGATAGAATTCAGATTCTGTACTCGTAGCTTTTCGAGCTGAGATGATTCGGATTACATCTCCGTCTTCGCGAATACAATGCACGACAATCAATAGCCTGGCTGAATTGCTTGTCCCGAGCATTATGAAGCGATCTTCTATATCCGAGTGTTCTTCATCATAAAACTGAACGGCAAAATCGTCGTAGAAGACAGACTTGGCTTCGTCGAAGGAAACTCCGTGAGCCTTAAGATTCGAAGAAGCTTTGCGCTGATCCCACTCAAAAGTAATCATACATACATTGTATGTATGCAATACAAAGATTCAACGAATTTGTGATTTGGGGACTCTATCAGCACCGACAGCGCTTCAGAGACGCCCAACACTATGTTGAGCGGCCCTTCGACCGGCGCTGAGTGGAGCGGCAGCGAAACGAGGCGACTGTCATGGGTCCGTTCCAACTAATGGTTAGGCGTCGTTTGGTTTCAGGGTTTGTAATCGTCGTACTCCCACTGCATGAATTCAGCTAAATACTCTGAATGACCTTTCGTACTATGTTGAGCTTTTACTAGATGTGAATTTACCCAGCGCAAAATTTCGTCCCATGAATATACATTCTGAACGAGGGTATGTTGGGCTTTGTCATTCCCACGACCGAGATTTGAGGGCGATACCACTCGAAGTGCATACAGATCGCCAGCGGTGCCATCTCCGATTGTGAAGTTAATCCATACGCTGAAATTACATGGGTTGGTAGGAATCCAGCGGTCGATATCAATTTCTGGATCGCTGCAGTCATAACTCATGATCTGGAGTGATGCCAACCTAGACGCCTAACACTTAGTATACGAACTGCGTGATATTGAGGCGTAGCTTCCGTGTAAGGGCGGTGTCATAACCCTGTCGGATATGCACATCTCAATATCTTCCTCGCTGGATAATCATCTGTATATCCTGCACGCTTTGGTGGGAGGAGGCAAAAGTACGGATATCGGGGAGAAAGCGCGCGCGTCTCCTGTTCGAAGGCCTACATACTGTCCTATCCTGTGTCCTCAGACTTGCTCCATGCCAGAAAAACTGATGGATCGCTTGCGCTATGCGATTAGGGTCAAGGGATACAGCATACGCACCGAAAAAGCTTATGTTCGATGGGCTTTGAGGTACATTCGGTTTCACAAGTTGCAACATCCAAAAGATCTGTCAGGTGAGGACGTGGGGCGATTTCTCAGCCATCTTGCGGTGGATCTAAATGTCGCGCCGAACACTCAGAATCAGGCGTTATCTGCGCTGTTGTTTCTCTATCGCAACGTCTTGCACGTTCACCTTGAGGGTATTGATGCCGTTCGAGCGAAAAAGCCGAGCGATTACCCGTTGTGCTTACTCGCTCGGAGGTGCGCGCGGTACTTTCGGGCTTACAGGGCACGCAGCGTTTGATAGCGGGTCTGTTGTACGGGTCGGGTTTGCGCTTGTTAGAAGCGTTGCGGTTGCGGGTTAAAGATTTGGATTTTGAGTACCAAACGCTGCATGTGCGCGATGGCAAAGGTGCGAAAGATCGTGTTGTGACATTCCCCCGTGTGCTGCATACACCGGTACTGAACCATCTAGTCCGGGTGAAACAGGTTCACGACCAGGATGTGGCAGATGGGTTGGGGGAGGTTTTTCTGCCCTTTGCCTTATCTCGTAAGTATAAGAACGCCGCATCTGAATGGGGTTGGCAGTATGTTTTCCCCTCAAAGGTGATCAGTCGGGATCCTCGCTCCCATCGTGTGGGCCGACATCACTTGAGCGAGAGTTCGATACAAAGAGCCCTGCGTCGAGCGGTCCTTGCGACGGAAATCAGCAAACTCGCGTCAGCACATACGTTGCGACATAGTTTTGCCACGCACGCTTTGGAATCGGGGGTGGATATTAGGACAGTGCAAGAGCAATTGGGTCACGCATCGCTGGAAACGACGCAGATTTACACGCATGTCATTAAGCGCGGTGCTCACGCGGTGAGAAGTCCCCTCGAAGATGTGTTTACCGATTTTGATGTCGGTTAGTCGATCTTTCTGGTTGATCTCTATGCGACGATGATGGCTCTGGCTGGCCACGCATTACCTTGTCGCAGCGGGAACTTAGAACTTGTCGGTCACCGCGCCCTCGCTAGCAGTGGTAACAAGTCGGGCATACTTAGCGAGCGTGCCGCGAATGGTGTAGGGGGGGGGCGACTGCCAGGCGGCGCGCCGCTGTTGGATTTCTTCGTCGCTTACATGCAGCGTGATCTCTTTTGTTTCTGCATCGACCGTGATCTGGTCGCCGTCCTTCACGAGAGCAATGGGGCCACCGTCGTAGGCTTCCGGTGTGACATGGCCGATGACAAACCCGTGGGAGCCGCCGCTGAAGCGCCCGTCTGTTAACAAGGCAACGTGTTCAGACAAGCCGCGGCCGTTGATAGCGCTGGTAGGGCTGAGCATCTCACGCATGCCAGGGCCGCCTTTGGGTCCTTCGTAGCGCACGATGACCACATCGCCTTCTCTGACCTCGCCGTTCATGATGGCGGTCATGGCGGCCTCTTCGCCGTGGAAGCATTTTGCGGAGCCTGTAAAGGTGAGCCCTTCGTGGCCTGTAATTTTGGCGACCGCGCCTTCCGGTGCGAGGTTGCCCCGGAGAATGACGAGATGGCTGTCCTTCTTTATGGGGTCGGACATCGGTCGAATGATCTTTTGGCCTTCCGGGTAGCGCTCGACGTTGGCCAGGTTTTCGGCGAGAGTCTGCCCGGTGCAGGTCAGGCAGCCGCCGTGCAGTAGCCCTTCGTCGAGTAACATTTTCATCAACGGTTGGATGCCGCCGATTTCGATGAGCTCGCTCATGGCGTATTGGCCGGCGGGACGCATGTCTGCGAGTACGGGCACACGCCGGCCTACGCGGCTGAAGTCGTCCAACGAGAGTGGGATGTTGGCCGCGTGGGCGATGGCGAGCAGGTGTAGAACGGCGTTGGTGGAGCCTTCCAGCGCGATGGATATGGTGATCGCGTTTTCGAAGGCTTCTAAGCTAAGCATGTCGCTGGGTTTGATGCCGCGTTTGATGAGGTTGTAAACGGCGGCGCCTGCGTTGTAGCTGTCATGTTTCTTTGCCTGGCTTACCGCGTTCTGGGCGGAGCTGTTGGGTAGCGAGAGTCCAAGTGCTTCCATGGCGGAAGCCATGGTGTTGGCGGTGTACATGCCGCCGCAGGAACCTGGCCCCGGGATGGCGGTGCTCTCCACTTCTTTGAGTTCGATGTCGGAGACCTTCTGGGCTGCGTGGCCGCCGACGGCCTCGAATACGGAGACGATGTCGCGTCGCTCCTTGCCCGGAAGGATGGTGCCGCCGTAGACGAAGACCGCGGGACGGTCGAGGCGTGCGATCGCGATGCCACATGCGGGCATGTTCTTGTCGCAGCCGCCGATGGCGACAAAGCCGTCGAAACCCTGGGCGCCGACGACGGTTTCGATACTGTCCGCGATGACCTCCCGTGACACCAGGCTATAGCGCATGCCGGGCGTGCCCATAGAGATGCCGTCGGAGACGGTGATGGTGTTGAAGTGAACCGCTTTGGCACCGGCGGCATCGGCGCCTTTGAGTGACTCCTCGGCCAGCTCGTTGATGTGCATGTTGCATGGCGTCACCATCGACCAGGTGGAGGCGATGCCGACCTGTGGTTTCTTGAAGTCTTCTTCGGTGAAGCCGACGGGGTAGAGCATTGCCCGGCTTGGCGCTTGTTCGACGCCGTCGACGACGATGGATGAGTATGGGCGATTGTTGTCGGCCATCGTAGGTTCTCCGCTTAACTTTGAGCCTTCAGGCTCGAGAAAACTGCGCCCGGCGGGTGTGCACCATGTGGAACGCAAGACTGCGCAGGCAATCCTGTATGCGCAGGCAACTGTGCGTATGCAGAGCTGCCTGCGTACTTTATATGAATAAACTCAGAATGGTATGGCATGAGGTGATCGGACTATGTGGATGGCTGATAGGCTGCGCTCGACGCGGCTTATCGCAGCGCTTTCACCACCACCTGACTGTTGCGCTGCCAGTTGTAGAGTGAGCGCTTTTGGCTTGGTAGCGCGTCTGGGTCAGCATCGACGAACCCTTGCTCGATAAACCAGTCCCGGGCTTGGGTGGTCAAGGCGAAGAGTGCCCTGGCGCCGTTATCCCGCGCGCGATCTTGGGCGGCTTGTAGCAACGTGGAACCAATGCCACTGTTTTTCGCTTGGCGATAGTTTTCGTGTACCGCCACGCAGGCGAGTTCTTCCTGCTCACCGTAGGGGTAGACGGCACAGCAGCCGACGACAATACCGTCGATCTCGGCGACCAGGAAGTGTTCTATCTCCTGTTCCAGGCGATCGCGCTCGCGTCGCACCAGAACGCCCTGCTCTTCCAAGGGTCGGATGATCTCCACAATCGCCGCGACGTCTTGCAGGGTAGCGGTGCGCACGTCGCGACCGGCGGACTCCGTGATCTGGGTGCCCGCGCCTTCCGCCGTGAAAAGCTCGCGCAGCAGCGCACCGTCGTCCTGATAGGACAGCAGCACTGCCCGGGGCACGCCTCCCTGGACCGCAGCGATCAGATTGGACATCGTATTGTTGATCGCGGTGTCGCTCACATGTGCGGCGGCCTCGGCGGGCGTTATGGAGCTGATCCGCGCACCGTCGCTGGCGCGCAAGGCACCGTCGGCGTTGAAGGTAATGAGTTTGTCGGCGCTGATGGCCTGGGCGATCTTTGCGGCCAGCAGGTCGCTGGCGAGGTTGAACGCCTGGCCGGAGGGCGAAAACCCGATGGGCGACTGCAGAATCAACCCGCCATTGCTCAGGTTTTTGTGGATACGTTGTGCATCTACTTTACGCACCGCGCCGGTCAACAGATGATCCACGCCGTCTCGAACGCCGATGGGCTGGGCGGTGATGAAGTTACCCGAGGTGACCGGAATGTCAACATTGTGCATCGGTGAGTTGGGCAGACCTGTGGAAAAGAGCGCTTCCAAGTGGGTGCGGATTTGGCCGCAGACCCGGGCGACGCTGGTGATATCGGTTTCGTTGGTGATGCGCTGACCCTGGTGGAAATCTGCATTGGTGCACAGTTCATCGATCTGTGGCCGAGCACCGTGTACCAGCACAACGCGGACGCCAAGAACGTGCAATAACGCCAGATCGTGGACGATGTTGGTCAGGTTGACGTGGCCGAAGGCTTCACCTGGTAACAAAACAACAAACGTTTTGTCACGATGCGCACTTATGTATGGGGTGGAGCCGCGGAACCAGCGGGCGTATGCGTTGCCTTCCATGTCAAACTGCCCACGCGCTGCAGCCGGCCGCTTCGGTGTCGCGCGTGTGCGACGATAGTCCGCGCCGGCGCACGGCGACGAATGGGCGCGAGAGCCCGTCACGCGCGCGCTGTGCTGAGCCGCACAAGAGGTAGCTCGGGCTGAGTAGGTCAGCCCCCTCCCGCGATGTGCGGGTTGTGGGCCGTATCGGTTTAGCGGGCACTGGATTCTCTCTTGTTCTCGTTCTGGGTTCTCGCCAACCCATCTGATTGGCGTGTCGTATGACGTGGTCGCCAAAAATTCAGCCGGCTATTTTGCCACGTTGCGTGGCGATTTGAGACCTTCTATGCACCTTTATATTTGCGCATATAGATAGGCGCCTATGCGTTGCTACTGGGGGAAGCGTCCTCTTTTTTGTCGGTCTGCGTGCACGGCGGTTGTGTCTGCCGTGACTGCGCGGATTATTGATGTCGCAGTACGATGTGCTCCTTTGTGTGTTTGCCGGGTGCGTGATGATCTTGACCGATTCGGATGTCGCTGTGCGTTATGAGGGCTAAGTGCTTCTTTCCACAGGAAAATTCACTATGTGATGGCTTTCATGCCCGTGGCGTTAAGGGCTTGCAAATCTATGGGGCAGGCACATACTGCGACCTGATAAAAAAGCTGATATGGATGATCGCGTGGCCAGTTCGCCGCATCAAGAACCTGCTCTAGAGACCGCTGCTGAGTCTGAGGACAGCCCTCCGCCTGAAAATGCAACAAAAAAATTGCATAATGACGTGCAGTCCATCGAAGAGACCGAAGAACCCAGAGAAGCCTTACCCGAAGGCCCTCTACCCGCGATTAAGAAGGGTTTTGGCGGGGTTCCGTGGGATGGTGCAACCGAAATATTGCTAGATTTGCCAGTGCTGTTAGAAGCGTTGGTAGACGACCTGTTTATCAGTCAGCGCCAGGCTGAAGACATTCTCATCGCACCGCGTACCAAACGCGAGTTGGGGATGCACCCGCTGGAGATAGTGGCCTTACGGGAGTACGAAAATCGTCGCGATCCCGGCCATACGCTCGATCTGGAAACTATGACCGTGTGGTTGGCGGAGAAAGCCTCACAGCCTTACGTGCGTGTGGATCCGCTCAAAATCAACGTCAACGCGTCCACCGAGGTGATGTCCTACGCATTTGCGCAGCGCCACAATATATTGGTGCTCGAGGTTGCGGATGATCACGTCACCATCGCCAGCGCCCAGCCCGGCATGTTCCAATGGGAGAACATGCTCACCCAGACGCTGCGCGGACGTCGTATCAATCGTGTGGTGTGCAACCCCGCGGATCTGACCCGGTATCAGCTGGAGTTCTACACCATTGCCCGTTCGGCGGCGAAAGCCGATGAGGCCGGGCTCGATGTGTCGACCATCACCAACTTCGAGCAGATGCTCGAACTTGGCGCCCTCAAATCGCCGGAAGCCAACGACGCGCACGTGGTGAACATCGTCGATTGGCTGTTGCAGTATGCGTTCGATCAGCGCGCCAGCGACATTCACATCGAGCCGCGACGGGACAAAGGTCTGATCCGCTTTCGTATCGACGGCATCCTGCATCATGTGTATGAACTGCCTACGGCGGTGAATGCGGCCGTCACCAGCCGCTTGAAGATCCTGGGGCGTATGGATGTGGCCGAGAAGCGCCGGCCCCAGGACGGCCGGGTCAAAACCGTGAACCAGGACGGTGATGAGATCGAATTACGCCTATCGACGTTGCCGACCGCGTTTGGCGAGAAGATGGTCATGCGGATTTTTGATCCGGATGTCCTGTTGCGCTCGTTTGCTGAGCTCGGCTTGTCCGGAGGTGACTACCAGCGTTGGCAAACCATGACGCACGCCGCAAACGGCATTGTGCTGGTGACCGGCCCCACCGGGTCGGGGAAGACCACCACGCTCTACTCCACGTTGAAGCAGCTGGCCACCAACGAGGTCAACGTCTGCACCATCGAAGACCCCATCGAGATGGTGGAGCCGACGTTTAACCAGATGCAGGTGCAACACAACATCGAGGTGTCGTTTGCCTCTGGCGTGCGCGCGTTGCTACGCCAGGATCCCGATATCATCATGATCGGTGAGATTCGCGACCTCGAAACCGCGGAGATGGCGATCCAGGCCGCGTTGACCGGCCATCTGGTCATCTCTACTCTGCACACCAATGATGCGCCAACAGCCATCACCCGCATGCTCGATCTGGGTGTCCCACCTTACATGATCCGCGCGACGGTGCTGGGCATCATGGCCCAGCGTCTGGTGCGTACCCTGTGTCCGCACTGCAAGGTCGAAGAACCGGTGGATATGGAAGCGTGGCAGATGCTCACCCGCCCATTCAAGGTCAAGCCACCCCCCAAAATTTATGCGCCGGCGGGTTGCCTCGAGTGCCGCGACACTGGCTATCTCGGCCGCATGGGCATCTATGAGATTCTGCCGATGACCGGCAAAATCCAATCGCTGGTCCGTCAGGACACCGATCTGGACGAAGTCAAGAAGCTCGGCTTCAGCGAAGGCATGCGCACGCTGCGTCTGGCCGGTGCCCAGAAGGTGGGCAGTGGCTTGACCACCATGGCAGAGGTGTTGCGCGTCTCGCCTGTATCCCAAGAGATTTAACCGGACCGCTTCACCCCATTAGAGACGCCGGATGGTGTCCCCGGGCGCGTGGCCAGACCAGCGGCCGGTAAGCGCTCGCCGTTCTGATCTCCCCCAATCGACGACCTGAGCGCTGTAGGGTCGATCCTTAACCCAAACACCATGAATTGCCGGCGGTGTTGAGTCGATCCCGTCGTGCGCAACAAGGTTCTGCTGGGCGGGAGAAAACCGCCATAGCCACCACTAACAAGATAGACAAAGAGGGCTGCGATCGACCGCGCTCTGAGCAAGCCTGGCCTGGCGGTTCACGCGCACGATGGTTGATTTGAGATAGGGAGGTTAGATGCTGGGGGCTGTTGCAGGTTTATCGCTGACCGCGGGATTGGCCGTGGTCGCTGGCGGCATGGGATTTGTGGTGCTGGCACTGTTCGGTTTGGTCGAGTTGGGCAACGCGTGGTTGGCCGTCGGGGTTGGTGTTCTCGCGGTGGTAGTGGCGGCACTGTTCAATCCAGCCGTGTGGAGTTCGCAACATTGGGCGGGGATGCGCTGGTCGCGGACCAGCCTGGTGTTGCTGCTGTTAGGGCATCTAGGGTTGCTCGGCGTGGGCCTGCTGATTTTGGCCATGCCGGAGCGCGGAGGCAGTGGTTTGTTATTGCTACCGCCACTGTTCTGGAGCCTCGTCTGCTATCCGTTGGGTCTACTGTTTTTTGTCCTGTCATTGCGCAAACGCCCGCGCTAGGACCATCCTGTCGGCTGGTCTTCGTCGGCTGAAGTCACCGGCTCTCGACCGGCGGTGGGTTCGCACGCCCGGACTGACTTGCCGCACGCCAGCAACAGCGGCGAACCTGATGCCATGGGCCTCAGGTTTATGCGGCGTACCGATTGCTGGCGTGACCGTCGGGGCGCCATAACTTTCGCGTTGCCCGTGCTTTTATGGTCCAATACGCGGCCCGCAAATCTGGCGGGTTTTGGAACATGAGATAAGAACGGGTGGATGATGGCTGAGCCGACATTTGCCGACCGTGATGGTTGGATTTGGATGGATGGGGAACTGGTGGCGTGGCGTGATGCCAAGGTCCATGTGTTGACCCATACCCTGCACTATGGCCTCGGCTGTTTCGAAGGGGTGCGGGCTTACAACACGCCCAACGGCCCGTGTATTTTCCGCCTGCGCGAACATACCGAGCGGCTGTTCAACTCCGCCCATATCCTCGGCATGAAAATCCCCTTCGACCGCGACGCGGTCAACCAAGCCCAACTCGAAGTGTTTCGCGCCAACGGCCTGGAAGAAGGCTATCTGCGGCCGATGGCATTCCTCGGCAGCGAGGCCATGGGTTTGCGTGCGCAGGGGCTCACGGTGCACTTGTCCATCGCCTGCTGGCCCTGGCCGGACTATATGGATGCGGATGCGCGGGAGAAGGGCATCAAGGTGCGGACATCCTCCTATACGCGCCACCACGTCAATATCACCATGTGCAAGGCCAAATCCAACGGCAATTACATCAACTCCATCCTGGCGTTGCACGAGGCGCTTGACAGCGGTTGTGATGAGGCGCTGTTGTTGGACAATGAAGGCTACGTGGCTGAAGGTAGCGGTGAGAATGTGTTCATCGTCAAGGGTGGCGAGATGCACACGCCGGAGTTGACCTCGTGTCTGGCGGGCATCACCCGGGACACGGTGTTTGCTCTGGCGGACGAATTGGGCTTGACCATCCGCGAGCGGCGCATCACCCGAGATGAGGTATACATCGCGGACGAGGCGTTTTTCACCGGCACGGCCGCCGAAGTCCTGCCGATCCAGTCGCTGGACGGGCGCACGATTGGCAGCGGCCAACGGGGTCCGATCACGACCGCCCTGCAGAGCGCCTACTTCGATCAGGTCCGCGGTCAGCGGTCGAGCTTCCCGGAGTGGCACTCCCCCGTTTAGCCCATAAACGCAGTACAATAGGCGCGCTCGAAACGGAACTTGGTGTCGACATACCCCAGTGTCCTTATATGCATTGATGAGCCTCAACGCGTGTGTCTGCGGATCATACGCACCCCTACCGGACGGCGGCGTGCGGGGGTTGTCGCTCCGCGCGAATTTGTCACCCCAAGATCTCGTGCCTGGACGGCGGGAGACCGCGGCATGAGCGGGGCGCTGCACGCTGACGTTTCTTTGATTGTGGGCCCGGCCTGGGTCGGCGACATGGTCATGACCCATACCCTGGTGCAACTCCTCGCCCAGCGCGACGAACGGCTGCACGTGCTCGCCCCGCCGGCGACCGCGCCGGTGGCCGAGCGCTTCGCCGAGGTGGAGCGCGTAATCCCGGTAGACTTTGCCCATGGTGAATTGGGGCTCGGCAAGCGTCGCACGGTGGGTCGGGGGCTGCGACGTTGCGACTATGGCGCGGCGTATGTCATTCCCAATAGTTGGAAGTCTGCCCTGGTGCCCTTTTTTGCGGGCATCGACCGGCGCGTGGGCTGGCAGGGAGAAGCCCGTTGGGGGTTGCTCAATCGGCAGCGGCGCCTCTCAAAACCCGACTATCCGCTGATGATCGAACGCTGCATGGCGCTGGCCGACGACAACTTTGCGCTCCCGCACAAACCCTATCCCGAGCCGCGTCTGGTCGCGGACGCTGCGAATGCGCAAGCGCTGTGTGAGCGCTTCGACCTCAATCCCCAAGCGGTCACGGTGTTGTGCCCCGGTGCGGAATTTGGTGCAGCGAAGAAGTGGCCGGTGGCTTACTACGCGGCGGTGGCGCAGCATGTGCTCGACGCCGGCGGCCAGGTCTGGGTGATGGGTTCGCCGAAGGATGAACCCGATGCCCGGGCGGTCTGTGCAGCAGCCCAGGGTGCTCACAATCTGGCGGGCAAAACCCGGCTGGCGGATGCCATCGACCTGATCTCCCTCGCCCGCCAGGCCGTGTGCAACGATTCGGGTCTGATGCATGTGGCCTGCGCTCTGGGCGTACCCACCATCGGCGTGTTCGGTTCCACCTCCCCGGACTTTACGCCGCCGCTGGGTGCGCACGCCGAGGTGGTTGGCCTGGCGAATCTGCAGTGCCGCCCGTGTTTCCAGCGCGAGTGTCCGCTCGGACACCTCGATTGTCTGCGCAAACTCGAACCGGAGCAGGTGATCGCGAGGTTGCAGTCTTGACCACGCGGCGTCTCCTGCTGGTGAAAACGTCCTCGATGGGCGACGTGGTGCACGCCTTCGGGGCGGTCAGCGAGGCGGCGGCCCAGGGTTGGACGGTGGACTGGGTGGTTGAAGAAGCGTTTGTGCCGCTGGTGGCGATGCACCCCCATGTCGATAAGATCATCACGATTGCTTGGCGTCGTTGGCGCAAGCGCCCGCTGCGGGCGCGCCAGGAGATGGCAGCATTTTTTGCCAACCTGCGCGAGCGCGCTTACGACTGTGTGGTCGACTCCCAGGGTCTCTTGAAGAGCGCGATCGTCGCCGTGTTGGCACGCGGACCGGCGTGCGGCTTCGATGTGGAGAGCGTCCGCGAAAAGCCCGCTGCCCTGCTGTATGCATCGCGATTCAGCGTTGGCCGTCAACATGCCGTCCTGCGCCAGCGTCTGCTGCTGGGGGCGGCGTTGAACTATACCCCTGGAACCGCGCACCCCCGCCTGGACCGCACGCGTGCGGATCGCACCCGTGACGTACTTCTGTTACACGGGACAACATGGGTCAGCAAACACTGGCCGGAAGCGATGTGGCTTGCGTTGGCCAATATGTTTTCCCGTGCCGGCTACAACGTGCTGGTGACGGGCGGCGATGACAGGGAACGCGCGCGCGCGGAGCGCATAGCGGTGGATGGCAGCGTGCTGCCGATTATGGATCTGGGTGAACTCGCTGCGGTGATCAGTCGCTGCGCGCTTGTGGTCGGCGTGGATTCCGGCCTGACTCACCTGAGCGCTGCGCTCGATGTGCCGACCATTGGCTTGTACGGCCCCACGGATGCGTCGTTGACCGGTCCGGTCGGTGCGCATGCGGTCTCGCTGTCGAGTGGGCTGGCGTGCGCACCCTGCCTGCGCAAGCTCTGCGCGTATCGGGGTGCCCCACAGGTGTGGGGCGAGCGCGAGGTTGAGCCTGCGTGTTTCGCGGAACTGTCTCCGGAGCGCGTATGGTCGCAGGCGCAACAACTGTTGGCGGTGCGCGGATGAAGTTTGCCTTTGTCATCTTCAAGTACTTTCCCTACGGCGGTATCCAGCGTGACATGATGAAATTGGTCGACGAGTGCAAGGCGCGCGGCCACGAGGTCAAGATTTTTACTCTGCGTTGGGAAGCGGATATGGATCCGGACCTGGACGTGGAGGTGATGCCGATCGTCGGCCTGCATCGGCACAGCCAGTACGATCACTTCGCCGAGGACGTCCGGGCGGCGACGCGCGATGCGGGCTTCGATCTGGTGCTGGGCTTTAACAAGATGCCGGGGCTGGACGTCTACTACGCGGGCGACTCCTGCTATCTGCAGAAAGCCCTCACCCAGCGCGATGCGTGGTATCGTTTGTTACCACGCTTCAAGAGTTTCGCCCGCGCGGAGCGCGCCGTGTTCGATCAGCACTCGAGCACCCACATCCTGACGCTGTCCAGCAGCGAGGTACCGAGTTACCGCCACCATTACCGCACGCAAGCCGAGCGCTTTCATCCCTTGCCGCCTGGGATCGAGCGCGACCGCATCGCGCCGGATGACGTCGCTGATATCCGCCGCGAACTGCGCGCCGAATTCGGCCTGGCCGAAGATGCGCTGGTGCTGCTGTTCATCGGCTCAGGATTTATCAAGAAAGGCCTGGACCGGGCGTTGTTGGCTATTCAGCAACTCCCAGAAGATCTTCTCGATCGCGTTCATTTATTTGTTATCGGGCGTGATAAGTCCGAACGCTTCGAACGGATGGCGCTCCGTTTGGGCATCGCTGAGAAAGTCACGTTCTTCAGTCGCGGCAGAGATGACGTGCCGCGCTTCCTGTTTGCGGCGGACGGTCTGGTCCATCCGGCGTATGACGAAACCGCAGGTATGATCATCGTCGAGGCAATCCTTGCGCGTTTGCCGGCGTTGATCACCCGCAACTGCGGTTACGCCCCCTACCTTGAGCAATATGATGCGGGCATCATCCACCCGCGCGAGTTCGATCAGGAGCTGCTCAATCGTCAGTTGGTGGAATTGTTAACATCCGAACAGCGCGCGCAGTGGCAGACCAACGGCCGCCGCGCGGCGACGGATGAGGGCTTGTTCGGGTTGGTGCCCAAGGCGGTGGATTATCTGGAAGGTTTCACCACCGAGCGCAAGCCGGTGCTGGCGTTTGCCTTATACCGCTACTTCCCGTTCGGTGGGCTGCAACGCGATTTCATGAAGATCGCTCTCGCTTCTCAGGCGGCGGGGTATGACATTCTGGTCTATTGCCTGTCGTGGGAAGCCGAGATTCCGGAAGGGTTCCAGGTGATCGTGTATGAAGTCGAACGGCTCGCCAATCACCGCCGCTACGAGCGTTTCGCGCGCTTGTATCAGGAGGATGTGCGGTGGCGAAAGGTGGAGGCGGTGATCGGCTTTAACAAATTGCCGGGCCTGGACATCTACTATGCGGCAGACCCCTGTTTTGAACACAAAGCTCAGGCCATGCGCAATGGCCTCTATCGCCGGACCGACCGCTACCGCTTGCTCGCGGAATTCGAGCGCGAGGTGTTCGCTGGCACCAGCGCGACTCGGGTGATGTTGATCGCGCCCGAACAGAAGGCGCAGTTCCAGCAATACTACGAGACTTCCGACGCGCGGCTCACCATGATGCCGCCTGGTTTGAGCCGCGATCGCATGCGCGGGGAAGACTGGAGGGTACAGCGGCAGCGGGTGCGTGAAGATCTCGGGATTGGCGATGACGAACACCTGCTGGTGTTGATCGGCAGCGGCTTCATCACCAAGGGTCTGGATCGTGCGCTGCGTTGTTTTGCCGCTCTCCCGGGCGAGTTGTTGCGCAGCAGTCGCTTCCTGGTAGTGGGTCAGGACAACCCCAGCGCCTTCTGGCGTCTGGCACGCACCCTCGAGATCGAAGACCGGGTGATCATCCAGCGTGGTCGGGACGACATACCGGATCTGCTGCAAGGGGCGGATCTGATGGTGCACCCCGCGTACATGGAAAGTGGCGGCATGGTCCTGATCGAGGCGGTGGTGGCAGGCTTACCGGTCGTCACTACGTCGGTTTGCGGATTTGCCCGCTTCGTCCGCGAGGCTGACGCAGGCACGGTCATAGAAGAACCGTTTGCGCAACAGCGCCTGAATGAAGCGGTCGCGCAGGCCCGGCGCGATGATCAGCTGCGCGCGCGCTGGTCCGCGAATGGGATCGCGTTCGGACAACAACGCGACGATCTGTTCGACATGCCCAATCAGGCGGTGGCGTTTATCGAGGACACCATCGATGCGGCCTGACCAGCACTTTCTGCGTGCGGACATCGCCAGCGCTTGGCAGGGGCAAGACCCTTTGCTCGCTGCGTTCGCGCTGGAAGGTGAGGTGTACCGCGACGTGGCCGGCCGACGGACGCTCAAGGTGGACATCGGACAACGCGATTTTTTTGTCAAATTGCACAGCGGCGTCGGCTGGGGTGAGCTCCTGAAGAACTGGTTGACGCTCAAGCGTCCGGTGGTAGGCGCGTTTAATGAATTCAGCGCATGTGCCGCGCTGCTCGAATGCGGTATCCCCGCGCCGGTCCCGGCCGCTTACGGCCAGGACGATCGGTTTGTGACCCGCCGCAATTCCGTTGTGCTCTGCGAGGCCCTCGACGATGTGACCAGTCTGGAAGACCTCACCGATCCATGGCCGCAAGTCCCGCCCACCGCGCAGACACGTACGCGCCTGTTGTATGCCGTCGCCCGCTTTGCGCGTCGTTTTCACGGTGCGGGCTTTGTGCATCGCGATTTTTATATCTGTCACCTACTCGCCGAAAACGAATCCTGGGCGCGCGGCGAGCCACGCCTGTGTGTGCTGGACCTGCACCGGGCACGGCGGTTTCGGACATTGCCGGAGCGCTGGCGCCGCCGTGACCTGGCGGCGCTGGTGTTTTCGAGTCTGGATCTGCGCTTGAGTGAGCGCGAATGGTTGCGCTTCGTGCAGATCTACAGCGGGCGCAGCCTGCGCGAGGAGCTGCGTGCCAATGGCCGGTTCTGGCGCTCGGTCCGTGCCCGTGCCGACAAGCTGTACCGCGAAGGCCTGCGCAAGGGCATCGTCAAAGGCCTGTACACGCCGTGAAGTATACGACCCATGGATTGACCCTGGCCGGTTTGGACCTCATCGCGCCGTTGAGCGTGACGGTGCGTCCCGACCCCGAAGCGGATCTGTTCGATCAGAGTGCCATCGATCTGGAATTCAAGACGTTGCATCGCATCCTGCCTGGGCGTCGCCTGAGCGGCATCGCCAAGCTGTCCGACCAGGACGTGTTTGCTAAGCTGTTTTACGGCAAAGATGCGCGTCGCTATTGGGTGCGCGAGATGGAGGGCGCCCAGCACCTGGCGACGGCAACCTGCGCCTCTCCCCCGCTGCTGGCAAGCGGCGCGATCGACGATGACGGCGGCTATTACGTGCTGTACGCGGCCTTACTCGATGGGCGTCCGCTGGATGCGACCTGCGATGCGGACCTGCGGTCCGCGACCATCAGCATTGCGCAGCTGCATACCGCGGGCTTCATTCAAAGCGACATTCATCTGGAAAACTTTGTGCATAGCGATGGCATGACCTACATCGTCGATGCCGACAGCGTGCGACCCACACAACTGCTGCGCGAGCACTTTGCGAACCTCGCGATGTTGTGGGCACAGCGACCCGCGATCTTCGATGCTGCAATGCCCGAGCTGCTGGAGGCTTATGCGCAGACGCGCGGTACCTACGTGCAGAAGATGGCCGATGTCAAAGCGCTGGGTGGGCTGCTCGTCAAACAGCGCCGCGCTCGGGTGAAACGCTACCTGAAGAAAACCGAGCGTGAGTGCTCGGAATTTGTTCAAGCCGGCGACTGGCATCACCACTGGCTGTGTGACCGGGGTTTCGACCAGACGCTGCAGAAGTTCAAACACTTTCCGGAAGATCTCTTCGAGCTGGGCGACAAACTGAAAACCGGCAACAGCGCGACGGTGGTGCGGCTGAAGCTCGACGGCAGAGCGTTTGTGATCAAGCGCTACAACGTCCGTAATCCGTGGCACCGGGTACGGCGCTGGTTCAAATCTCGTGCGCGGGCGGCCTGGCGCAACGGGCACTGGCTGGCGTTTATGGGGTTGCCGGTGGCTCGACCGCTGGCGTTGCTCGAACAGCGTTGGGGTCCGCTGCGTGGGGTCGCCTACCTGGTCATGCCGGATTGTGGTGATCGTCATCTGGGACAGGTGCTGGACGATCAAGATGAGTTATTTGCGCCGCTCGCAGCACAGATGGTACATATCCTGAAACGGCTGAAGGCCGCTGAGATTGCGCATGGTGACATGAAGGCGACCAACTTTGTCTATGCGCTGTGCGACACGTCCGCGCGTTTATCCATCATCGACTACGATGCGCTGCGCTATGGTGACCAGCGCAAAGATCGGGCGCGCTTTCTGAAGAACTGGCGTGAAGACCCGGAACTGGCCGCCGTGTGGGAAAACTTGTTGCAAGAGGCTGGCTTGTGATCGTTCTGGGTTTGTCAGGCGCGTTGAAACACGATCCGTCCGCAGCGCTGGTGATCGATGGCGAGATTGTTGCCGCTGCCGAAGAAGAGCGGTTCGTACGCGACAAGCACGCCAAGAATCGACTGCCCGAACACTCTGCTCGCTACTGCATGGAGGAGGCTGGCATCGAACCTGGTCAGATCGATGCGGTGGCGTTTCCGTTTGCCCCGATATCGCTGTTCGGCCCCGCGCGCTGGCACTATGCCCAGCGTCATTGGTACGCACCGGATCGTGCACTGGGCGCTTTGTTTAACGGTAACCGACGCTATCGCGCCTTGCGCAAGTCGGTCCTGCGCCTGGGGGAAAGGCTGGGCATAGAGTGGGGGCATACCGATTACGTGCCGGTCGAGCACCATCTCGCCCATGCGTCGAGCGCTTATCATCTGTCCGGCCTCAACGGTACGTGCGCAATTCTCGGCGTGGACGGCAAAGGTGAGTATGCGACCACTTTTCTCGGCTATGGCGAGGGGGGTGAGATTCACAAGATCAAGGAGTTCTTCGACCCCGACTCCCTGGGTGGCGTATATGGCGCGATGACCGAATATCTCGGTTTCGAAATGCTCGACGGCGAATATAAGGTGATGGGTATGGCTCCGTATGGCGATGCGCATCGCTTCGACCTCACCCGCCTCATCCAGCCGGATCGTGACGGTTTCAAGGTCGATACGCGCTATGTGAATACAGTCGGCTTGCGGCGCTTCAAAGATCGCGGCAAGGGTTACTTTTTCAGTGACAAGTTGATCGAATGGTTGGGTCCGCGGCGCGAGGGCGAGGCAGCGGATGAGCCTTATGTGCACTATGCGGCCGCCATGCAGGCGCTGTTCGAGCAGTCGGTGCTGCGCCTGGTCGACACACACTTGAGCCCGGTCCTCGCGCAGGGGGGACAGCTCGCGTTTGCCGGTGGCGGCGCCCTCAATGTCAAACTCAATCAACGCCTCCTGGCCCGGAGCGATGTAGAACGTCTGTTTGTGCAGCCCGCTGCGGGTGATGCTGGTACCGCCTTGGGGGCGGCGACCTATGTTGCCCAGGCGCGTGGCGATCGGGTCAGCAAGATGACCCATGTCTATCTCGGGCCGTCGTTCGACAGTGCCGCCTGCGAGCGCGCGCTGCGGGCGAGGGGTGAGGCATGCGAGTATCAGCGTCTGGACGATGTCGTGAACGCCACCGCCGACCTGCTCGCCGGCGGGCATCCCGTCGCGTGGTTCCATGGACGCATGGAGTTCGGGCCGCGGGCACTTGGTGGGCGCTCGATCCTGGGGGCGCCGAACGCGCCGGGGATCGCGGATCGGATCAACGCACAGATCAAGTATCGGGAGCGTTGGCGCCCGTTTTGCCCCAGCCTGCTCGATCGGATCGCGCCCGAGGTGTTGCAGACTGACCATCCGGCGCCGTACATGACCGTCACGTTTGATGTTGCACCGGCCTGGCACGAGCGGATTCCGGAGGTGGTGCATGAGGATGGCACGGCGCGCGCGCAGGTGGTGGATGCCCAGAGCAATCCGCGCTACTACGCCCTGCTCGAGGCCATGGAGACGCGCACTGGCAACGGTGTGCTGCTCAACACCTCGCTCAATCGTCGCGGAGAAGCGATGGTGTGTTCGCCCGCCGATGCGCTGGAGATGTTCCTCGGCTGTGATCTCGAATACCTCGTGTTGGAAGACTGGTTGGTGACCAAGCGGGCTCGGTGATGCGTATCCTGCAATTGTGTCCCCACGACACCCCACCCTTTGACCATATTTGTCGCGGCATCGGAGCGGCCGGGATGCGCCTGGGTGTGGATGTCGAGACCGTTTTTCTCGGTCCGCCGTCGCGCGATCCCGAGCCTCAAGCGACTTACTTGTCCATCGAAGACCTGAGCGATGCCAATGCCTTGTGGCGCGCGCTGCGACCTTACGCCGCTTCCAACTGGGGACTGGTGCTCGCCCACCGCTACCGAGCTTACCAAGGCGCGCTGCGGGCGGGCCTGCCCGCCCAGCGCATGGTTGCCGTGGCGCATGAGTTCGGCTTCTTTGCGCGTCCTCTGCGACGCCTTGATCGTCTGTTGCGCGCCCGCCGCGTGCGCTTTGCCGGTGTGTCGGCGGTGGTCGCAGCGGAGCTGGCCGGGGTTGCTGGCGCGGCAACAGTGCTACCCAATATTGTGGATGCAGATGTCGCTCTGCACCCGCCTGAAGAAGCCCGGCGCTTGCTGGGCCTACCCGCCGACGGTCTGGTGGTCGGTGTGGTCGGTCGTCTGCATTACAAGAAGCGTCCAGCCCTGGCGCTGCAGGCCTTCGAGCGGCTGCAGATGCCGGCGCATCTGATCTTTGTCGGCGACGGACCGGAGCGAGATCAACTCGACGCCGCCGATGGGGTTGTCTATGCGGGCAACGTGCCCGAGGCCAGGCGCTGCTTTCCCGGCTTTGATGTGCTGCTGCACACCGGCGATCGGGACGCGTTTGGGATGGTTATTTTAGAGGCGATGGCGGCCGGGGTGCCGGTGGTGACCGGACGCGGTTCGGGTCCGCAGTACATCCTTGGCGATCTGGGGTTTTACGCCGAGACCGACGATGCGGCTGGTTACGCGGCGGCCCTAACCGCGGCATTGACCGGGCAACTGGAGGATGGATCGAACCGGATCCGGTGGGCGCAGTCCGCGGCGGCCAGAATTACTGAGGAGTTCTCTCTCGATGCCCTGGCCCGCGCGTTGGAAGAATTGTTACCAACCAACGCTGGCTAGCAGCTCAGCACCCCCTCAGTACCAGGGCCACTCGATCGTCCATGCTGAGACGCTCGGTCTCCAGAATTTTCTGTAGAAACTGGGGAGGATTGTCTGCGGAAAACCCGAGGCCTCGATAGAACGGCGCGTTCCAAGGGATGCTCGCAAACGTGGTCAGCGTGACCCCGTCCAGTTGTTCGCCTCTAGCGGTCTCGATCACCATTTCCACCAGACGACGACCGATCCCGCGCCGCCCGTAGGACGGGTGCACGGACACCTCCTCCAGATGCAGATAGCCCTCGATCCTGCGGCTGACACTGAACCCGACGGGTGTCTTTGCGCTGCTCGCCACCAGCAACAAGCCTGCCTCCAGGGCTTCTCTAAAAGCCTCTGTTGACAGCGTGGCATCAGGATCCGGCACTAAGTGGCGGGGAAAGCGTTGTGCTGCGGCCGCTTCGATCGCCGGGAGATGAGCTAGGTCTGCATCGCTCGCTTGGGTATAAGAGATTTGATCTGGCATGCTCGGTGCTCACAAACAGGCGCATGGCAGTGTACGGCGCGATGAGATCACCTTAAAGCCATGCCGGATTGACGCGCTTCAGATCAGTCGTATAGCGAAGCGGTACCGGTTGGCCGGGTCTTGAAGCGCTTGTGCAGCCACAGGTACTGATGCGGCGCCTTCCGAATTTCGGCCTCCAGGATGGCATTCATCCGCGCGGCGTCCGCCTGCTCGTCATCGCTGGGGAAGTTGTCGAGCGGGGCAGAAAACTCCAGATGCCAATGCATGCGGTGTTCATCGCGATGCTGACGTAGAAACACTACCGGGGAGTTATTCAAGCGTGCAAAGCGCGACGTGGCCGTGATGGTTGCCGTATCGATGCCGAAGAACGGCGCGAACACCGAATGTTTGGGGCCGTAATCCTGGTCCGGCGCGTACCAGATGGCGCGTCCGGATTTCAACGCTTTTAACACCCCGCGGGTATCGCTGCGTTCGATCACGTTGGTGAAATAGCGTTGGCGTCCGCTCACCTGCAACCACTCCCACACAGGGTTCTTGTTATAGCGATACATCACGTCGACACTGCCGAGGTCGCCCAGGGGTTGGCTGATCACGTCCATCACCGCCCAATGCGCCCCGATGAGGATCACCCCGCGCCCCTCGGCAACGGCCGCCTCCAGGTGTTCTACCCCGCGCAGGGTGAAGTGCGGTCGCAGATCGCGTTGTGGGTGCAGCCACGGGATCATCAGCTCCAGACCGCCGATCCCGACGCTGCGAAACACGCGCCGGGCCAAAGCGCTGCGCTCTGTCGCGTCCAGTTCGGGGAAGCACAGCTCCAGATTGCGCAGGGTGATGTTGCGCCGGCTGGTGCCGAAGCGATACAGCAGATCGCCGGAGGCGTGACCCAGGTTGCGGATCCAGGCCAGAGGCAGCCGGGTGATCACCCACGCAACCCCCACCAGCATCCAGGTGGACCAGTACTTTGGCGCATAGGGATTGGCGGGGGGACGCTGTTTTTTTCGACGCTTCGGCATGGCGGCGCATCATACACCGTTCGCGGCGGGCTTTTGCTGCCAGTGCGGGCTCGATTGCCACGCAAATCGCTTTGAGAGTTGGCCGCAGCCTCCCTAGAATAGCGCTGCGCGCCCACCGTCTACCCATAGGCCTTTGTGAAATTGACTGATCAGACCCTCAAACCGTTTCCGTCGCTCCTCGATGTGCATGTGCTCGTGGTGGGCGATGTGATGCTGGATCGATATTGGCATGGACCGGCCGAGCGCATTTCCCCGGAAGCGCCGGTACCCGTGCTGCGCGTCGATGAGATTGAGCATCGTCCCGGGGGGGCCGCTAACGTCGCGCTCAACGTGGTCAGCCTCGGTGCGCGCTGCACGTTGGTGGGGCTGGTCGGCGAAGATGCGGCTGCGGATGAATTGCGCTCCACCCTCGAGGCCGCCGGCGTGGTGTGTGACTTCGTGCCGGTGCCGGATTGGCAGACCATCGTGAAACTGCGCCTGATGGCCCAGACCCAACAGCTCATGCGTGCCGACTTTGAATCTCCGCCGACCCTCGTCGGCACCAGCGAGCGCCTGGCGGTGTTGCAGAATACCGTGGAGAAGCACCTGTCCAATGCCAGCGCGATGGTGTTGGAGGACTACGACAAAGGTGCATTGGAGGAGCCCCAGGCACTAATCCACGCCGCGCGCCAGCGCAACGTACCGGTGTTGGTCGATCCGAAACTCAAGGATCTGGCCGTGTATCGCGGGGCGGACGTCATCAAACCCAACGAGAGGGAGTTTGCGGCGGCGGTGGGTGCGGTCGATGAGGCGACGGTGGCCGATAAGGCCGCTGAGTTGCGCGCACGGCTGGAGCTCAAGAGTTTGATCGTCACCCGCGGCGGCGCGGGCATGGTGGTCGCGGATGCGGACGAGGTGCGTTACGTGCCGGTGCGGCCGGTTGAGGTGTTTGACGTGACCGGCGCGGGTGATACCACCGCCGCCGCGCTGGCCGTGGGGATGAGCCTCGGCTGGGCGGTGATCGATGCGGCGCGCACGGCTAACGTCGCGGCCAGCCTCGCCGTGTCCAAGTTAGGCACCGCACCGGTGAGCGGCCCGGAGTTGCGCAACGCGCTACTGGTCGCGGATCACGAGCGCGGTGTGGTGAGCCAGGCTGCGTTGCAGGCCGCCGTCGCGGCGGCCCAGCAGGACGGACACCGGGTCGTCTTCACCAATGGCTGCTTCGATATTCTGCATGCGGGGCATGTGACCTACCTGGAAGAAGCGGCAGCGCTCGGTGATCGCCTTGTCGTTGCGCTCAATTCCGACGCTTCGGTGCGCAAGCTGAAAGGCGCCGGGCGCCCGGTTGTGCCTTTCGGCGGCCGCAGCCATGTGGTGGCGGGGTTGAGCAGTGTCGACTGGGTGGTGGAATTCGATACCGACACGCCAGAAGCGTTGCTCGCCTTGTTGAAGCCGGATGTGCTGGTCAAAGGCGGGGATTACCAGCCCGACGAAGTGGTCGGCCATGAGATTGTGCACGGCTACGGCGGCACGGTGCAGGTTTTGACCCTGGTCGAGGATGTCTCCACCACCGCGATCGTCGAGAAGATTCTCAAACAGAGCGACAACTAAAACCCGCGCGGCACGGACTGTGCGATCGGTGTCTACTCCCTTCAGATCATGAACTGAGCAGTGTTGCGTTCGCGAGCAGATGCTCGGGATTGGTCGTGCCCACCACGATGCTGCTCACGCCCGGGCTTGCGGCCACGAGGTGCAGGTCGGCCGCGTTCCCGTGGCCCGAGGCCAGCGCTTTCTTGACCAGTACGCCCACGCCCTGTTCGCCGGCATCGGCGATCAGCTGTTGCTCCTCGGTGTGGGCGCTGTTCAGGGTGGCCATGATCACGTCCACACCCGCCGCTGGCCCGAGTTGCAAGGCGCGGTAGCCTCCGTGGGCACTCTTGTGGGAGATGCCGCTGTAACGCACAAGACCGCGACGCTTCAAATCCTGCAGAGCATCCAAGGTCCCCGCCTCGTGCAGGATCTTCTCGTCCTCGCCGTCAGAGTGAATCAACACAAGGTCCAGGTAGTCGGTATCGAGGCGTTGCAGGGAGCGCTCGACGCTGTGCACGCAGTGTTGTGGGCTGAAGTCGAAGTGCGAAGCCGTGCCGTCAAACTCTTCACCCACCTTGGTGGCGATGACCCAATCCTGGCGCTGGCCGGTTAACAGCTTACCCAGGCGAGATTCGCTTGTGCCGTATGCAGGCGCCGTATCGATGAGGTTCACACCCAGATCACGGGCCACCGCCAACAACTGCGCTGCGGCTTTATCGTCCGGCAGTGTGAACTCGGCCGGGTACTTCACCTGGATGTTGCGTCCGAGTTTCACGGTACCCAGGCCCAGCAACGATACCGCCAGGTCGGTGTGGCCGAGGATGCGACGCTCTAACAAGGCGCTGTACCCGTGCAAGGCACGTTACCCGTGCAAGGCACGTTACCCGTGCGAGGCACGTTACCCGTGCGAGGCACGGTACCCGTGCAAGGCCTCGCTACCATGGGTGTTTACCCCGGGTGGCGAGCAGGTGCTGGCTGTTGAGCTGCTGTTTGTGTTGCGGCGGCTCCAGCAGCTTGAGCACCTGATCGCCGAGGTGTGGGGTGAGGGTCAACTTGGTGGGAAAGCACTGGATGAAATTACCGACCGCCTCGACATAAGCGTTGTCGGGTTTGTGACCAGACTTCTGGTAAGGCTCGGCGCGATTCACGGTCAGCGTTTCGAACTGCGCATCGTGCCAGTAGAGCCAGGGCACGCACGCCTCGATCTCGGCGCGAGCATGCTCGATCTGTGCGTCATCGCTTAGGCCCACGCCGCGGGTGGCGATCGTACCCCCCAGATACCAGACCACGCCGCCGTCGTCAGCGCGGTGGGTGGTGATGGTCAGGCGAGGTTCGTTGCTCTTGATGCCGGTGAGGCAGTGGGCGAACAACTCCGTTTTGTGTTGTGGGCGGATGATGACCTGCTTCAGCGGGCGCTGTTGCACCTGCAGGTCAATCGCGAGGTCGCGCATCAGCGCCTGGCTGCCGTTGCCCGCACAACACAGCAGATAGCGGGCGTAGATGGTGGTGTCATTCAGCTCGATACGATATCCCGCCTCGGTGCGCGCGATGTTCTCACCGCTGGCGCTCAGTTCGAACACCCGGCCTTCCAGCCCCCGGACCAGATGATCGAGCAGCGCCGGAGTGTCGATCACAAAGTCGTTGAGTTCGTACACCACGCCGTTGAAGCCATTGAAGCTGCCGGGCCAGCGCTCGGTCTCCAGGCGCTCAATACGCCCGCGCAGGGCTTTGGCGGCAAAGAAGCCGGTGAGGCGTCCGAGGGCGCCATCGTCGGCGAACATGAAATAGCGATCGGACAGGAGCGGCAGGCCTTTTAGATCCACGTTGCCAGGCTCGTTCAGGCCGCCGCGCAGACAGGCCCGCCAACGCTCCGGCATGCTGGCGATCGCTTCGGAGGCGCCGGTCAGCGCCCCGCTCAGTGCATATTTCAGGCCGCCATGGATCATGCCCTGGGAAGCCAGGGTCTGATCGCAACCCAGCGCGTTGCGCTCGGCGAGGACCACGTTGTAGCCGTGTCGATGCAGCAGGTTCAGCAGCCAGGTACCGGCGATACCCCCGCCGATGATGGCCGCGTCGATCGTCACTGCAGATTTGGTAGTAGGCAAAGTGGTGTACTGATTCAGGGCTACAAATGACAGTTTAATGGGCGCATGACGAGGTGCAATGATAAGGTGCAGCGATGAAGTGGTTGTACCCGATAATCCTCTGGCTGGCGCTGCCGCTGGTGTGGCTGCGACTGCGCTGGCGGGCCCGTAGCGAGCCGGCCTACCGCGAGCGTCAGGCGGAGCGATTTGGGCGCGTGCCGGACCAGATTCGCGACAAGTGTATCTGGTTCCACACCGTCTCGGCGGGCGAGACCATCGCCGCAGCCAGCGCGATTGCACAGGTGGTGGCAGCCCAGGAGCACCCGGTGTTGGTCACCACCATGACCCCCACCGGCTCCGAGCAGGTGCGCGAACGCCTCGGGGATCAGGTCGATCACTGTTACGCGCCCTACGACTTCGGCTTTGCCATCGAGCGGTTTTTTGAGCGCGTGCAGCCGCGCTTGCTGGTGCTGATGGAGACCGAGCTGTGGCCCAACATGATCGCGGCGGCGGCGGCGCGCAACATCCCGGTGTTGGTGGTCAACGCGCGGTTGTCCCAGCGCTCGGCGGACGGTTACGCCCGTCTGGGCAGCCTCTCCCGCACGATGCTCGGCCGGCTCAGCGGGGTGCTGGCGCAGACCGAGGATCATGCAAGGCGCTTTGTGGCGTTGGGTGTCGATCCGGAGCGGGTGGCTGTGAACGGCAACGTCAAGTATGACGCCCGGCTGCCGGAAACTCACGACGCTACGGTGGCAGCCTTGCGTGCGCGCCTGGCATGGGAGGGGTATCCGGTGCTGATCGCCGCCTCGACACATCCCGGTGAGGACGAACCGATCATCTCGGCGTACGACGAACTCGCGGCCGCGCAACCGAATCTGCGCCTGGTGCTGGTCCCGCGTCATCCAGTGCGCGCCGACGCCGTGTGCCAACTTGTTGCAGACGCGGGGATGAGTTTTGTGCGGCAGAGTTCATCAGATTGGGACGAAGCCGCACCCCAGGTTCTGATCGGTGACGTGATGGGAGCGCTGCAGACCCTCTACGGGCTGGCCGATGTGGCCTTTGTGGGCGGCAGCCTGGTCGAGCGTGGTGGCCACAATCCTATCGAACCCGCCCTGTGTGGCATTCCGGTGGTCTGTGGTCCCTACGTCTTCAATTTTCAAGATGTGGTCGAAGATTTGGCCCAGGCGGGAGGGTTGGTGGTGGCCCAGGGTGAGGCCGAGCTCCTGCCGATCCTGCGTGAGTTGCTGGGCGATCCCCAGCGGTGCCGTGCGGCGGGTACGGCCGCGTTGGCGTTTGTCGACGCCAACCGCGGCGCAGAGGCGCGCCTGAGCGCGCGCTTGCTCAGCGAATCAGGGCGTCTGCCCGCTTAGTGTCACCTGACGCAGCACCTGATCGTTGGGATCGGTGTAGTTGTTCAGTTCGTTCAAGTCCGCTTCGACCAGCGCCCCCGCGACCTGCTTCAAACGCATCAGGTTGATGACGTAGTTGTAGCGCGAGTCGGCGTAGTCGAACTGGGATGAGAACAGCCGCTGTTGAGCCTGCAGCACATCGACGATGTTGCGGGTGCCCACCTCATAACCGGTCTGCGTGGCTTCCAGCGCCGATTGGGCGGATGCGATGGCTTTCAGGCGCGCCTTGACCCGAATCACGTCGGTGGCGACCGACTGGTAGAGATTGCGGGTGTCCCGGGTCACTGTGCGCTGCTCGTTGAGCAGCAGTTCCTGGGCCTGTTCTTTGCGCGCGCTGGCTTCCTTGGTCTGGGCGCGCACCAGTCCGCCGGAGTACAGTGGCAGGTTGAACTGCAGGCCGTATACGGTCTGCTCGGTGGTATCCGCGCCGAAAAAGTTGGGCGCGCCGGTAACGCTGTGCACCTGGGTGACCGTGGCATCGATGGTCGGCAGGTGTCCGGACCGCTGGGCTCGGACCGTGCGTCGCGCCGCGGAGAGTTGATCCTGGGCCGCGAGGATGCCGAGATTGTCCGCCAGTGCGGATCGCACCCACTCCTGCTCGTCGATGGGATCGGGGTTGATGATCGGCAGCTCCTCGGAGAGACGGTCCAACGCCTCGTAGGAGATGCCGCTCAGAGTGCCGAGGGTTTCGAAGAAGATGTCGTGATCGCCGTCCGCCTGGATGCGCCGGACCACCGCGTTGTCGTAGGCCGCCTGGGACTCGAGCACGTCGGTGATCGCCACCAGCCCTACGTCAAAGCGTTGCTGTACCTGCTCCAACTGACGCTTAACCGCCGCTTCTTCCGCCGTGGTCGTATCCAGCAGGTCCTGGGCGCGCAGGACGTTCAAATAGGCCTGCACGACGCGCAGGATCAATTCCTGCTCGGTGGCGAACAGATCGAACTCAGCCGCAGTCACGTTGGCTTTGGCCGCGCCGAGATTGAACCAGGAACTTAAGTTCAGAATGGGCTGGCTGAGTTGGGCGTTCCAGCCGTGATCGTTAAAATTTTGATCGGGGACCTGCTGTCCGAATAACGGGGAGGTCGGGTCCAGTACCGCACTACCGGGAAACTGACGTTCCGTCCAGGTGGTCGACGCGCTGGCCCCCAGACGGGGCAGCAATGCGGAGCGTGCCTGGGGCACGCTTTGTTGGGTAGCGGCATAGCCGGCGCGGGCGGCGCCCACCACGGGATCGTTGTCTTTGGCGGCCTGATAGACATCGGCCAGGTCGGTTGCAAAGGTGAGCAGAGGGGCGGTCAGCAGCACCACTGCAGCGGCGATACGGGTAGGGTACGTCATGTAGTTGCTGAGTGTCCTTAAGTTGGTCGAGTTTACACCACTAGTCAGAATAAAGTCGCCGCAAGGGGTGGTTTTGGTTCTAATCCGCTCTAGGTTCTTGACATGGCGCACGTCAAGGGCGTGTAAAGGCGCACAGCCCGTCTAACCCGGCTGCAAAGTTGCGCTTCGATCGCGCCCGGCTTATTTTCGCCGTCGCTTGCTTACCGTCCGGCAAGGCGTATATTGCGCCAGAAGAACTCCGGCGTGGGGTGTGGATTAGCCCGGCTTTGGGATGCGGGCAGTGCACCGGTGCACACCAGGCGTTACACTTAACTTGAGGGCAGGTCGAACGGTCGCGCCCAGTGGACGAGGCCACGGGTCGCGCAAGCTCGCGGCGATCACCCACACGAATTGTAAATAGAAATCGTCAATACAACAGGAATTGAGCTAAGCGATCAGCACAACGGATCAATGGCCCAGCACAGACCAGAATCAACACGTGAAATCCTGACCCAGGCCAGAGTGGTCAAACGTCGGGGGCAACAGCGCGGCAAAGAACCGCGCTACAACGTCGATCTGCCCGCCCATATGGCGGAGTGCGACGCCAACTACGTGCGCCTACTGCGCATCTTTCCGGCGGTGCGCGACAACCCCTTGCAGGCCATCACCCTGCCGCTGGCGGGCTACGAATCCCAGGTCGAATTCACCGTGCTCGAGAAAGGCCCCTACACCACGCTGCTGGGCATCCAGGTCAAGGCCAGTGAGCGCTGGGCGCACTTTGCCGCTGCGTTGAACATGACGGTGCGGATGTATCACGACGCGCAGAGCGCGGAGGTGGTTTCCTACCAGAATCAGCGGCGCTTTCACGGCAAGTACGACTACCCCAACCGCAACATGCGTCAACGCGACGAAAAAGCGCAGATCAATCGCTTCTTGAGCGAGTTCCTCCAGCTCTGCCTGGACCATGGTGCTGCCACAGACCCAATTTTTTGACCCATCACATTCTGCACATCTCCGACTGCCACCTGGTGGGGCCAGGCGACAGATTGATCGGCGTGGACACTCAGGAAACCCTGCAACAGGTGCTCGCCGCGGCGCTGGCCCAGCGCGAACCGGCTGGCATCATCGCCAGCGGTGATCTGGCCCACCTGGCCGAAGCGGCGGTCTATGAGCGCTTTGTCCAGACGGTGCGCGACTACAGCGCCGCCCCGCTGATGTGTCTGCCGGGCAACCATGATGTGCTCGACCAGATGCGCGCGGCACAATTGCCGTTCACTCCCTTACGGATTGCGGACTGGGCGATCGTCTGGCTCGACAGTCACATCGATGATGAACCCGAGGCACATGTCGGGCCCGCAGATCTCGAGCATGTTCAGGTGCAGATGCGTGGTAGCGACGCGCGCTGGTTGATCGTTGCCACCCACCATCCACTGGTCGGTGTTGGTGCGCCGTGGCTCGACAAGGACAGGATTCAAAAGCCGGCGGAACTGATACAATGGCTAGCCGAATCCAGTGTGCGTGACGACGAACCCCGTTTGCAGGCTTGCGTGTTCGGGCATGCCCATCAGGAGGTCACCGCCAGGGTCGCGGCGCGCGACGGTGAGATGCCGCTGTGGGGTGTTCCTTCCACCTGTTTTCAATTCAAGCCCCGTAGCGAGCGCTTCAGCCTCGATACGGCGGGGCCGGGATTTGCGTGGCTACACTTGCACGACGATGGCCGCATCACCCGCACGGTTGAACGCATCGACTACACCTTCGAGTTTCAACTGGCACGGGGCGGGTGAAAGGTCATCTAGACGGGTGAAGGGTCCTGTGCAAGGTCCTATATCGGTTTGACAAAAGTGATGACGGGTGCGCACCCGGTCTGATGAGTGGGGATAAAAAAGCGATCTATGGCTAAATCGAAAGCAGCGAGCGACAAAGCGGTGCGTGACAAGAGTACCGTCGGCGGTGATGGCAAAGGCGGCAAGACCAAGGGTTATTCCGCGGAGTCTCTGCAGGTCCTTTCCGGTCTGGAGCCGGTGCGCCGGCGCCCCGGCATGTACACCGATACCTCCCGCCCCAATCACCTGATCCAGGAGGTCATCGACAACAGCGTTGACGAGGCTTTGGCCGGCTACGCGCGCGAGATCGAGGTCACGCTGTTCAAGAATGGCATCATCGAAGTCATCGACGATGGTCGGGGCATGCCCGTGGATATCCACCCGCAGCACAAGATAAGTGGCGTTGAACTCATCCTCACCCGCCTGCACGCCGGGGGCAAGTTCGACAACGAAAACTATAACTTCTCCGGCGGCCTGCACGGCGTGGGCGTGTCGGTGGTGAACGCGTTGTCGGAGAGTCTCGAGGTAGAGATCAAGCGCGACGGCAAGCTGTGGTCGCAGACCTATGCGAAAGGCAAACCCAAGACCAAACTCAAGGCCGTGGACAGCGTCGGTAAGCGCAACACCGGGACGACCCTGCGCTTTCTGCCGGAAGCGTCCTATTTCGATTCCCCGAACATCTCGGTGCCACGCCTGCGGCACCTGCTGCGCGCCAAGGCCGTGCTGTGCTCAGGCCTGCGGGTCAGCCTCAATATCGAGGGCAAGCCGGATGAGTCTGAGCGCTGGCACTACGAAGATGGCCTCAAGGGTTATCTCGACAACGCCTTGCAGGGGGCCGAAGCTCTGCCCGCCGAGACCATCCTGCACAGTGCCGAAGGCAATCAGGAGGGTGTGGACTATGCGGTCAAGTGGGTGGTCGATGGGGGTGAGCTGGTCCAGGAGTCCTACGTCAATCTGATCCCGACCGCCCAGGGCGGGACCCACGTGAACGGCTTGCGCTCCGGCTTGAACGAAGCGCTCAAGGAATTCTGTGAGTTTCGCGACCTGATCCCGCGCGGTGTGAAACTCACCGGTGACGATCTATGGGAGCAATGCAGTTATGTGCTCTCCGCCAAGCTCGGCGATCCACAGTTCGCCGGCCAGACCAAGGAGAAGTTGTCCTCCCGCCAGTCTGCGGTCTTTATCTCCGGCGTCGCGAAAGACGCCTTTAGCCTGTGGCTGAACGAACACCCGGACGAGGGGGAGAAGATCGCTGAGCTCGCGATCAACAACGCCCAGCGCCGGGTGCAGGCAGCGAAGAAAGTTGCGCGCAAGAAGGTCACCGCCGGCCCTGCCCTGCCCGGCAAGCTCGCCGACTGTTCCGGGCAGGATGCCGATCGCGCCGAACTGTTCCTGGTGGAGGGAGACTCCGCAGGCGGTTCCGCGAAACAGGCGCGGGACCGGGAGTTTCAGGCGGTCATGCCCCTGCGCGGTAAGATCCTCAACACCTGGGAGGTCGACTCCAGCCAGGTCCTGGCCTCCCAGGAAGTGCACGACATCGCGGTTGCGCTCGGCGTTGACCCCGGCTCGTCGGACATCAGTGGTCTGCGCTACGACAAGGTGTGTATTCTGGCCGATGCCGACTCGGACGGCCTGCACATCGCCACACTCTTGTGTGCCTTGTTCGTGCGTCATTTCCGGGCGCTGGTGGAGGCGGGGCATGTGTACGTCGCGTTGCCGCCGCTGTATCGCATCGATGTCGGCAAGGAAGTCTTCTATGCGCTCGATGAATCCGAAAAAGAAGGCGTGCTGGATCGTATCGCAGCGGAGAAAAAACGCGGCACACCCGTCGTGCAGCGCTTCAAAGGCCTGGGCGAGATGAACCCCCTGCAGCTGCGCGAGACCACCATGGATCCGGATACGCGGCGCCTGGTCCTATTGTCCCTCGAGGGGGCCAAGAAGACCGAGGAGATGCTGGATATGCTGCTCGCCAAGAAGCGCGCCTCGGACCGTCGTAACTGGCTTGAGAAGAAGGGCGACCAGGCGATGATCGGCTAACACGTTCGCGTGTGACAATTTGTTAACCCCGACGGGTCGGCCGGAGCCGTCGGTGAACCTTTACCTGATACCAGACGACTATGACAGAAGAAACTCACGACAGTGACATCGAGCGCATGCCGCTCGCAGTCTACACCGAGCGGGCATATCTCGATTACTCGATGTACGTCATCAACGACCGGGCGCTGCCGCACATCGGCGACGGGCTGAAGCCTGTACAGCGTCGCATCATCTATGCCATGGGTGAATTGGGGCTGAACAACCAGGCCAAGTATGCCAAGTCGGCGCGCACGGTCGGGGATGTTCTGGGTAAGTTCCACCCCCACGGCGACAGCGCCTGTTATGAGGCGATGGTGCACATGGCACAACCGTTTTCTTTCCGCTATCCACTGGTGGATGGGCAGGGCAACTGGGGTGCGCCGGATGATCCGAAGTCGTTTGCCGCGATGCGCTATACCGAAGCCCGTCTGTCGCCCTATGCCAATCTGCTCCTGGGCGAAGCGCGCCAGGGGACGGTGGACTACGTGCCGAATTTTGATGGCACGACGGACGAGCCGCAGCTATTGCCGGCCCAGGTTCCGTTTGTGCTGCTCAATGGCAGCACCGGCATCGCGGTCGGTATGGCGACCGATATCCCACCACACAATATCAACGAAGTGATCAGTGCGTGTATTCACTTGTTGGATAAGCCGAAGGCCAGCGTTGCTGATCTGATGACCCACATCAAGGCGCCCGATTTTCCCACCGCAGCGCCGATCATCACCCCGGCGGCCGAGATCCGCGAGATCTACGAAACCGGTCGGGGC
>JBCCHL010000023.1:0-33394 GCA_039028775.1 Pseudomonadota bacterium | reverse complement strand
GCTAGTGCGTAGTTTTCGTCGTTGGCAACTATAAAAGTTACAGCGATTGTTTAACGAGAGTCACTACCCTCTCGGCATGCACCGCAAGTTTCAGTATCCGCGTCGAAACCAGGTCGCCCCCAGTTTGAACACACCGGACCGGCGTGATTGAGCGAAGTGAACGATGAGGTGTAATTCGTAGTTCTGTGCTGCTCCTTGTATTGATTAATTCGTGGAACGCCCATTTTAGGGTCACTTTTCCCGAAGAGTGAACGATACTACCAATATCCTTAGTGGAGGCAAAACCGAATAGTTCAAGGATGTGACAATTTTGGTCAATAAATTTGCTTGAATAGGCTGATCCGCTACCTGGATCACGTGGCAAGCGCGAGTGCATCTGGCAAGATAGGCTTATGCGGACAGGAATCTATCGGCTGCTGAGCCTGCTCAGCAAAACACTCATTGGCTATTGTGTGCTGCCTATGGTGGTGAGCACCTCGGCCTGGGCGCTCGATGCCAAGGCCCATGTGGAGAAAGCGATCGAGTTGATGGAGGACGCACAGTGGTCTCTAGCTCGCACTTATCTCGCGCCTGCCCTGATCTCGCCCCTGTTGTCGACCGGCGAGCGCTCTCGCGCCTATTACCTACGAGGCTATACCTTCCTTGCCCAGGACATGCCCGTGTCCGCTCGCAAGGACTTCAATCGCTCCCTCGAATTTGCGCCGGAAAACCCCGCTGCGCTGGTGGAATTGGGCCGGCTTTACGCGGATGGTCGTGGGACCGCGCGGGATCCTGAGCAGGCGTTCTTGTTCTTCGAGACGGCGGCGCAAAAGGAGCACGTGACTGCGCAGTACTATCTCGGGCGCGCGTACCTGGAAGGCCTTGGCGTTGACAAAAATGTTGTGCGGGCGCGCGAGTTGCTGACTACCGCTGCGGGGGAAGGGCATATCTTCGCGATGCTGAATCTGGCCGGGAGCTATCGGGCGCAAGCCGTCGCGGACCCGGACCCGCGCGTGGCCAAAGCCTGGTACGACAAGGCGTACAACGCTGGAGAAGCAGGTGCTCTGCTGTCTCTTGGTTACATGTATGCCAATGGCGAATTCGGCGAGCCGGAGCCCGAAAAGGCGGTCGAATATTTCCAGCGGGCAGCCGATGGCGGGGTCGCCACCGCGGCCGCCAGTCTGGCCCACGCCTACACCACCGGCGCCGGCGTTGAGGTGGATCACGCTCGCGCGTTTGCGCTCTATCAGGAAGCCGCCGTAGCGGGGGTCACGTCCAGCTATGTGGGCCTGGGCTATCTATACGAAGAGGGGCTGGGGGTGAACCGGAGCGAGGCGAGGGCGCTCGAGTGGTACGGCAAAGGAGCAGCGGCTGGCGATCTGAACGCGCATCGACGTCTGGTGGGCCACTACCTGTCCAAGCCGGGTCTGGAGTCCCGTAAAAAGGCTCTATACTGGTCGCGCTTGGCCGCTGAGGGTGGCAGCGCGCAGGCGCGTAACGACTACGCCTGGCTCTTGGCGACGTCTAAAGATGCAGAACTGCGCAATGGCACCCTCGCCGTCGATCAAGCCCTGCGCGCGGTGGAAGCGGACGCGGTGAATCCCGCTTACCTCGATACGCTGGCCGCAGCCTATGCCGAAACGGGCGAGTTCGAAGAGGCGGTCGCCGCTCAGCGCCAGGCGTTGAATGCCCTGGATACCGGCGATGGTGAAATGCGTGCCGACTTCGAAAATCGTCTGACCTACTACCAGAGCAATCGCGCTTGGCGGGAGTAGGCGCCAGACGTCGGGTCTGGCGGCTGCAGTCGGTTTCTGGTACAAAACCTCCGCTATTTTGGCCCCCGCCTGCGGGTGTGCAGGGGGCAGGGACGGATTCCCATACACCGACCATAACCAACGAAGTGCGCGGCCAGCCCCTATTGCAACCTATGGCAAAGGTCTGGCCCGGAGAGAACATTGAGCTTAGCGGATCGAAATACCAAGACGATTATCGGCGTCATCCTGGAACTGGTCGCCAACGGTAAGACCGAGTTTCGCACCGGGGATGTGAATTCCGTGCTGCGCGAGCGCAATTCTCCCATGGGTACCTGGGAGGTCCGAGCGGAATTCTCCAAGCTAGAGCAGGCCGGGCAGATCGCCTGTGACGCAGACTCCGGCCTGTGGCATGCCACCGAAGCCCTGCAAAACGCCGGCTGAACTCAAGCGCCCGTGAAAGTCAGCGTCGACCTCAGCAACCTGCCTCGCATTACTCGTTTGGGGCGCATTGCGATTCTGAAATCCAAGTGGTATCCGGAGTACGTGGATAGCATGGCCGAGGCCTGCGATTCTGTGCTGCGCAACTATGGTTACAGCGAGATTGAACAGCACACGCTGCCTGGTTCCTTGGAGATACCGTTGGCAGCGCGGGATTTGCTGGCCACCGATGTGGACAATTCCCTCGATGCGGTCATCTGTTTTGGTGTGATTGTCAAAGGCGACACCTTACACTTCGAGATGATCAGTTATGAATCGATGCGGGGATTGGGCGAGTTGATGCACGAGTTTCGCCGCCCGATCGTGGTCGAAATTCTGCCGGTCTTCACCATCGAACAAGCCGCCGAACGCGCTGCAGACGATGAGTTCAACAAGGGCATCGAAGCTGCGGTGGCGGCGATCGAGATGGTCGCCTGGCGACAGGGTGTCGGGGCTACCTAAATCCGGTCGATGCGCCGATAGCCAGGCCTGCGGTTTCTTCCTCGCGATTCGTACAACCAACCTCCTGGCTTCTCGCTGAATAGACGCGCCGCGCCGCTGTTGTCGTGGGGCCAGACGTGTGTCGTCTATCTTGAACGTTGGCGCTCAGGGCAGGGGAAAGTACGCCATGCATGCGCCTCGCTCGCGGGTGAAATCGGATGGTCCCACCGCGCGTTCCTGAGGGATCAGGCACAAAGTCTGCTCCGCATCGAGCCAGCGCCACTCCCAGAAGGGGGGCGGCGGGCGATCGGGAATTCCTGGGTCGCTTAGCCCCTGATAGATGTCCGCCAGGGCCGGCAGAAGAAAGACCGGCACTTCGCTTGAACGACCCGTTTGGACGTGGGTGCTGAGCGCCCCAAGTATCGGGGCGTATGCGTCTTCACCGCTGGGAATAGCGAGCGGCATGGTGGTGAAACCGTACTGCCAGTAGTCAGACCAGGATTGTTCGCTCACGGCCACCAGGGCTTTTAGGTAATCTTCGTACGACTCGTCATGCAAAAGCGCATCGAGCACACCATTGTCCAACTCGTCACCCATTTCCAGTTGGCCATAGCGTTCCGGTGCCTCGAACCTCTTGCGTGCGTTGGTTCGCAAGGCGATCTCGCCTGCGAAGGCGGGACCCAATGAGCGCACTTCCTTGGCATGCGGGGTGGCCAGCCGACGTAGCGCGCGCACGTTTTCTAGTTCACCCCGTTCGGCGGAGCGACCCAGCAGTAACCCCAGTTGGTGCTGCACAATGCTCAGCATCGCGATGTCGATCATCTTGTTAAGCATGCTCGGAGATTGCGCGCTGCGCGTGCGGATGCGCTGGTAGATGGCGGTGAACTGCGCGATCAAGTCTTCTTCCTCGCGCGCCAGTTGATACCACAGCCAGGAGTAGGTGGTTTCCATCAGTTGGTGTTGGGCGGGATGGTGGAAGCACTTTTCCGGCGACACTGCGGTGTCCAGGTAACATTCGATCGGGTTGTATGGAGGCGCATCCAGCGCAGCGCGATAGGCTTGCCAGTAGGCGGGGTTGTTGGGCAGGGCGCTGCGCACTCGTAGCTTGTTCTCCTCGATATAGCGCAAACAAGCCCGAGCGGATTCGGTTTCGCAGACATTGCGCAATGTTTGCTCGAGCTCTGCTTGATTTGGGCGTGGGTTCAGATGGGGCGCGGTTGCCGCGAACCGATCGAGGGTGTCGTCGGCAGTCAACGCCGGCTGCGCGCTCAGCGTGGTGGCGGCGAGGAGCAGTGCGATGCACCCAACGAGGTGCCGAAGCCGATTGTGGTGCGGTGCCGCAAATCTCCGTTCTTGCACGGCTGACCTCCTTGGTGTGCGCTCCCCGTTCCGTTGAGGTTCAAGTATTACCGATTGCTGGATTTCATCAAGCGCGCTTTGTCGCGTTGCCAGTCTTTTTCCCGGTGCTCTGGCGTATGTCGAACTGCTGCTTGCCTTTGTCCGGGACAGCAACTTAGCCCTTGCGGTACTGGCGCGCGCTCGTAGTGGGGATGCGCCCAGGCAGCTGTTTAACATAAGGGCTGAGCCTGGCTGTGCTATTGGCGCAGGCCCAGACTGCTGTTGCTGCCGTCCAGGATAATCTCCACAGCGTTGAAGAGATTAGATCCGATAATGCCGTCGTTGGCCCGGCCGAAAGCGGTGCCGCCAACCCGGCTTTCATCCCAGCAGATCACGGGGTTTTCGATTTGATAAACACCGCCGATACCATTGGCGGTGAAGAGATCAAGTGCGTAGCCTTTCTGGTCACCCGGCGCAAAGCAGTCGGACCCGCCGGTGTGGACGCCACCCGGACCCAGTATTAAACCCAGCTTGGTGGCAACCGCATCGTTCACTACCGTCACCGTGGAACCGGTGTCGAATAGAAACTGGAAGTCCTGGTCTTCCGGGTTGGGTTGGCCGAACACGCGGTTGCAGCCGCGACGCAGTTCGAAGTTGCGCAGATAGAATCGCGGTGGTTGGGCCGAACCCAGAGCGGGGAAAGGATCGAGATCGAGGGTGATCTCAGCGTCGGGAATCGAGCTTGAGCCTGGTTCGTAAAGTGTGACGTCTGCAATTCCGGGACTGCCGGTGATTTCCGGGGTGCCGACCAGGACATTGGTGTAGTCGATGCGCGCCACCATGTTGCGAATTACGTCAGCACCGATCAGGGTGAGATCCAACCCACCAGGTACGTCCACCGACACGATCGCAGATTCAAATTGCCCCGCACCGGGGGCTTCTGGAATGACGTTACCCGCACGTGCGCTGATCCCGTTCAAGCGCAGGTTGACGCTTTGATTGTCTGTGACGGCCAGCAGACTTGCATCTGTGGCGCCAAAATTGTTTTGGGTAAGACGGTTGGGACTGGTGACCTGCAGGCGGGTACGCGTACTGCCGCTATCAACAATGCCGATCACCGAACAATTGCTGCTGCCGTCGGGATAGAAGTTGCAACTGTTTGAAGCATCCAGGGGCAGCAATTCGTCGGTGCTCGGGTCTGCCAAAGCAGCGAAAACGGCCGCATGCCAACCGACCGGGATGCCGCTGCCATCTCGAATGATCGTGTTGATCGCCGCGAGGTCAGCCAGTACTACCATGCTGCCGCATTGTGGATACGGCGGGGTGAGCGAGCCGCTCGGGAATCCGCCTGGTACCGGCGCTGATGTGATCCCGGCAAACACGCCCAGTGGGACAATGTCCACATCTCCCGGGCAGGTTGGTGACGGGTTCTTGCGCATCGCGATCAGGCCGACGTCGGTCTCAGGGGGCAGGTTAAAAAAGGCGTGAATCTGGTCGCCGGGTGGATTTTCGATTTCGCGGTGGGCATAGGTTGGGGCCAGAAAAGCAGATTCGTTGGGCACCACAAGGTCGATAGCAAGGGGGCCCGCTATCGCTTGGCTGTCGATGCGCAAACAGCCTGGATCATCTTTGATCTGGTCCATATTGAACTCGGAGAAGTGGCTCAGAGACGCCTTAAAACTCCCGTTGGTGGAATCGAACTTCGCCGGGCCTTCGTCGCGCCAGAGTTGGGCCTCGCGATCGAAGACCAGAACGCGTACGCCTTCGGGGGGTGGTGCGCAGCGCTCGCGCAGGTGAGCTTCAGTGTCGCTCATACAGCGCTGCACGCCTGCCAGGGGTACGGTGAGCGTGGCCGTGTCGTTTAGCGTCAGTTCCCGTCCCTGGCTGCGGGCTTCGATCACGGCTGCGCCAGCGCTGATCATGTAGCGTCCCCCTTCCACAGCGCGGTTGCCCGGCATGGAGTCTGGTGTCGTCAGATCGACGGTGCCCAGGGTTAGGTCAACCACTGCGGGCGTGGAATTGTCCAACGGATCACTAAGACCCGCAGCGGGTATGCTCACGCTCGCTCCAGGTGGGCAGTCGCCCCCATCCAGCACAAAATCCAACGCGCTCTGCAGCGACGTGTCGATGGTTGCGATTTCAAAGTTACCGCTGTTCAGGCGCTCGCGCGGCGCGCGCCACTGGGCATGGCGGTCCCAATCTATCAGGCTTGCTGGAGGTGGTTTACATTTTGCGTTGGGGTCGGTCAGTACCATGGTTGTGTTGCCGGGTAGCTGCTGGCTGGTGGTGTTGCCGAGGGCCCAGGCGTTATCGGTCGGTGCGCTGTTGCGGGTTGTGTAGACCGGCATGTGACCGGGTTTGGTGATGGCGACACTGAAGCTGGCCGCGTTGGCCAATTCCGCTGGCAGTGCCAGAGCATATCTGCCGTTCGCATCCGTAATGGTCTGTTTGCCGTTGATGCTGACCTTGGCGTTCGGTAGCGGCGCGCCGGCTTCGTCGGTAACCACGCCGGTCAGGTCGTAGGCCTCACCGATCAGGATCTGCCCACGGCTTTCGCTCACGAGACCGTGTTCGTCGCGTGCACGCAGACGAATCAAGTGTGTGCCTGGTGTTGTCGGCAACTGCCATTGGCCGGTATTCAAGCCGTCATCCAGCAGGCGACCTTCCGACACATACCAGCGAACGGTGATCTGGTCGTCGTTCGGGTCGGTGATCTCCGCAGAAGCGCTGACCACATCACCCGGTTGCGCGATGCGGATAGGCTTGCCTTGCTTGGCGATAGTTACCGGACTGACATAGGGTGCGTGGTTTGTGCACGAGGCCACAGCTAAGAGGCTGCAGTAGAGTAAAGCGATCCGTTGCTTAGTGTTCATCGTGTCCATCTCCTTGACGATCCTGCAGGCGTTGCAGCCGAGCGTGTGCGTCGCGCAGGTAGGTTGATTCCGGTCTTGCATCGCGTAGCAGCGCGTAGCTGCGTTCGAGTAACGGTCGCGCCTGCCCGATTTCGCCTTGCAGCAGCAACGACTCACCCAAAATGCTCTCGGACACCGCCACGCGCCAGTGAGAGACGTTGTCGTAGATAGTTCGATACCCGCGTGCGGAACTGCGCGCCAGAGGGGCGGCTTCGGTAGGCCGACCGAGGCGGTTCAGTACGTCGGCCAGGTTGGCCCGAGAATTGGATACCGGTGCGTTGTTCAAGTTCTGAAACAACGCCTCGCGCATGTTCAGGGCTGTGCGGAAGTAGGGTTCCGCTGCTGCGATTTGCCCACGCTGCAGGAGAATGCCGCCGACGTTGTTATGTACTCGTGCGATTTCGCGATGATCGCCATCAAAGAGCTGTTGGTACGCCTGCAAGGCACGCTGGCAGTACGCTAGCGCCTCGTCGAAACGTCCGACCTGCATGAATTTCAATCCAGCAGCGTCCAGTGCTCTTGCGGTGTCGGGGTGGACTTCGCCGACGGTTTCTTGGAGAACATCTACGGCGGCCAATGCGTTGTCGATCGCTGCATCCCAACCATGTAGTGTTTGGATGGCGTTGGACATTTCCAGCATCAACTTGCCGAGCTTGGGATGCTTGGTGCCGTAGTGGCGAGTGGCATGATCCATTGCCGTCTGGTAGAACTGGTAGGATTCATCAAACTTACCGAAGTCGTCGTACAACTCACCTCGATTGGCCCATGCCGCGGTTAAGATTTCCGCCTCCTCATCCGCTAACTCAATGGTCTTCAGAAAGTGTTGGTCCGCAGCCGCAAGTTCGCCCTCGAGATGGTCCAGGCTGCCGAGCATGCTGTACAGAGTGGCGAGTGCGCGGCGATTTGGCGGGACGCGCCGCTCAAGCCTTGAACGAGCCTGCTCGAACCATGTCCGCGAAGCCTGCAGGTCGCTCAAATTGTAGTGTGTATGGGCTAAGCCCATGGCGTATTCGATTTCAAGATCTTGGTGGCCAAGCCCACGGATCGTCTCGAACCCGTTGAGATATCCGGCTTTGGCGCGTGTGGCATCACCCTGCAGCAGGGTGAGGTGTGCAAGCTGCAGGCGATACTGTGCAACCCGCGCTGGATCGGCGCCTGCGGCTAGGGACTCATTCAGAGCTTCTTCGATGGTTTGACTCGCGCGCGTATACCAACCCAGTCTGACATAGAGGTTCCAGATCCGGCCGATCAGTCGATCCTGGAGCGCCTGCGAGCCCCCCATTTGCTGGCGCGCGCGCTCCAGTACGCTGGCGAGTAACTCGCTTGATGACGCGGTTGAGAGTGTAGGGTCGTTCGATGCGATCAGCATCGATGCGAGAAATTCGTTGGTCTCTTCCGCAGTCTGCTGTGCAGCGGCTCGGCGGGCTTGTTCGGCGATCAGTTCCTCGTTTTGGACCAGTGCATAGGTGGCCAGTGTGGTGCCGCATATCGATAGCAGCGTGATACCCGCGAACCAGGCGGTCATGCGGCGGGTTTGGCTGCGCGAATGGCGGCGTACCAATGTGTCCAGATCGACATCGAGCAGACCCGCCGCCAGCATCCGCACGGCGTGGTTGCGGTCTGCGCGTTTCCTGGCATCAACCATCAGCGGTTCTATGTCGCGTAGGGCAGCGGGTAAGGTCGCCAGTTCCCGACCCGGGGCTGCATCGGCGAGGACGGTCAGAATCTTGTCAGCACGACCGAGCGTTTTGAAGTGCTCAATTTCTCTGGCAACCCAGTTGGAGGTGGGTGCGTGCGGTGAACACACGACGATCAGATAGGCAGATTGATCCAACTGTTCTGACAGAATGGCTTCCAGATGTGAAGCCGCAGATAGATCGGATTGATCACGAAAAATGCGACCAATGCTCCCGCGCTCACCGACACCCTTCGGCACGCGAAAATGTTCCAGTCGGGTCTGCAACCAGGCAGCAAAATTGCTGTCTGCATGAGAGTAACTGATGAAACCCGCGTATCTCACGCCCCCTCCCTCTGGCCCAGGCGCCATATTGCCACCTGATTGTTAGTGCGCTAAATCTAACAAATATCTCACGCCTAACTGAATGCGGCCTGCGGGTGGGATCGACCTAACGATTGCTGGATTTCATCAAGCGCGCTTTGTCGCGCTGCCAGTCTTTCTCCCGAGTGCTCTCGCGTTTGTCGTGCTGTTGCTTGCCTTTGGCCAGGGCGATCTCGACCTTGACCTTGTTGCCCTTCCAGTACATAGCGGTGGGCACACAGGTAAAACCTTTCTGCTGGGTCGCGGCAAATATCTGGCCCAGTTCTTTGGCGTGCAGCAGCAATTTGCGATTGCGCTGAGGTTCGGCCACAACATGGGTGCTCGCACTGGTGAGTGGCGTGATGTTGGTGCCGGAAAGAAACGCCTCGCCCTGGTGGAGGATCACAAACGAATCGGTGATCTGTACACGGCCGTCGCGTATGCTCTTCAGCTCCCAACCCTGCAGCACTATCCCGGCTTCGAACTTGGTTTCCAGGTGGTAGTCATGGCGCGCGCGCTTGTTCTGGGCGATGGTCCCAGGCAGCTGCTTTTTGTTCTTTCCAGACTTGCTCATGACGTTTCTTCTCAACCGGCGCTCTCGCCAGCGGGCGCGCAGTATACCCCAAGGTTGCAGCGACGAAAGTGGCCCGCCGCACGCGTCTCTGCGCCTGCTGCGCGGCGCTGCCTGTGCACTTCACGGGTGCAGCCGAAGTAGTAGAATGCGCCCAACATAAGCATCAGAAGAATTCGAATATGGCTATGGGATCTGATTCGCGTCACGGCATGTGGTCCAGCCGCTGGCTGTTTGTACTCGCCGCCGCTGGCTCGGCGGTGGGCCTGGGCAACATCTGGAAGTTCCCGTATATCGCTGGCGAAAACGGCGGTGGAGCCTTCGTATTGATCTACCTGGTGTGTGTGGCGCTGGTAGGCATACCGATCATGATCAGCGAGGTCATGTTGGGTCGTGCCGGGCGCTCCAGCCCCATCAATGCCATGCGGGAACTGATCGCGCGTGCAGGCGCGGGCAACTTCTGGGTGTTTATCGGTTGGATGGGTGTGCTGGCTGGTTTTCTGATCCTATCCTACTACGCGGTGATCGCGGGTTGGGCGCTGAATTATATCTGGCTCACGGCCCAGGGCACGTTTGAAGCTGCGAGTGCCAACGTTGCAAATGATACGTTCAATGGTTTCCTCGCCGACCCTGTTCAGTTGATCCTGTGGCAGACCCTGTTTCTGATCCTCACAGTCTGGATTGTCGGCAAAGGGGTGAGTAAGGGGCTGGAGACGGCGATCCGCATCTTCATGCCGCTGTTGTTTGTGTTGTTGATCGTGTTGTTGGTATATGCGGTTAACTCCGGCGGGTTCGAGCAGGGCCTGGCGTTCATGTTCGACCTCAAGTTTGACGCGATCCAACCGGAGACCTGGTTGCTCGCGATGGGCCAGGCCTTCTTCACCCTGAGTCTGGGGATGGGGGCGATGATGGCTTACGGCGCCTACGTGCCCAAGGACGCTGGTATCGGCAGTACCGTCCTGACCATCGCCCTGCTGGACACCACGGTGGCGGTGACGGCGGGACTGGCCATATTCCCGATCGTGTTCGCCAACGGTCTGGAAGCCGGTCAGGGACCGGGTCTGATGTTCGTGACCATTCCGCTGGCGTTTGGGCAACTGCCGTTGGGTGCCGTTTTCGGCACGGTGTTCTTTGTGCTTGTCAGTTTTGCGGCCATCACGTCGGCTATCTCCCTCCTCGAGCCGGCGCTGGCGTATCTGGTCGAGGAGTACAACGCCAAGCGTAAACGGGTATCGATCAGCCTGGGCGTGATCTGCTGGATTCTGGGGCTCGGCTCCGTGCTCTCGTTCAATGTCTGGGCCGATGTGCATATTGTCGGCGGGCTCGCGTTCTTCGATTTTGTCGACTATGTCACCCAGAACATCATGTTGCCCTTGGGGGGCATGTTCATCGCCTTGTTTGCAGTGTGGGTATTGCCGAAGAACATCTTGAGTGACGAGTTGGGCATACAGTCGGGATTTGTCTCTTTTCTATGGAAGTTTGTGGGTGGGGTGGTCGCCCCGATCGGCGTGCTGGCGGTGTTTGTGTATACAATCCTGCCCTTGGTGCGCGATCTCATAGGCTCTTAGACGTCGAATGCCCAAGCTCACCCGCACAGTCCTGTTGGAGGTCCCCGCGTCCGCGGCATTTGCGGTGGTTGCTGATGTGGAGGCCTATCCGGAGTTTCTTCCCGCCTGTGATTCCGTGGAGGTGCTGTCTCACAAGGAGGACGGTCTCATCGCCAAGGTGACAGCTACGGGTAAAGGCATGACCACCGCGTTTGTCACACGCAACGTCCATATGCCGGATGAGGCGCTGGAAATGCGCTTGGTGGAAGGACCGCTGCAACATCTTCTGGGAAAATGGGCCTTTAAGGCATTAGGGGATCATGGCTGCCGCGTGACCCTTGATCTGGAGTATGAGGTCGGCGGCATGTTGGGTGTTTTGTTGTCCGGTGTGGCCGAGAAAGTTGCGGACCGTATGGTCGATGCGTTCTGCCAGCGCATGCGGCGGTTGGCCAGTGGAGTCTGACGACTTCAGAGGTGTCTGTATCTCGGCCGAACAACCATTAGCGGTCTCTTTAACGGGTTCAAACGCGTACCCGCGGGCGAAGCGGTGGACGTGGTTGGCGCGCTGCCTGGGCGCAGGCGACGCGATCCCGATGGGCCGGGTTAAGCGTGAAGTCGGACAGTTTCTGGCGGCACGCCCTCGTGATCCTTGCTGAGGTGGATCGGTCACTGACCCAGAACGAAAACCGCGCGCCTGGAGCGTGCGCAGACAGCGCTCTGGGTAGTTCAGCTAAGCCCCAGCAGGCGTGGTGCTTTGCTGCTCGGTGCCTTCGGGCGTTTCGCCGCCCTGGCTGTCGCTAGGGAGGAAGTCGCCGACAAAGTGGGAAAGGACGTCGTTTTCGAAGAAGAGAGTCATGTGCGTGTCGCTATCGACGTACCCGGGTACCACGATCGTATACACATATTCCCAGCGTGAGTCGTTGAACGTGTTGCGCAAAATCGGCTCACCCATGATGTAGGCAACCTGGCTGCGGGTCATGCCGGGTTTCAGTTTATCGATCATCTCCTGGGTCAGGACGTTACCCTGCTGCACGGAGACCTTATGGACCCGCGGAATCTTCGGCATGCTACAGCCGCTGACGATCAGGGTGGTGATACACGCAAGGCTGACGGTTTTTAGGATACGTATCATGACTTTATCGTAGCTGAATGCACGGGGGGAGGAGTTTACCGCAAGCCCTGAGCTACTCGCCACCAGCGTGTGGGTGCGCGATTGGGTGTGCGGCGGATCTGTTGCCGTTTATTACACAGGAGGTGGACTTCGCGGTGGCGCGCTGCGTGCAGGCCGCCTTTGCGTTGGCCGCCGTCGCAGCCGCATTGCCTACCGCGTGGCTTTGATGACCGGGTTGACTGTCCGCGCGTGCCTATGGACCTGCCTGTGCTCGTGGTGGGGTCTCGTTGGCCGCATGCAGGAGCGTCTGCGCGTATTCCCGGGTTTTGTCATTGATGTCTGCACCGGCCAGCATGCGGGCCAGTTCGTGGACCCGTCGATCTTTGTTCAGAGGTTGAATATTGGTGTGGTTGCCTTCCTTAACCACCCGCAGGTGGCTGTTGCCCAAGGCGGCGACCTGCGGCGCGTGAGTGACGCAGATGACCTGGGTGTGGTTACCGAGATCGCGCAAGATACGACCGACCGTATCTGCCGTGGTTCCACCCACGCCCACATCTGCTTCGTCGAGGATCAGACAGGGGAGTTGACTCTGCTCGGCGGCGACGATCTGGATGGAGAGCGCGATGCGGGTCTGCTCCCCACCCGATGCAATCTGACCCAGGGGTCCGGCAGGAAAATCCGGGTTGGTGGTAACCTGGAATTCTACCTGGTCGATGCCGTACTCTTGTTCTGCCTTAGCGTTTGCATCTTTCCGTTGTTGTCCCTGCTCTTGGTCTTGTACCTTTGCGCTTCGGTTCGCCTCGGCCTGTGCTGTAGCCTCAGGGTCGGTAAACGCTATATGAAAGGCCCCTGCACCGATCCCCAATTGCTGCATGTAGGTACTCACCCCAGCAGCGAACCTGGGTGCGGCTTTACGCCGCTTCTTGGATAGCGCGAGCGCGTGACGGCGGTAGGTGGTGTGTTGTTCTTCCAGGCTGGCCTCCAGGCTCGCAAGGGCATCCGTATCCTCGTCAAAATGATCGAGTTCGGCGCGCAGCTGCTGGGTGTGGTCTGCCAGCGCTTCCGGTTTTATGCGGTGTTTGCGGGCGAGGTCCAGAACAGTATTCAGGCGTGCTTCGAGATCTTGCAGTGCCACTGGGTCGGCCACGACCTGATCCTGCAGGTGCCGTAAGTCTCGTCCGGCATCGTCCAGCAATCCGAGCGCCGTCTGCAGATTGTCCTGCGCCGAGGTGAGTAACTCGTGCTCGATCTCGATCTGCGTGACCCCACTCACGGCGCAGCGCAGGGCGTCGGCTTGTTCGATCTGGTCCAGCGTGCTCTGTAGGCACGCTTGGGTTTGGGCTGCGTTGGCCAGCAGTTTGTGCTGCTGTTGCAGGGTTTTGAATTCGCCGGGCTGCAGATCGAGCTCCTGCAGTTCCTGGAGCTGATAGGTCAGGAGATCTTGACGGTCCACCGCGGCATCATGCCTGGCCTTTAGAGCGGCGATCTCCTGCAGTGTGGTCTGCCATCGATGGTAGGCCCCGTGAACCTTGGCGCGCTTGTCGTTGCTCTGCGCGTAATCGTCGAGCAGGGCGAGCTGGGTGTTGCGCGCGGTCAGGCGCAGGTGTTCGTTCTGACCGTGGATATCGACCAGTTGATGGCCCAGGCTGCGCAGGTATTGGGTGGTGACCGGGATGCCGTTGACGAACCCCCGGGAACGGCCCTGGGCGGACACGACGCGCCGGATGATGCAGATCGCGGGGTCGTCCTCGACCAACTCGTCCTGCGCCAGCTGGCGCTGCAGTTCAGGCAATTTTGACAGGTCGAATTCGGCGCTTACGTCCGCTTTGCTGGCGCCGGGACGCACCGCCTCGGTTCGGGCTCGCTCACCCAGGAGCAGTCCCAGTGCATTGAGCAAGATCGACTTGCCCGCACCGGACTCGCCGGTGATGGCGGTCAAGCCGTCGCGGAATGTGATGTCGAGAGCCTCGACCAGGACAAAGTTCTTCAGCGTTAAATTTTTCAGCATTGGTGGACTATGCTCGTGTTATGGATCTTTTTTGATCGCGATCGCCTTCTGATCGGGACCGCCTTCTCATCGGGACCGCCTTCTCATCGGGACCGCCTTCTCATCGGGACCGCCTTTTTATCGGGACCGCCTTCTGATCGCGACGCCGTGTGGTTGCGGCCGCCGAGTCGCGCGAATTATCACGGGGAGTTTTATACTGTATAGATATACACTGTACACACATACAGTGTCCACTAATAATATGCGCAACGGGTGCAGTTTTCGGCGATCACTGGTATAAGAATTTGTCCCCGCGCCAAAATATGTCGATTGACCGGATATGCCTGACCTCTCTCAACAAGTTGATCCGCGTGCCCAGCACCTGTTCAAGTTGCTGGTAGAACAGTACATCGCGGATGGCAACCCGGTGGCTTCCAAGAGCCTGGCGACGCTGCCGCAGATCAGCGTCTCGTCCGCCACGGTGCGTAATATCATGGGGGATCTGGAATCCCTCGGTCTCGTGACCTCGCCCCATACCTCGGCGGGTAAAGTGCCCACCAGCCAGGGTTACCGCTTCTTCGTCGACTCGCTGTTGCGGGTAGAACCCTGGGAGGCGAGCCAGGTCAAGGAGATCGAAGCCGAACTGAACCCGGACATGTCGCCGAGCGAGTTGGTGGCGTCGGCTTCAGACCTGCTGTCTCAGATCACCCAGATGACCTGCCTGATCACCACCCCGCTGCGCAATCAGGTGACCCTGCGCCACATCGAATTTGTGCCGCTCGATGACGACCGGGTGCTGGTCATCCTGGTGCTGAACGATCGCGAGGTGCAGAACCGGGTCATCCATACCGAGCGCGAGTTTTCGAGCGTTGAGCTGACCCAGGCGGCCAACCTGATCAATCGCGAATTCGGCGGGCGCGCGCTGATCGACATCCGCAACGAAGTCCTCGAGAGCATGCAGGCCGACAAAGACCGGATGGATACGCTAATGCAGTCCGCCCTCGATATGGCGGCGGCGGTGTTTTCTGATCCCCAGGAAGAGGGCAGCCAGGATCTGGTGGTCAGCGGCGAAAGCCGGCTCCTCGATTTCAGCGAAGACACCAACACCATTCGCTCTCTGTTCGATGCGGTGTCGCGCAAAGGTCGGGTGTTGCATCTGCTCGATCAATGTCTGCAGACCAACGGCGTGCAGCTGTTTATCGGCGAAGAGGCGGGTTATCAGCCCCTGGAAGACATGTCGCTGGTCACCTCATCCTATGAGCTCAACGGCGCTGTCGCCGGAGTACTCGGGGTGATTGGGCCACAGCGGATGGACTACAAAGACGTCATTCCGGTGGTCGACTTGACCGCCCGGCTGCTCTCCGCCGCGATGCGCCAGGCCTGAGTGGCCTCGGGCTGTAAAAAAAGTCCGCCGCACCCTTGAAAAAGCCATTCGCGTCCCCATAACGCTCCCACGATAAAAACCACCAGCAAGCCAGGGGTGAAACGCACCATGTCCGCAGACAATACCGAGCAGCCCGAGCACTCGGAGTCGACGCCGCCCGAAAGCGCGTCCGAAGACGTCTCCCATGAAGAAGAGGCGGGACAGCCGGAAGGGTCAGGGTCCGCAGAAGACTCGCAGCAGAGCGACGATTCCGGCGCTGCCGAGGACGAGCAGCCGGTTCCGGCAGAGGAGCTGGCCCAGGCCAAAGATCAGCTGCTGCGCACCTTGGCCGACATGGAAAATCTCAAGCGTCGCACCGGCCGCGAAGTCGAAAACGCCCACAAATTTGCAGTGGAGAAGTTGCTCAGCGATCTCATCCCGGTGCTCGACTCGCTGGACAAGGCGGTGGAAACGGCCCAAGCCACAGACGGGGCTCAAGCGATTGGTGAAGGTGTCGCGCTGTCCGTGAAACTCTTTGTCGATACCCTGTCGCGCTCCGGAGTCGAGGTCATCGACCCCCTCGGTGAGCCGTTCGATCCCCAGGTGCATGAGGCGATGACCATGGTGCCCAACCCGGCGGCGGAGCCGAATTCGGTGATGGACGTGATGGCCAAAGGATATGTGCTCAACGGCCGCCTGGTGCGCGCGGCCAAAGTGATTGTCGTCAAAGGCGAATAGCGCGAGCAGGAGGGTGCTGGGGCACCCTTGAACTTTACCACCAGCGCCCAGATATAAAGGCCTGAACAGTGACTTAAGTCCGCAGATGGGCGGCGTAAACAAAGGTAAGAACGAAAATGGGCAAGATCATCGGAATTGACCTCGGTACCACCAACTCGTGTGTGGCCGTTCTCGACGGCGGCGATCCGCGGGTTATCGAAAACTCAGAAGGCGATCGCACCACGCCATCGATCATCGCCTACACGGAAGACGGCGAGATCCTGGTCGGCCAGAACGCCAAGCGCCAGGCGGTGACCAACCCCACCAATACGCTCTTTGCGGTCAAGCGCCTGATCGGTCGTAAGTTCAAGGACGACGTGGTGCAGAAGGACATCAAGATGGTTCCTTATACCATCTCCGAGGCGAGCAACGGCGACGCCTGGATCGAGGTGAAGGGCGAGAAGCTTGCGCCGCCGCAGATCTCTGCCGAAGTCCTGAAAAAGATGAAAAAGACCGCTGAGGAGTACCTCGGAGAGGACGTGACCGAAGCGGTGATCACCGTGCCGGCCTATTTCAACGATTCCCAGCGTCAGGCGACCAAGGACGCCGGGAAGATCGCCGGACTCGACGTCAAGCGCATCATCAATGAACCGACCGCTGCGGCCCTGGCTTATGGCCTGGACAAGCAGCGCGGGGATACCAAAGTTGCGGTCTATGACCTCGGTGGCGGCACCTTCGACGTCTCCATCATCGAGATCGCGGAGGTGGACGGTGAGCATCAGTTCGAAGTGCTCTCCACCAACGGCGATACCTTCCTCGGCGGTGAGGATTTTGACCTGCGCATCATCGACTATCTTGCGGAAGAGTTTAAGAACGACAACGGTGTCGATCTGCACAACGATCCGCTGGCCCTGCAGCGCCTCAAAGAGGCGGCGGAAAAAGCCAAGATCGAGCTGTCCAACAGCCAGCAGACCGAGATCAACCTGCCCTACATCACGGCCGATCAGACCGGACCGAAGCACCTGGTCATGAAGCTGACCCGGGCCAAGCTCGAGTCGTTGGTGGAAGATCTGGCCGAGCGCACGATCGCCCCGATCAGGACCGCGCTGGACGATGCAAGTCTCAGCGTCAACGACATCGACGATGTGATCCTGGTCGGCGGCCAGACCCGTATGCCGCTGGTGCAGGAGAAGGTCAAAGCGTTCTTCGGCAAAGAGGCGCGCAAGGACGTGAACCCGGATGAGGCGGTGGCGATGGGTGCTGCGATTCAGGCGGCGGTCCTGTCCGGCGACGTGAAAGACGTTCTGCTGCTCGATGTCACCCCGCTGTCTCTGGGCATCGAAACCCTGGGCCAGGTGATGAGCGTGTTGATCGAAAAGAACACGACCATCCCGACCAAGAAGACCCAGGTCTTCTCCACCGCGGATGACAACCAGACTGCCGTGACCATCCACGTGCTGCAGGGTGAGCGCAAACAGGCGGGGCAGAACAAGTCGCTGGGGCGTTTTGACCTGGCGGACATCCCGCCCGCACCGCGCGGCATGCCGCAGATCGAAGTGGCGTTTGATCTAGATGCCAACGGCATATTGAACGTCTCGGCCAAGGATAAGGCGACGGGTAAAGAGCAGTCGATCGTCATCAAGGCCTCCAGCGGCCTGTCCGATGAAGAGATCGAGCAGATGATCCGTGACGCGGAAGCCAACGCAGAAGAGGACAAGAAGTTCGAAGAGATGGTGCAGTTGCGCAACCAGGCGGATGGTTTGATCCACGGCGCCCGCAAGGCGGTAGAAGACGCTGGCGAGAAGGCCACCGACGAAGAGAAGCAGGCCATCGAGGCGGCGGCGACGGAGTTGGAAGACGCCCTTAAAGGCGAGGACAAGGACGATATCGAAGCCAAGATCCAGGCCTTGTCCGCGGCATCGGCCACGCTGGCGCAGAAGATGTACGAAGAACAAGCTCAAGAGGCCGGCGCGGAAGCCGAGGCGGATGGTGCGGCGGATGCTGGCCCGGGAGATGACGCTGTCGACGCTGAGTTCGAAGAGGTGGACGACGACAAGAAGTAGCCACGTATCGTTGGGTTTGAAACGGGCGGTGGGGTACGCGACGTGCCTCGCCGCCGTTTTGTCTCACGCTGACGTCGCTACATTTCGCGTCGCTTAAGAGTGCTTTAAGAGTCGCGTAAGAAAGGGTTCAACATGTCCAAACGAGATTATTACGAAGTGCTGGGGGTCGGGCGCGATGCGTCTGAAGGCGACCTCAAGAAAGCCTATCGTCGTTTGGCCATGAAATATCACCCGGACCGCAATCCTGACGACGAGGCGGCCGAGGAGAAGTTCAAAGAGGCCAGCGAGGCCTACGAGATCCTCGCCGACGACGAGAAGCGCGGCGCCTATGACCGCTTCGGCCACGCAGGTGTGGACCCCAGTCAGGGCGGGGGCGGTGGCTTCAACTTCGAAGGCAACTTCGGCGACATCTTCGGCGATGTGTTCGGCGACATTTTTGGTGGCGGTCGTGGTGGTGGTCGCGGCGGTCCGGCGCGCGGTTCCGACCTGCGCTACAACATGAGCCTGGACCTTGAAAAAGCGGTCAAGGGCGATACTGTTGAGATACGCATCCCGGTGTTGGCCAACTGCGAGGAATGCGGCGGCGAAGGTTCCGCGCCTGGTTCTTCTCCCAGCACCTGTCCTGACTGCCAGGGCCAGGGCCAGATCCGGGTCTCCCAGGGTTTCTTTTCCCTCCAACAAACCTGTCCACGGTGTCGCGGCCAAGGCCGCATCATCACCGACCCGTGTCGTAGCTGCGGTGGTGCGGGGCGTACGGAAAAGCGCAAAACGCTGTCGGTCAAGATCCCTGGCGGTGTGGATACGGGCGACCGCATACGCCTGACCGGCGAGGGGGAGGCCGGTCCGCATGGTGGCCCGCCAGGCGATCTGTATGTGCAGATCGAGGTCAGCGACCACCCGATCTTTGTCCGCGAAGGGCGGCACCTGTACTGTGAGGTGCCTATCTCGTTTCCCGATGCCGCCCTCGGTGGCGAACTTGAAGTCCCGACCCTCGATGGACGGGTGAAATTGAAAATTCCGCCGGAGACCCAGACCGGCAAAGTCTTCCGCTTGCGCGGCAAGGGTGTGACCCAAGTGCGCGGGGGTGGGGTTGGCGATCTGCTGTGCAAAGTGGTGGTGGAAACGCCGGTCAAACTCACCGACGCCCAGAAGGGGCTGCTCGAAGAGCTCAAAGCCTCGTTTGGTGGGAGTGATAAACACTCGCCTAAAGAGAAGAGCTGGCTGGACGGCGTGAAAGAATTCTGGGACGGGCTGAAGTCTTAGGGGTTTTGACCCGTCGGCCGAACTTGCACCTTACTTTTCCTCGGATCAGCATCCCCTTGCTGACTTTTGCAGCCCGGCGTCGTATAAACGCCGCTGCTTAAGCTATCAAACTCGAAGGACCTTCAATGACTCGGATCGCCATCGCGGGCGCCGGCGGGCGCATGGGTAAAACCCTCATCCAGGCTGTGCACGAAGCGGATGATCTCGCGTTGGGTGGCGCCTTCGAGTATCCCGGCAGTTCGCTCGTGGGCGCCGATGCGGGTGAACTCGGCGGCGTTGGCCATCTGGGGGTTGCGGTGGAAGCCGACCCGGAAGGTGCGCTCGCGCGCTTCGACGTGGTCATCGATTTCACCAGGGTCGACGCCACGCTCGCGCTGGCCAAGGTCTGCGCCGCCAATGACAAAGCCATGGTGATCGGCACAACCGGCTTCAGCGATGAGCAGCTCGCGCAGTTACACGCCGCGGCGGAGCAGATACCGGTGTTCATGGCGCCGAACATGAGTGTGGGCGTGAATCTCACGTTCAAGCTGATCGAGATCGCCGCCGCCGCGCTCGGCGATGCGGTGGATGTTGAGGTGATGGAAGCGCATCACCGCCACAAGATTGATGCGCCGTCGGGGACGGCGGTGCGCATGGGGGAAATCCTCGCCGCCACCCTCGAGCGTGACCTCGCCGCCGATGCGGTCTTCGGGCGGCAGGGCATCACCGGCGAACGGGAGCGCAAGACCATCGGGTTTTCCGCCCTGCGTGGCGGCGACATTGTGGGTGAGCACACCGTGCTCTTCGCCGGGGATGGGGAGCGCATCGAGATCACCCATCGGGCTCAGAGCCGCATGAACTTTGCCCAGGGCGCGCTGCGCGCAGCACGCTTTATCCCGGCCCAACCGCCGGGCATGTATGACATGCAACAGCTGCTCGGTCTGGATTGAAGTCCGGTGGGTCTGCGCACCCAAAACTCACAAGAAGCTACAAAAATGGGCTGCATTTTGCGGCCTGAATCAGTAGACTACCGCCCCCAAGCTCGACCGCGGGTTTGGCCTTGAAGCCGTGTGCACACCAGCATTGCTGAGGGGTCGCTGACCCCATCAACGCATTGTTGAAGCCTCTCCAGGTGCACGGTTAACCAGACTTCGAGTACGTACACACAGTGGCCCTGGTGGCACCGCTTGAACGCAGCTGCGCGCAAGCCTGAAGCAGCGGGACTGCGTGTAAGGGTCGACGGACAGAGGGTTGAGAAACGGTCGAGAGATGGTCGTAAGACGGTCAAGAGAAAGACGGTCATAGCAAAGACGGTCATAGCAAGACCGTCGAAGAAGACACAGACAGACAGTCACCAGAAGAAAAAAGGGCATTGATTTTGATACCGGCTTTACTCGCCTTAGAAGACGGTAGTGTATTTTACGGCCAGTCGATTGGGGCTGAGGGGTCTCGTTTTGGTGAAGTGGTTTTCAACACCGCGATGACCGGCTATCAGGAAATTCTCACCGACCCTTCTTACGCCCGCCAGATCGTCACCCTGACCTACCCGCAGATCGGTAATACTGGGGTGAACAACGAAGACGAAGAGTCCGACGGCATCTGGTGTGGTGGCCTGGTGATTCGCCAGACCCCGCGCCGCCTGAGCAGCTGGCGCGCCCAGGGTTCGCTGCAGGACTATCTCGCGCAACACGACGTGGTGGGTATTGCGGACGTCGACACCCGCCGGTTGACCAAACTGCTGCGCGAGAAAGGCGCGCTGGCCGGCTGCATCCTCGCCGGTGCTGCGGCGGCCACAGAGGAGGGCCAAGCGGACGCGCTGGCCCAAGCGCGAGCCTTTCCGGGCCTCGAGGGAATGGACCTGGCCAAAGAGGTGACCGGTGCGCAGCGCGAATGGACCCAGACCGCCTGGACCTTAAACGCTGGCTATGGCGAACTTACCGACCCCGAGTTTCATGTTGTAGCTTACGATTTTGGCGTCAAACGCAATATTCTGCGCCTGCTCGCCTCCCGCGGCTGCCGCCTCACCGTGGTCCCGGCCCAGACCCCGGCGGCCGACATTCTGGCGATGAACCCCGATGGGATCTTTCTCTCCAACGGTCCGGGCGACCCGGAGCCGTGCGATTACGCGATCGCGGCGATCACCGAATTGCTGGAGACCGGCAAACCGATCTTCGGCATCTGTCTCGGCCATCAACTGCTGTCCATCGCGAGCGGCGCGCGCACGATGAAGATGTCCCACGGACACCATGGCGCCAATCACCCGGTGCAGGATCAGGACAGCCAGCAGGTCATCATCACCAGCCAGAACCACGGCTTTGCGGTCGATGGCGAGAGCCTGCCGAACAATCTCAAGTGTACCCATCTGTCGCTGTTCGACGGCACCGTGCAGGGTGTGGAGCGCACCGACGTGCCCGCCTTCAGCTTTCAAGGGCACCCGGAGGCAAGCCCCGGGCCCCAGGACTGTATCTACCTGTTTGACAAATTCATCGACATGATGCGCGCGCAGAGCCAGGACTAAGCGGATGCCTAAACGTAGCGACCTCAACAGCATTCTCATCCTCGGCGCCGGCCCGATCATCATCGGCCAGGCCTGCGAGTTCGACTATTCCGGCGCGCAGGCCTGCAAAGCATTGCGCGAAGAGGGTTATCGGGTGGTGCTGGTCAACTCCAACCCGGCCACCATCATGACCGATCCGGCGATGGCCGATGCCACTTATGTCGAGCCGGTCGAATGGCAGACCATCGCGGCCATTATCGAAAAAGAACGCCCGGATGCGTTGTTGCCCACCATGGGTGGTCAGACCGCGCTCAATTGTGCGCTCGATCTGGTGCGTAAAGGGGTGCTCGACAAGTTCGGCGTGGAGCTGATCGGTGCGAGTCAGGATGCCATCGACAAGGCGGAAGATCGGGAGCGCTTCGATCGCGCGATGAAGCGGATCGGCCTGGAGACACCGCGCTCGGCCATCGCGCATAGCCTGGAAGAGGCGCTGCAGGTGCAGAGTCAGCTCGGTTTTCCGTGCGTGATCCGCCCCTCGTTCACCCTGGGGGGTAGCGGTGGGGGCATCGCCTACAACCGCGAAGAGTTTGTCGAGATCTGTACCCGTGGCCTCGAGCTCTCGCCCACCTCGGAGCTCTTGATCGACGAGTCGCTGCTCGGTTGGAAAGAATTCGAGATGGAAGTGGTGCGCGACCGCGTCGACAACTGCATCATCATCTGTTCGATCGAGAATCTCGATCCCATGGGCGTACATACCGGCGACAGCATCACCGTCGCACCGGCGCAGACGCTAACGGACAAGGAATACCAGCTGCTGCGCAACGCCTCGATCGCCGTGTTACGCGAGATTGGTGTGGATACCGGCGGCTCCAATGTGCAATTTGCGATCAACCCGACCGATGGTCGGATCGTGGTGATCGAAATGAATCCGCGGGTCTCGCGGTCATCGGCACTCGCCTCCAAGGCGACCGGCTTCCCCATCGCCAAGGTCGCGGCCAAACTCGCAGTCGGCTATACCCTGGACGAACTCGAGAACGACATCACCGGCGGTGTGACCCCGGCGTCCTTCGAGCCCAGCATCGATTACGTGGTCACCAAGATACCGCGCTTTACCTTTGAGAAGTTTCCCCAGGCAGATCCGCGCCTGACCACGCAGATGAAGTCTGTTGGCGAGGTGATGGCCATCGGCCGGACCTTCCAGGAATCGTTACAGAAAGCGTTGCGCGGCCTGGAGACGGGGATGGCGGGCTTCGATCCGGTGCTCAAGGGAGATGACAAAGAGTCTCTGCGCACACTGAAGCGGGAGCTCGCCAGCGCCGGGGCGATACGCCTGTGGTATGTCGCGGATGCCTTCCGGCTGGGCATGGATGTTGACTGGTTGTACGACGTCACCGCCATCGATCCCTGGTTCCTCGCCGAGATCGGAGACCTGATCGAAACCGAGCAGCAGCTGGCTAACATGGCGGCCCCCGCCCTGACCCGCGAGCAGTGGTATGCGTTGAAGCGCAAGGGCTTTTCTGACATCCGCCTGGGACACCTGCTCGATTGTGACGAAGCGGAGGTGCGCAGCCTGCGCCAGGATCTAGGTGTGCGTCCGGTTTATCGTCGGGTCGATACCTGTGCTGCGGAATTCCCCGCGACCAGCGCGTATATGTACTCCACTTACGAAGAGGAGTGCGAGGCGCAGCCGTCGGAGCGACAGAAGATCATGGTCCTGGGTGGCGGGCCGAACCGCATCGGCCAGGGTATCGAGTTTGACTATTGCTGTGTGCACGCCGCGCTCGCCATGCGCGAGGATGGCTACGAGACCATCATGGTCAATTGCAACCCGGAGACGGTGTCCACCGACTACGACACGTCCGACCGTCTTTACTTTGAACCGGTAACGTTGGAAGACGTGTTAGCGATTGTCGACCTGGAACAACCCAAGGGTGTGATTGTGCAGTTTGGTGGTCAAACCCCGCTCAAGCTGGTCAACGATCTGGAAGCGGCCGGGGTGCCTATTATCGGTACATCCCCTGACGCGATCGACCGCGCGGAAGACCGCGAGCGATTCCAGCAGCTGGTCGAAAAACTCGATCTGCGTCAACCGCCTAACCGCGTGGCCTCTTCCAGCGAACAAGGCATCGAACGGGCGGCCGAGATCGGCTATCCCATCGTGGTCCGACCCTCCTATGTACTGGGTGGGCGCGCGATGGAGATCGTCTACAACGACGAAGAACTGCAGCAGTACATGCAGAATGCGGTAGATGTCTCCAATGATTCGCCGGTGCTGCTGGACAGCTTCCTCGACCAAGCGGTGGAGGTTGACGTCGACGCCGTTTCCGACGGCCAGCAGGTAGTGATCGGCGCGATCATGCAGCATATCGAGCAGGCGGGCGTACACTCGGGTGACTCCGCGTGTTCGTTGCCGCCCTATGACCTCGATCCGGGGATCCAGGATTTGATCCGCGACCAGGTAAAGTCCATCGCCATCGAACTCGGTGTGGTAGGTCTGATGAACGTCCAGATGGCGGTGCAGGGCACCGACGTCTATGTACTGGAGGTGAACCCGCGCGCGTCCCGTACCGTACCCTTCGTCTCCAAGTGTATCGGCTTGTCACTAGCGAAAGTCGCCGCGCGCTGCATGGCGGGTACCACCCTCGCCGAGCAGGAATTTGAGGCGGAGATCATCCCGTCGACCTACCACGTGAAAGAATCGGTGTTCCCGTTTAACAAGTTCCCGGGCGTGGATCCCATCCTCGGACCCGAAATGAAGTCTACCGGCGAAGTCATGGGCGTGGGGGACAACTTCGGCGAAGCGTTCGCCAAGGCCTCGCTGGCGGCCGGCGAGTTGTTGCCGTCCGACGGGCGCGCGTTCATGAGCGTGAAAGAATCCGACAAACGGGGGCTGGTCCCGGTCGCACAGGATCTCCTGACCTTAGGGTTTACGTTGATCGCAACCCCAGGTACGGCGCGGGTGTTGCGCGCCGCGGGAGTCGAATGTGAGATCGTCAACAAGGTCAACGCGGGCCGTCCCGATGTGTCCGACATGCTCAAGAACGAGCGCCTGGACCTGATCATCAATACCACGGAAGGGCGGCAGTCCATTGCGGATTCGGCCATCATTCGTCGGCTCGCGCTGCAGAACAAGGTCTGCTACACCACCACGCTGACCGGTGGCGAAGCCATTGCCATCGCTATTCGCGTGGGACGCGGCGAGCGGGTCCGCACGCTACAGGAACTGCACGCCGCTCTGTAACCACCACTGCATCCGGTTGAGTAGGGTCGCGACTCATGTACCATGGGGTCCGTCCTGCTGCGTGGTGGCCGACGTGGCGCGTCGGGTGTCACCCTCGCTTGGCAGGTACGCGGAAAGCCCGTATTCGGAAGGCCCATACTCGGAAGGCCAATAGAAACGGCGGGAAAGGCTGCCATAAGAGCGCGACGCGACAAGGAGATTGGAAGGCGGAAGCTATGCCCATACCGATGACAGTTGAAGGTGCTGAGAGCCTGCGTGAAGAGTTGGCGCATCGTAAGTCTGTGCTGCGCCCGGAAATCACCCAGGCGATTGCGGAGGCACGTGAGCATGGCGATCTGAAAGAGAACGCTGAATATCACGCCGCGCGCGAGCAACAGGGGTTTAACGAGGGCCGCATCCAGGAGATAGAGGGCAAACTTGCGGATGCCCAGGTGATCGATATTGCGAAGCTCCCCGCCGGTGACAAAGTCATTTTTGGGGTGACCGTCAGCCTGCTCGATGTCGACACGGATGCCACAATCACCTACAAGATCGTCGGTGAAGACGAGGCGGACCTCAAGCAGGGCAAAATATCGGTGATGTCGCCGATCGCGCGAGCGTTGATCGGCAAGAGTGTCGGCGACGCCGTGACGGTGACTACCCCTGGCGGGGACAAAGAATACGAGATCGACGACGTCGCCCACATGTGAACGCATAACGCCGCCGATCGCGGCGGCGTTATGAAAACCGCGCCAGGTTCGACAGTTTCGGATTGGGGCGCGGGTTTTCTTTATAGACCACCAGAACTTTACCGATGCTCTGTACCACTTCGCTCTCGGTGCGCTCACTCAGCTGGACGGCCAGCGCCGCTCGCCCTTCTCGATCCGCCACCAGCTTGACCTTGATCAGCTCATGATCCCGCAGCGCACGTTGCAGCTCTTCGAGCACGGTGTCGCTCAGGCCCTTATCGCTGATGGTGACCACCGGTTCGAGATGGTGGGCGATCTGGCGTAGGGATTTGCGCTGTTTGGATGTGAGCATGTCTTTTCTTGCGCTCCTGGTCGCGACGCATTGAGGTACAAACGTGTTAACCGAACGCACCGTGGAGGCCACCCGGATGCCCCGCGGGGGGGTGAGTGGCGGTAAGAATCAGTATAACGTGCCACCCCGGCAAAGCCTCAGTAGAGATCGACCGCCCAGCGCGTACAATGGCTGGGTGAGTCTGTGTGGCGACGTTGTTGGTCGTCTTTGCTAACAACTCCAGCATACGAATATCCCGAACGAATCCGAAATATGGCAAAGCGCTCCAAAAGCTCGTCGCGCTGGCTGCAGCGTCAGCAGAAGGACTACTTCGCCCGCCGTGCGAAGTCGGAAGGACAAGTTTCCCGGGCGCACTACAAACTGCAGCAGATCGATGAGAAGTATCGTCTGATCCGGCCGCGTGATCGAATTTTGGAACTGGGTGCCGCACCCGGTGGCTGGACCCGCTACCTGGAAGAGCGAGCCGACCGCGGTGTGCTGGTAGCCGTGGATCCGTTACCGATCACCACGGGTGCGCAAACCGTGGTGGTTGAGGGCGCTCTCGGCGACGAAGCGGTAGATGCGCAGATTGCAGAAATTGCCGCACGAGCAGCATTCGACCTTGTTTTATCGGATATGGCCCCCAATATGTCTGGAGTACGCGCCGTCGATCAGGCCCGCTCGATGGATTTGGCGGACATGGTGCTGGAAGCCTGTGAAAAATGGCTGCGCCCGGGTGGTCATATGGCGTTGAAGGCATTTCAGGGTGAAGGCCTTGACGATTGGGTAGTCGAATTGCGCAGTAAATTTAACAAAATACAGATGACCAAGCCCAAAGCCAGCCGGCCGGACTCGCGCGAGGTGTTTGTGGTTGCGCGAGCGTGGCAACGAGGCCCGGTATCCGCAGCCCCATCGGATGGCTAAAAACCCGCGAGCCGCGCGTGTATAGTGGGCGAGCTAGACTAGATTGACGCGGGTTCAGGTTCGCTAGCGTTGGCAACTGGCGCGGGTAGGGAGTACATTGAGTGCCCCCAACGATTTGCGGCAGAGGCTCGGCGTTTTACAGGCGGTGCACAATGAGCGCACACTGCGTAGGCAAGAACAGCCTGGTGGGCGATGACCTAGCATAACGGAGCGGCCAGAGTAAGGAACGGCCAGAGTAAATTATCAGGGTGGAAAGCGGACACAGCGCGCCAGAGCACCGGTATTTCCGCCACCACACCAGCGCATCCGCGCCGTATGCCTGCAAAATGCTGGGTTGGGCAACGAATTTAGCAGGTGATATGTGGTCCAATCATCAACCGGTGCGTTTTGTTTGTGAAAACGGTGGGCGCCGGGTGTAGCCGGGTTCAGGTACAACGAACGCTTTATCTTTGTAATCGCGGCCGCAGGAGCGGACCGCTGACAAACCGAGGAAAATCCCTTGTCTGATATGGGTAAAAACTTACTTCTCTGGATCATCATCGCAGCGGTGCTGCTAACGGTGTTCCAGAATTTTAACGTTGAGCCGAAAGACGAACCGATGGCGTATTCGGAATTCGTCAAACGGATCAATCAAGGGCAGATTCAAGAGGCCAAGGTACAAGGCCGTGAGATCTATGCGGTTGACAGTGCGGGTGGCCGCTATGTGGTCGTGTGGTCCGGTAATGACCAGAAGCTGCAGGACGAGATGATCAACGCCAACGTGGATGTTGAGTTCCTGCCCGAGGAAAGCCAGAGCGTCTTCATGCAACTGTTGATCGCAAGCTTCCCGATCCTGATCATCATCGCCGTGTTCATGTTGTTCATGCGGCAGATGCAGGGCGGCTCCAGTGGCCGTGGTGGTCCCATGTCCTTCGGCCGCAGCAAGGCGCGCCTGCTCTCCGAAGATCAGATCAAGACCACGTTTGCGGATGTGGCCGGGGTGGATGAGGCGAAAGAAGACGTCCAGGAACTGGTGGAATTCTTACGCGACCCCGGAAAATTCCAACGCCTCGGTGGCCACATACCCCGCGGCATCCTGATGGTCGGCCAGCCCGGCACGGGTAAGACCCTGCTCGCCAAGGCGATCGCGGGTGAGGCCAAAGTGCCGTTTTTCTCGATTTCCGGCTCCGACTTTGTGGAGATGTTTGTGGGCGTGGGAGCATCCCGCGTACGCGACATGTTTGAACAGGCGAAGAAACAATCGCCCTGCATCATCTTTATCGATGAGATCGATGCCGTGGGCCGTCATCGCGGCGCCGGCCTTGGTGGGGGTCACGACGAACGCGAGCAGACACTGAACCAGTTGCTGGTGGAGATGGACGGCTTCGAAGCCAACGACGGCATCATTGTCATCGCCGCCACCAACCGCCCGGACGTGCTCGATCCCGCCCTGTTGCGCCCCGGTCGTTTCGACCGCCAGGTGGTAGTGGGCCTGCCTGACATTCGCGGCCGTGAGCAGATCCTCAAAGTGCATATGCGCAAGGTGCCGCTGTCCGATGACGTCGATGCGAGCATTATTGCGCGCGGCACTCCCGGTTTCTCCGGCGCTGACCTGGCCAATCTGGTCAACGAGGCCGCGTTGTTCGCGGCGCGGGCGAGCAAGCGCCTGGTGGAGATGGAGGAGTTCGACAACGCGAAAGACAAGATCATGATGGGCGCCGAACGCAAATCCATGGTCATGTCCGAGAAAGAAAAGCGCAATACCGCCTATCACGAAGCGGGCCACGCGATTATTGGACGCCTGATGCCGGAGCACGATCCGGTCTACAAAGTGACCATCATCCCGCGTGGTCGCGCTCTGGGTGTGACGATGTTCCTGCCGGAAGAGGACCGCTACAGCATGTCGCGGCGCGGCATCATCTCGCAGATCTGCAGCCTGTTCGGCGGCCGGATCGCGGAGGAGATTACCCTCGGTGCGGAAGGCGTGACCACCGGTGCGTCGAACGATATCGAGCGCGCCACCCAATTGGCCCGTAGCATGGTGACCAAGTGGGGACTGTCGGAGAAGATGGGTCCCCTGATGTACGACGAGGACGATGGCGAGGTGTTCCTCGGCATGTCCGGCGGCGTGAAGCCGAAAGCACACTCGCCCGCCACCGCGCGCGACATCGACGAGGAAGTCCGCGTGATCATCGATCAGTGTTACGCCGATGCGAAGCGCCTGCTCGAAGAGAACATCGATAAGCTGCACCTGATGGCGGACGCGCTCATGGAGTACGAAACGCTTTCCTCTGATCAACTCGATGACATCATGGCCGGCGCCAAGCCCCGCCACACCAGTGACAATCCGCCGAGTTCCCCGTCGGATAAGCCTTCGGGTGAGTCGCCGATCGGCGGTCCCGCGGAAGAATCGTAAGACGCCCCCGGATCGATCGTGCGTGTCGCTTGCGCAGACCGGATTGCGGACTGCGCCCAACCACTCATCATGGGTGTGCTCAATGTCACACCCGATAGTTTTTCGGATGGTGGGCGCTTATTCAGCGAAGCCGGGTTAGATGTGGAACAGGCGGTGGGATCTGCTCAGGCCATGGTCGACGCCGGCGCGGATATCATCGACATCGGCGGTGAATCGACCCGTCCCGGAGCCCAGCCCGTCTCCATCGAACAAGAAATCCAACGTGTGATACCCGTCCTGCGGCAAGTGCGCAAGTTGGATACGATAGTATCGGTAGATACCCGCCACGCCGAGGTCGCGCGCGCAGCCATAGCCGAAGGCGCGCACATCATCAACGATGTGGGTGGTGGGCGAGACGCGGGTATGTTGCAAGCGATCGGCGCCGCCGATGTCGGTTATGTCATTATGCATATGCTGGGTGAGCCGGCGACGATGCAGCGGGCGCCGAGCTATGATGACGTGGTCGGCGACGTCAGTGCATTCTTGACCGAGCGCATGCTGGCGGCGATGGACGCTGGGGTGGATACCCAACGCTTGATGGTGGACCCCGGGTTCGGGTTCGGCAAAGATCTGTCGCACAATCTCGAACTGCTACGTGGTCTGCCGCAGATGTTGGCGCTGCAGGTACCCTTGGTGGTGGGACTGTCGCGCAAGCGCATGATCGAGGCGCTGACCGGCGCGCCGCTGGAGCGACGTCTCGCTGGTAGTCTGGCATTGGCGCTGAAGGCGGTCGATCTTGGTGCGCACATCGTGCGCGTCCACGATGTGCAGGCAACCCATGATGCGTTGCGGATATGGCAGGCGGTTGGGTAGCCCAATCGGGACAGCAGGCAAGGACAACAAGGGCAGAGAATGAGTAGAAAATACTTTGGCACCGACGGGATTCGCGGGCGTGTAGGGCAGTTTCCGATCACGCCGGAGTTTTGTTTGCGGTTAGGCTGGGCGGTCGGCACGGTATTTGCCAAACGCGGTGCGGCCCACGTGGTGATCGGTAAGGACACGAGAATCTCCGGCTATATGCTCGAATCGGTGCTCGAATCGGGACTGGCTGCCGCTGGCTCGGACGTCACGCTGGTCGGTCCCATGCCGACCCCGGCGATCGCCTATCTCACCCGCACGCTGCACGCCGATGCGGGCATTGTCATCAGCGCCTCACATAATCCTTACTTCGACAATGGCATCAAATTTTTTGACGGCAACGGCAACAAGTTGCCGGACGACGTGGAACTGGAGATCGAAGCCGCTCTGGAAGAAACCATGGCTTGTGTCGGCAGTGAGCAGCTCGGCCGTGCCAATCGACTTGAAGATGCAGCGGGACGCTACATCGAATTCTGTAAGGCCTCGGTTGAACGGGGATTCAGTTTGCGCGGCATGCGCATCGTGCTCGACTGCGCGCATGGCGCCACCTATCACGTTGCACCCAGGGTGTTCATCGAGTTGGGTGCGGATGTCATTGTCATCGGCGCCAGCCCTGATGGGATGAACATCAATCAGGATTGTGGCTCGACCCACCCCGAAGGCCTGCAGGAAAAGGTGCAGGAGTACCGTGCGGACGTTGGGATCGCCTTTGATGGCGACGGCGATCGCGTGGTTATGGTCAACGACCGTGGTGAGATCATGGACGGGGATGAGTTGCTGTACATCATCGCCGGACATCGGCATCGTCTAGGCACGCTGGCGGGTGGCGTCGTCGGTACCGTCATGACCAACTTTGGCCTGGAACGTGCACTCGATGCCATCGGCGTCCCCTTCGAACGCGCTGCGGTCGGCGACCGCTATGTCACCGAGCTGCTGCTGAAGCACAGCTGGCAATTGGGTGGCGAGTCTTCGGGCCATATCCTGTGTCTCGATCTGACCAGCACCGGCGATGCCATCGTGGCGGCGCTGCAGGTGTTGCAGGCGGTGGTGCAGTCCAACAGCTCCCTCTCTGCGCTGACCTCCGACATGCAGAAACTGCCTCAGACGATGGTCAACGTGGCGGTCGATGAACCCGCGCAGGTTGCCGACTCAGAAAAGTTACGCAAGGCGATTGAGCAGCAGAACAAAGTGCTGTGTGGCCGTGGCCGCATCCTGGTGCGGCCCTCGGGTACCGAGCCGCTCCTGCGGGTCATGGTGGAAGGTGATGACGAAGAGCAGGTCAAAGAAATCGCCGATGAGCTGGCGATGGTCGCCAATACTGTCGCCCTATAACCTCTTGGCCGCTTTTTCCCTGCGCAAACGCGCGATCCCAGCCATGCGAAACAGTTGGCAAATATCACAACCTGCGTATAACATTGCGCGCCCTCACATTCAGGTACTGTGATGCGTACAAAACTCGTCGCTGCTAACTGGAAGATGAACGGCTCCATGGATGAGGTTCTGTCTTTTGTGAGTGCGATGCAGGCAACGGATGCGTCAGCGGTAGATGTGCTGTTGTGTCCCCCCGCGCTGTTTATTCCAGCGGCGGCCGATGCAGTGACACAGCATGGTATCGCCATGACCATCGGTGCTCAGGATGTGGGGATTGCGGCACAGGGTGCGCACACGGGCGAAATCGGGGCAGAAATGCTGCGGCTAGCCGGCGCGTATTGGACCCTGGTTGGTCATTCCGAGCGGCGGCTCGATCAGGAAGAAACCGACGACCTGATCGCCACCAAGATGGCCGCTGCCGTGCGCGGCGAATTGCGTCCCATTCTCTGTGTCGGCGAGACGTTGGAGCAGCGCCAGACTGGTAGCGAACGGGTGGTGGTCGCGCGGCAACTGGAAGCCGTGCTGGATCGTCTGGACCCAGCGCAATTGCTGACCGGAGCCATCGCGTACGAACCGGTCTGGGCGATCGGTACTGGTGAGACCGCTACACCCGCGCAGGCGCAGGAGATGCATGGGTTCATTCGCGAAATGATCGACGGAGTGGATCCGGAAGCGGCCCGGGCAATGCGGATTGTTTACGGCGGCAGCGTCAAGCCTGACAACGCTACCGCTCTATTCGCCGAGGCGGACATCGATGGAGCTCTGGTCGGCGGGGCATCTATGCGGGCAGAGAGTTTTGCCGCCATCATCGCGGCAGCCGCAGCAGCCTGAACAGCTGCACGGCAATAAGCAACGACGTTGCGCTAGCGCTTCTATCGGCGTAGCGGCGCGCGATAAGAAGATGATCGGTATGAGACGAATAAAATTTGGTTGTAGGTTGGTATGTCAACGGTAGAAACAGTTTTGCTGTCGCTGCTTGTCCTGGATGCGGCAGCGCTCATCGTTCTGGTCCTGATTCAACAGGGTAAGGGCGCGGATGTTGGCGCAGCGTTTGGCAGCGGCTCTGCAAATACGGTGTTCGGCAGCAGTGGCGGCGGTTCTTTCCTCACCAAAGTGACCGCGTGGTTGGCCATCACATTTTTTGTGATCACCTTTGGGTTGGCCTATGTGGCCAAGCAGCGTGCTGACAGTGCTGGCACGCTGGGGATCCCTACGATTGAAAACGTCGAGGAAGTTCCCGCCGCAGGATCTGACGACCCGCCGTCATCGGATATTCCCGCTGTGGATACGGGGCTGCAGGATGCGGACATCCCCACCGTGATCGAAGATGCTACGGACATTCCCGTGGTGACAGAAGACGGCGGCAGTTAAGCGCCGCAAAGGTTCGAAACCGCAGTGCAAGCTGTAGACTACGGACCCATGCCGAAGTGGTGAAATTGGTAGACACGCTACCTTGAGGGGGTAGTGGGCTGATGCCCGTGCGAGTTCGAGTCTCGCCTTCGGCACCATTGATCTCGCGCGTGGCGCGAG
>JBCCHL010000022.1:0-34209 GCA_039028775.1 Pseudomonadota bacterium | reverse complement strand
GTCGTGAACAGGCTCGGCTGAGAGTCCGGCCCGCTGTGTAAAGTCAGAGCGCGAATCGTCGGATTTGAACTGTCCGGCGGTGAATCGTCTCGCCACCCGAATGGAACCATCCACCGGCGAAGGACTCCTCGGTCGCGCTCGGGTTCTTCAGGTACCCCTTCATCACATTGTTGCCGCGCATCATGATCTCGCCGATCGTCTCACCGTCCATGGGCACTGGCTCCAGGGTCTGCGGATCGGCCACGATCAGCCCCTCAAGCATCGGCCCCCCTACCCCCTGTCGGGCCTTCAGACGCGCCTTTTCGGCCGCGTTCTCGCCCCCCCAGAGATCATCCCGCCAGGCACACAAGGTGACCGGACCGTAGGTTTCCGTCAGCCCATAAACATGGGTCACGTCCACACCCATGGCCTGCATACCCTCGATGATCGCGGCGGGCGGAGCAGCCCCAGCGGTCATCACCTTGACCTCGTGCCGGACCTGTTCGCGCAGCTCGGCCGGTGCGTTCAGCAACGTGTTCAGAACCACCGGCGCGCCGCAAAAGTGAGTAACGCGATATTTGGCCATGGCGTGGTAAACCGCCTCTTCACGCACCTGCCGCAAACAGACATTGGTACCGGCATTGACCGCCAGCGTCCATGGGAAACACCAACCGTTGCAATGGAACATCGGCAATGTCCAGAGATAGACCGGATGTTCTCCCATGTGCCACGACAACGCGTTGGACACCGCGTTCAGATAGGCCCCGCGATGGTGGTAGACCACACCCTTAGGGTTGCCGGTGGTGCCCGAGGTGTAGTTCAGCGCGATGGCCTGCCATTCATCTTCGGGCAACCAGGCGTGGGCATCGGTCAAGACGTTCGTGTCCTCGGCGAGCAGCGCTGCACCTTCGGCCACAAGATCGTCATAACCCTGATCGCCGAGCAGCTCACCTTCCGCATAGGTGACATCCTCGATATAGATCACTTCGGGCGGCGCTTCCAAGGTCGCCAGCGCGTCTCGCGCTACCGGTCCGAATTCGCGGTCGACGACCAGCATTCGGGCCTCACCATGTTGCAGGATGAAGGCGATGGTAGCCGCATCGAGACGGATGTTGATCGCGTTGAGCACCGCACCGGACATCGGCACGCTGAAGTGCGCCTCGAACATCTCCGGTAGATTAGCGCTCAGAATAGCGACGCTATCCCCCCGCCCTATGCCACGAGCAGACAACGCCTTGGCCACGGCAACGCTGCGCCGCCAGACAGCCGCCCAGGTCAACGTGCGCTCGTGATAGACCGCCGCCAGTTTATCGGGATATATGCGCGCCGCGCGCTGCAGGAAAGAGATCGGCGACAGCGCGGCGTAGTTCGCGGCGTTGCGCGCTAGATCGGTTTCGTAGATGGACATAGCTCGTACCTTCCAGCCGGTAAGAAAAATTAGGTGGCCTCGGGGCGACGCAGGCGTACAGCTTCCAAAGCGGCGAGCCGTGCATCATCCAAGGTGATCGATTTCCGGGCGTTCAAGTCCATCCGCACCCCCGCCGCCTGGGCGCTGGCAACCAGTCCCCCGCTATCGACATCGAACACCAAGTGGGCGAATTGCTGGACCTTGGGCCCGACCGTAAAGACACCAGACCAGATCTCATAGGCGTCTGTGTGCGTCAGGGGGCGATGAAAACGCAGTCGGTACTCGAGCACGGCACCACCCTCTTGTTCACGCGGCGCGCTGCCCGGGTGCATATGGTGCCACAAATGCGGCATGGCATCGGATATGCGCCCCATATACGCGGCGCTGTACATCTGCCCCTGCGGATCGCATTCGTGCGCCAGCACCGTTCCGGCACCGATCTGAGCGAAGCCGTAATCCGCAGCGCGGTCTCGATCGAGTTGCACATAGGGCAAGTCCTCTGCGGGAATACCCCGCGAGCCCACCTCGGGCAACTGTTCTGCATCCGGACCCTCCAGGCGACCGTACACTTCGTGCAGGCAGGTGGAGAGAATCCGGTCGTCGTAGCTGTCGCGCAGGATGGTCTGGACCAGGGTGACATCGGTGTGCTCATCGTGGTGGAGCACGCCGAAGTAGCCCGACATCGCTTGAGCAAGGCGGGCCTCGGCGATAAAGCGCAGGTGGAGGCTGTTGATGCGCGCCTGTACTTGCGGTTCCCGTGCGCCACCCGCAAGACTCTGCCAATGACGATCGACAAAGAAACGCACGTTCAAATGGTCGTTTTCGTCACACTCCCAGCGGTTGACGCTGCCACGGTAAGCGAGTCGCATCAGCCAGCGATCCCACTGATCAGGACCACCCCGATCGCGAGTGGCAGGAAAAATTTGACGAGGAAATGCCACACTCCAAACAATCCTTGAGCGCCTAAACCGAGGCCCTCCACGGCACGTGAGCGCTGCAGTACCCAGCCGGCGAACAACGCAAGCAAGAGTCCTCCCAGCGGGAGCATGATCTGGTTGGGCACAAAGTCGATAAGAAACTCCAGCGAATAGCCTCCCAACCGCACGTCGGCCAGATTGTTGTAGCTCAACGCGGAGAGCGCCAAGCCCGGCAGCATTAGCGCGCCCAGAGTGATCGCCGCCCGACTGCGGGTTATCTCGAAGCGCTCGATCATCCAGGCGCACAGCGGCTCGCACAAACCTACCAGCGAGGTGACGGCCGCCACGGCGAGCAGCAGAAAGAACACCGCGGCAAGGAATGCACCCCCCGGGATGTTGGCAAACGCCACCGGCAACGTACTGAAGATGAGACCAGGGCCTCCCTGGGGGTCAAGGCCGGCGGCAAACACCATGGGGAAGATCACCAGCCCCGCCAGAATGGCGACGCTGGTATCCGCCACGACGATGATCGCCGCGGAACGTACGATGGACACGTCCTTGGGAAGGTAAGCCCCAAACACCATCATCCCGGCCATGGCTACCCCTATCGAGAAGAAGGCCTGGCCGATCGCCGCCAGAACGGTGTCTGCGGTGACCTGGTCAAAATCCGGGGTGAACAGATAAGCCAGGGCACTGCCGAACTCGGCGAAAAACACATTGTATAGCGCCAACGCGACCAGCAGTCCAAACAGGGTTGGCATCAATATGCGCACCGCGCGCTCGATGCCGCTCTGCAAGCCCGCGTAGAGGATAGTACAAGTCAGCGCCAAGCTCAGCGCCCCCCACCCTAACAGCGCCGGAAAGCTATCTAACAAATCGTCAAACGCCTGAGTGGCCGCGACACCCTCCGTGAACAACACACCACCTTGCAACGCTTGAAACAAGTACGCGAGCACCCACCCGGCGACCACGGTATAGCCCACCACGATCAGCGCGGCGGTGGCAAGATTGAGATAGCCGATACCGGCCCAGGCGGGACTGCGCCCACTCGCGCGGCTGAGCGTCGCCAACGCGCCCGGCGGACTTCCGCCACCGCTGCGTCCCAGCATCAACTCGGCCATGAGTATCGGCACGCCGATCGCGACCACGCAAATGAGATAGATGAGGATAAACGCTGCCCCGCCGTTCTCGCCGGTGACGTAGGGGAAACGCCAGATGTTGCCTAACCCGACCGCAAAACCCACGGCGGCCATCAAGAAGGTGAACTGCGAGCTCCACTGTCCCGGTCTAGCCAATGTAGATCTCCCAAACAGTTTCTTGTACACCCACCAGCATACTCAACCGCTCCGATTGCGGGCCAAGAGATAGAGTATGCTACCGACCACGATGATGCCCAGGCTGAACAATGCTTCGAGCGGCTGTGAGAAGGCCACGTAACCGAGGGTCCACAGGGTGATCACCGCAAAGATGAGCAGCGGCCAGGGATAGGCTGGCATTACAAACGGTTGAGTGATCTTGAGTTGTCGCAAGCGCACGACGCCAAACACGGTGAACAGTGTGTTGAGTGCAAGAGTGAAGCCGGTGAAGATCAGAATCGCCTGGAATCCTGATGTGAGGACCAGCGCGATGGTCACGCCGGTCTGAAACAGGAGCGCCCATACCGGAATGCCCGCCGTATTCGTCCGCGCGAGCCAACCCAGAAGGTCGTAGTCCTCGCCGATCACCTGGAGCGTGCGCGGTCCGGCAAGCACCATGGCGCTGATGGTCGATATCAGCAGGATCGCCAGCATTATCCCCACCAGAGCGGAGCCGATCTCGCCAAATGCAAAGCCGGCCACCACATAGCCGATCTCCAGTTCGCCGCGCATCGCATCCATCGGGGCGACGAGCAAAAAGGTCACATGCAAGGCAAGGTAGAGGAGCATCACCAGCGCAGTACCAACCAGCAGCACGCGCGCCAGATCTCTTTGTGGGTTACCCATCTCCCCGACCAGGTACGTCGCCGCATTCCAGCCGGTGTACGCATAGTTAACATAGATCAGCGCAACCGCGAAGCCCGCCGATGTGATGAGCCTGGTGTCGCCCCCGACCGGTTGCCAGCGCATTTGCTGAAGCTGCTCGGTGGTGAACAAGGCTGTGACCACAAACACCAGGATCAGCACCACCTTGAGCGCGGTAAACGTCAGTTGGAACCCGCTGCCGGTGTCGCGGTTGCGCGAGTGCACGAACGCCACGATAAGTACCAGCGCCACGGCTACCAACTTGATATTGAGAACCGGGAACACCGCTGCCGCATAGGTGGCCGCGGTGATAGCCACCAACGCGGTAGGCGCGGCAAAGCCTACGGTCGCCGACACCCAGCCCGACACAAACCCCATACCCGGATGGTACAGACGACTCAGAAAATTGTATTCGCCGCCGGAGCGCGGTAGCGCCGCCCCAAGCTATGCGTAACAAAGTGCGCCACACAAGGCCAGCACACCACCTAAGATCCACAACAGGAGAATGATCGGCGCTGCATCAATGTCCAGCAATTGAAAACCCAGACTGGTAAACACCCCGGTACCGACCATATTGGCCACGACAATCGAGGTGGCGGTCGACGCCGAATATCTCTGCTGCGCGGTATCGGAAGACTGCAAACGAAGACTCACACTGGATTGGGGATCGAACTGCTCATCGCGGACATGTACAACAACGGGGGATCATTGATTTCCCCGACCCCGATGCCGGTTGCCGGTTTGTTGTTCGAGCTATGTTATCGGTCACTGATTGTATTGCACGGCTCACATTATTCCATTGCATCCCAAGCAAAGAAACACGAAGCTTGCGTCCCATGACGAATGATCCGATCCTGCTGCCGATCACGGCCACCGAACTGCCAGCTGCGCTTGCTCTCCTACCGCAGCTCGCCGACTTCGAAGTGCCACCCCGACGCGATGCGCGCGACCTCTACACCGACGATGGCAAGCTCCTGGAGGCCGTCGTCGCTGGGAACGCACCAAATTCTTATGCCGAGGTTGCGGTACTCGATCAGCAGGTGCTGGGGGTCATCCTGGTGACGATGCGACCTGAGCTCATGAGCCACGCGCCCAGCGCGCATCTGGAGGCGATTGTGGTCTCACCCGAAGCGCGGGGTCGGGGTCTCGGCCGCAAACTTCTGCAACGGGCCCAGGAGAGCGCGCGTGCGCGTGGTGCGGCATCTCTATCCCTGCACGTGTTCGCCAACAATCATCGCGCCCGTGCGCTCTACGACGCCGACGGCTTTGACAGCGAACTGATCCGCGCCATCAAGTGGCTGGACTGATCTCTCAGGGCGGTAACGCAGCCCTCAACGGGGTTGTGCGGCGCAGGTAGCGTTCGCCGGATTGCTCGTCGATCGCATCGAGCAGTTGCACGGCTTGGTTTCGATCATCGCGCAGGAGCGCCAGATGCAGTGCGGCGAGGCGACTGGGTACCGCAGCGCTATCTATCGCACTGGCAACCCCAACCCACGTCTCCACCCCGGTCGGATCCTGCTCACGGGCGAACAGCTCGGCCAACGCTTCCGCGATGATGAGCAAATCGGCTTCGTTGTTGGTGGTGCGCGCTCGCTGGGCCGCCGCTTCGAGTTCGACGATCGCCTCGGCAGTGTTCCCGCGTGCGGCCTGCAAACGCCCGCGCAACAGCATCGCCCGGGTTCGGAACAGGGGCACTTCCCCGGCCGCGGTCAGCGCCATCACCTTCTCAATGCGTTGCACGGTGTCGGCAAACCGCGCTTCGTCGAGCGCCACCTGCCCCAGCGCGATGTGTGCCCGTAGCTGTCCATACAGACGCTCGTCTTCCGTATCGATGGCCTCTGCCGTCGCGAAATGTGCGGCCGCCTGGGACAGCGCACCGCGGTCCCGATCGATATAACCCAGGATCGTAAACGCCGTCGCCTGCAACTCCCGTTCGCGCTGCGCGTAGCTCGAGTCGATCACGGTTTGCGCGAGCTGCCGGGCATCGCCGAAGCGCCCCACCTGGTAAGACAGATCGGCGCGACGCACGGTAGACCTCAGGACCCCCACCCGATCGCCGATCTTTTCGCGCAGCGCCTGGGATTGCTCTAGATATTCAAATGCCGCCGGAAAATCATTGAGCTTCTGGCTGGCCCAGCTGAGGTTGGACAAGGCGATGCCCTCTCCCTGGGGGCGAGCCGCGGCACGATAGCTCACCAGCGCCGCGCGGTAACTGGCTCGCGCGCCTTCGATGTCACCTTCGTCTGCTGCGGAATTGCCTAACGTCAGGTGAAAATCGCCGGGCAACTCGCGGATACCCGCATCGTCGTAAGCCACCTTGGCTTGCCCCAACAACTGACGCTGGCGCAGGGAATCGCCCTGAGCCCGGGCGAGGATCGCATAGTTGATCAACAGGATCGCCCTGCGCTGATGCAGACCATCGCGCCGCGCCCACTCGAGACCCTCCTCGTAGAATTGGGCCGAGGCATCGAGATCTGCGGTCAGGTCATGGATGACGCCTAGCTCGTTGCACAAGCCCGAGATCTGATAACCCCGCTGGTCCTCTCGTGCCGCATCTAACAACTCTAGCGCACGTGCTTTGGCGGCATCGAGGTCGCCGAGGCGGCGCAACACCGAGGTCAGTTCATACGCGGGTTCAAATGCTTCCGGACGCGCGTTCACCGCCACCCGCAGCAGATCGCGCGCTTGTTCGAGGTTACCCGACAACACCTCATGCATGCCGCGCGCATAGGCCTGATCGACAAACAGGTCACCGCTGTCCAGCCGCGCCCGGGGCTCGCTCAGTCGCGGCCGCAGGTGCGCGATCAGATATTCGGTCCACCGATCCACCGCGGCGCTGGGGGTCGCCCCCGCGGCATCGGGCAACGCTTCCTCCTCCAAGTCATTAAACACCCGCCCACGCACCAGATATTCCGTGCCAGCCTTATGCAGCTGAGCGTCAACCACCCAGCGTACCGCCTGGGTGGCCTGCAGGCGTTCTAGCAACCGCACATCCGGCTGCGCCGCCTGGGGGACCTCCTGCAGCACCGATGCGGGTGCAACACTGTCGAAATCAGCGCGCCTTAACTGGTCGCTAATCAGGCTCATCATGCCCAGCGACACCCAACCGAGCGCCACATCGTCGGTGGCGTTGTGCAGCGGCAGGACCGCGATCCGCGCCTCGGGTGATGCGACCGGCAGCGCCTGATCGCGAAAGTTCCAGGCCACTGACAGCACCAGCGCTGCGAGCAGCGTTGCGATCACCACTTTGTCGCGCCGGCGACTGGACGTCGTGGGTACCACCCGGCTTTCGCTGCGCAGCGCAAGTCCGGATGGCGTGGAGCGGTAGAACCAGGTGATCGCCAAAACCACCGGAAAGCCGATCACCGAGATGGCCAACAGTAATTGCTGCGGCCAGCGCTCCCACTCAAAGGCTTCCCAGACCATGGCCGCCGCCTGATTCAACAACCAGGCGCCCGCCCCATAGGTGGTGGCCACGCGCAACAGCGCCTGACGGCGCACCGAGTTGAGGCTCTGTGCCTCCTGTTGCGCAGCACGATCGACCCCCACGCCGACCGGGGCTACAAAGCGGTAGCCCTGGCCGTGCACGGTTTTGATGATCGCCTGGGTGTTGGCATCGTCCTCTACCGCGCGCCGGGCCTTCATGATCGCTCGGGTCAACGCCGCTTCGGTAACGATGGTACCCGGCCAGACCGCGTCTTGAATCTCGTCTTTGGAAACGGTGCGGTGGCGCTGCTCGACCAGGAAGATCAGCAGATCGAGGACCCGTTTCTGAATGTCGACAGAATCCTGATTTTTACGCAACTCTCTTAACGGCACGCTTAAATGAAACTCACCGAACGTATAAGTCCCTGAATTTTCATCGGTTTTTTGCACTTCGCCAGCACCATCGCGCTGTGCGACGTCCACGTTTAACGGATCACCCATGCCTGGTTTCACTCGAGGTCACGAAAAAGTCACAAAAAAATCTGTGCCCGGTCATGTCTGGTGCCCAGTCTAGCGCCACCATGTGTCCCGAGTCATATCACTTTCGAGAGGCGCACATGACGACCACACCCGAAACATTGACCCCCTCGCAACTGACGCGGGTCAGCGAAACCCTTTACGCGAATCTTCTGGCGGACGACGCCCTGAGTGAGTTCTTCACCGGCTACGACGTTGAGGCGATCCGCCTGCGTCAGGCGCGGTTTCTGGAATACGTACTGCGTCTGAGTGAGCAAGACCTCGCGCGCTTCGCCACTTCCGAGGCCGCGCAGGCCCTGCGCGCCGTTCATGCCCCATTGCTGGCCAAAGGGCTGAACCACGAACACTTCGATCAATTGCTGCACCTGCTCGACGATGCCCTGCTCGACGCCCAGGTCAGCGCCCCCTTGCGTCAACGTGTGCACCTCGCCGTCGAGGCCACACGCGGCGTCATCATGGGTGAGACCTACACCCAGGACCTTCATTTCAAGGAGAAAACCATGTTTGCACGTGTGATCACTATGACCTACGCGGTTGCCTGCTATGCCATCGGCATGGCCACGCTGGTCTACGCCGCCCTGTGGATGGGCAATATCTGGCTGCCGAACGCCCTGGATGCGCCCGCCACTCACATGCCGTGGGCACTGGCGCTGTTGATCAACCTCGGCCTGGTGGGGCTGTTTGCGGTGCAGCACTCAGTGATGGCGCGACCGTGGTTCAAAGCATGGCTCACCCGCCTGATCGCACCGGCTGCGGAGCGGGCCACCTATATACTCGCCTCGAGCGTGGCGATGTTTGTCATGATGTATGCCTGGCAGCCGCTGGGTGGGATGGTCTGGAGCAGCAGCGGTCCCGCGACACTGGCAATCTACGGCATCTATGCCATCGGCTGGATGATCCTGGTCGCCGCAACCTTTATGCTCAACCACTTCGATCTGTTTGGCCTGCGCCAGGCGTGGCTGAACCTGCGCGGCAAAGCCTACACCCACGTACCGTTCGCCACCCCTTTGTTGTACAGGTTCGTCCGCCACCCGATCTACGTGGGCTGGTTGCTGGTGGTCTGGGCCGCACCGGTGATGAGCGCGGCGCATCTGTTGTTTGCACTGTTGATGACGCTTTACATCATCTTCGCTATCCCGCTCGAAGAGCGGGATCTCGAAAAGATTCTGCCGGAGTATGCGGCGTATAAGGCCACCACCCCGGCCTTGATCCCCGGGACTCGGCGTGCGGCTCTACGCGAGGTCCAGAGCGCCTAAGGCAGGCGCATGACCCAACGTGACCCGTCACGTGCCACCTCAGGCGACGCGGCGGGTCAAGCCCCGGGTGCGCCAGCCAGGCTTGGCCGATTCGCAATCTCCCGCGGCGTAGTGGATGGAGATAGCGCGTCGGAAAGCGCCGCTGCGATTGTGCCCGGAGCCATGGATGAGCAATGGGTGAAACAACAACGTATCCCCCGGCTCCAGCTCAACATGTACCCGAGCGCTGCGGTCGACATCGGGTAGCGCGTAGAAACCGTGGTTGACGTACTCCCAATCGGGTAACCGATGTTCGAGCAGGCCCAACCGGTGCGAACCGGGCAGCACCGCCAGACATCCCGTCTCCCGCCGGGCCGGCAACATGGCGGTCCACACCCCGACGATGCGATCAGCCGGGGCGAGACGAAAGTAGCGCAGGTCCTGGTGCATCGGGTGACGTCCATCCACACCCGGCGGTTTGTTAAACACGTTGGAGGAGAGACTGTAGAGCTCGTCGCCGAGAAGTGAGCGAACCGCTGCAACCAGGTCCGGGTGGCGCGCAAAGTCGAACAGGACCTCATCGTTTTCCAGGCACAACAGCTTGTTTACCGCGTGCACTGGTGTCGGTGCGGCGACCGCCTGCTTCACGACCATCACATCCTGCATTATTTTCATCGCCTCGGGCAGCGCGCGGCGCCCTTCCACATATTCCAGAAAGCGCGCGTCCAGGCGCTCCAAAAAGGCAGCGTCGATCAGCTCCCGCAGCACCAGATAGCCCTGAGTAAAGTAGTCATCGATCTGCTGTTGGCTCAACAAATTCAGCGTCCTCCCGTAGAGATCCGCGCAGCCTTCGTGCGATGCAACCCGAACCCCGACCTGGGCCGACATACGAAATGCGTGTGGCTTCGAGCTTACTGGTACACTAGACGCGTTATCAACACCTGCGGGGGAGCTATGTCCGAATTTGCCTTACCAAACGTATCCAATGACCTTACCGGCCAGGTCGCGCTGATCACCGGCACCACCTCCGGCCTGGGCAAACGCTTCGCCCAGGTCCTGGCCGCCTGTGGCGCCAAGGTCGCGATCACCGGTCGCCGCGTGGAACGCCTGGAAGAGTTGGCACAGGAGATACGTGCCGCGGGCGGCACCGCGGAACCGATCGCACTCGACATGCGCGACAACGACTCGATCATGGCCTGCGTCGAACAGGCCGAAGCAGCGCTCGGCACAATCACCATCCTGGTCAACAACGCGGGTATCCCCGATGCCCAGCGGGCACACAAGATGAGCAACGATCTGATCAACGATGTGTTTGATACCAACCTGCGCGGGCCCTACGTGCTGTCCTGCGAGATCGCCCGGCGCTTGATCGCGGCGGAGCAGCCGGGACGCATGGTCAACATCTCCTCCGTGGGCGGTTTCAACTACGGCGGCAACGGCGCGGCCCTCTACTCGATCACCAAGTCCGCCATCGTACGTATGACCGAGGCGCTGGCGGTGGAATGGGCGCGATATAACATCAACGTTAACGCGATTGCACCAGGGGCATTCGAGTCCGAGATGATGGACGGCATGCTGGAACGTATGGGTGATATCGCGCAGCACTTTCCGCGCAAGCGCATCTGCAACCCGGCGCAGATGGACAGCACACTACTGTACTTCGTCTCACCGGCCTCAGAAGCGGTGACCGGGACTTTTATCAAGATCGACGACGGCCAAGGCCCGCGATAAATCTGTCGACGGCGCAAGGGAGGACGCCGGCCGAAGACTCGGCCTCACCGCTGCCGCTTAGGCGAACTTGTCACCAGAGACTTGGTTCTCACCGAACCAAGTCTCCAGCGCGACCTGAGCTATCTACTCTTTGCTCTCGGTCAGCGACTGATAGGTCGCCACCTTCAAGTCTTCGCGCAGCTTGTAAGGTGAGCCCATCAACTGGATCATACCCACGACTACGAGGTCTTCGACCGGGTCGATCCAGAACACGGTACCGGCCGCACCCCCCCAAAAAAATTCTCCCGGGCTGGTCATGACCGCGTGCGCGACAGGATCGGTGACGATGCCGAAACCCAGCCCAAAGCCGAAGCCCTGCAACTCACCACCGAGGGTCGGACGCTCCCCGGTACCGCCAGAAGATATGCTGGCGGGCAGATGGTTCTTGGCCATGTACTGCACGGTTTTCGGCCCGAGGATACGCACGCCATTGAGTTCACCGCCGTTGCGCACCGCTTCGGCAAACTTCATATAGTCTTCGGTCGTGGACACCAGACCACCGCCACCGGAGAACAGGGTGACGTTCTGATAGTTCTGCATAGCGCCTTCGCCGCCCGTCGGGATCTGTGTCAGTTCACCGGTTTTGGGGTCGATATAGTGATTGGGTAGAAAACGGCTGAGTTTGTCTTTCGGCACGCTGAAGAACGTATCGTCCATATCCAGCGGTTCGAAGATGTGTTCTTCGAGATACTCATCAAACGACTGTCCCGAGATGCGCTGTACCACCAGGCCGGTGACATCGACGGCGATCGAGTAGTGCCACTGCGCACCCGGTTCAAACTTGAGCGGTAGCTCGGCGATCTTGGCAGCCCACTCATCCAGGTCTTTGGCCTCCCACATCTTGGCGTCGGCATAGTACTGATCGACTGGATCGCCTTTGGGATTAAAGCCGTAAGAGAAACCGGCCGTATGGGTCAGGAGGTGATGCATGGTCATCGTCTCCTGCGCGGGCTGCAGACCCCCATCGGCCTGGAGGACTTTGAGCTCTTTGAATTCCGGAATGAACTTGGAGACCGGATCGTTCAGATGGAACTTGCCCTGCTCATAGAGCTGCATGGCGGCCACCGCGGTAATGGGTTTGGTCATCGAGTAGATGCGGAAAAGATCGTCTTTGCGCAACATCCGATCGTCTGCAGCGCCACGATTGCCCACGGCTTCGAAGTGGACCACTTTGCCGTTGCGCGCCACCATTGTGATCACGCCGGCAAACGCACCCTCGTCAACATAGCGTTGGGACATCTGGGTGATGTGTTCGAGCCGCTCGCTCGACATGCCTTCGCGTTCCGCCTTGGCGGTGGGCAGGGTGCGGGCTGCAACGCTGACGCTCAGGGCCAGCAACAACGCACCGATCAAAATTCTCTGCATAACTCTCTCCTCTCTTCGTTCTGTCTACTTCAGCGTTCTGTGTGCTTCAGCGTTCTGTGTGCTTCAGTGTTTCTCAACGCTCAGCCTGTGTGCTCAGGCTTGCGTACCCAATATAGAATCGACCGCACGGTACGGTCGGTAAAAAATTTCAACTCTCGCGGTATTGGCCCGCGCGCTTGTCAAAGAACGCGGCTACCGCTTCACGGTGGTCCGGCTCTGCGTGACACACTGCCTGGAAGGCGGCGGACTTGTCCAGCAGTTCATCCAGGCTGGATTGCTCGCTGCCGCGCATCAACTGCTTGGTCAGCCGCACGGCATGCGGCGGGTTGGCCGCGATGGATTGGGCATGTTCGAGCGCGCGCCCGACAAGATCTTCCGGCGCCACAACCTCGGATACCAGGCCCATCTGCAACGCCGCCTCGGCGCGAACCGGTTCACCGCTGAAGGCCATCAGGCAGGCGTTGGAATAACCCACTGCACGCGGCAGGAACCAGGCCCCACCATCACCCGGGATGATCCCGAGCTTGACAAAACTCTCGGCAAACATGGCTTTTTCCGATCCGATGCGGATATCACACATGGTGGCGAGATCGCACCCCGCACCCACCGCCGGTCCATTCACCGCGGCGATGATCGGCACGTTGAGCGCAAAAATTGCCCGCGGGATACGCTGGATGCCTTTGCGATAGGCATCCGCCTGGTCGAACGGATCGCCGGAAAAGAGCCCGGTACGGTCACGCATGTCCTTGACGTTACCACCCGCGCAGAAGGCGGAACCCTCGCCGGTGAGCACGACGCAGCGCACCGACATGTCGTTGTTGATGTCCGCGCAGACCGCTTCGAACTCAGCGAACTGATCATCCGTGGTCAGGGCGTTGCGGGTGTCGGGACTGGACATGGTTAACAGCAACACATGACCGTGTCGCTCCTGGGCAAGAAAGCTCAAGTTATTTCCCCTTAAAGCGTATGACTCAACAGTCTATTGTGAAGCAGCCTAGGACTAATTGCCAAAAGCATCGCGACGGTAGCGCAACATCTGGCCGCTACCCACCCCGCTGTGTTGACCGTTCTGGTAGGCGATTTCCCCGTTCACCACCACCGCCTCGATACCGCTCGGCTCCTGTTTCGGATCGTCATAGGAGGCCTCGTCCTGCACGGTTTGCGGATCAAACAACACCAAGTCCGCCTTATAACCCTCGCGTAGGAGGCCACGATGCTGCATGCCAAAGGTCTGCGCCGCGACGCTGGTCATGCGCCGCACCGCTTCCGGCAAGGTCAGTACATTACGTTCGCGCACGTATTTCGCCAGGATGCGCGGAAATGTACCGAATAGACGGGGATGGGGTCGCCCGCGCAGATCGGGGATGCCGTCGGAGCCGACCATCATGTCGGTATGGGCGAGATTGGTCTCGATGTCGGCTTCGTCGATGATGAACTGGATACAGATCGTGCGATCGCCTTTCGGTGCCGTGAGCAATTTGACCACCGCCTGATCGATGGGCAGGGCCATGGACTCGGCGATATCGACCATCATGCGGCCTTCGTATTCGCGAAATGCGGGACAGCTGGCGATGCGGATGTTCTCGGCCAGCTCCACGTTGACGTTGTCCAGATTGAAGTACTCGATCATGCGCCCACTGCCCGCGGTATAGGGATAGACATCCAGGGTGACCCGTTGGCCAGCTTGTCGGGCCGCATCCACCCTGGCCAGCGACTGAGAGATCTTGCCCCAATTACGACGTCCCGCCGACTTGTGATGAGAGATGTGCAAGTGCACACCCCCTTCCCGGGCGATGAGAAGGCTCTCATCGACCGCATCCAGTAAGCGATCCCCTTCGTTGCGCATGTGGGTGGTGTAGAGCGCGTCATGCGGCTGGGCCATCGCCGCGAGCGCGGTCACCTCCTCGGTCTGGCTATAACGCCCCGGACGATAGATCAGGCCGGACGAGAAGCCGCACGCACCCTGTTCGAGAGCGTGGCTGACGTGATCCTGCATCTGGGTCAGCTCGAGCGGGTTCGGGGCGCGCTTCGCATCGCCCATGACCAGCGTGCGCACGGTGTTGTGTCCCACCAGCATCATGTTGTTGATCGCCGGGCCGCGCTGTAGCGCCGCCGCAAAATAGCCTTCCAGGTCGGTGAACTCGCCTTCCAGACCCGCGAGGATCCCACCCGAGGCCGCGACCGAATCGCGGGTGGGGTCGGCAGGGATGGCGCTGAAGCCGCAGTTACCGCTCACCACACTGGTCACGCCCTGAGCCAGCTTGAACGCCATACCGGGATGCTTGAAGAAGGCGCCATCGTCGTGGGCGTGGGTGTCGATAAATCCGGGGCTGAGCATCGCTCCGCCGCCATCGATCTCCACCCGCCCGGGGCCCACCGATCCCGCAGCGTTACCACCGGCGAGCGCCGCGATGTATTCGCCATCCACCGCCAGTTCGCCCGGTGACGGATCGGCCCCGGAGCCGTCGAGGATCTGTACGTTGCGTATCACCAGGTCATGCATGACAAAGTCCCATATTTGAGGGTTTGGTAGATCAGAGGCCGAACTCGGCGCCATGGCGGCGGATATGCCCACCGATCTTTTCGCCGATCATCAGACAGGTGAGATTGGTATTGGCGCGGGGCACAAAGGGCATAATCGACGCGTCCGCGACCACGAGATGTTCGACACCGTGGGCGCGGCCGAGATGATCGACCACCGCCATGGGGTCCGTGGCCGGTCCCATCTTTGCGGTGCCGCTCGGGTGGTAGCCCGAACCGGCAAACCGGCGACACAGGTGTTCCAGGTCCTCCTGCGCCTGGCCTCGGCCAGGATCGGGGAAGCTCACCGCGCTGATCATGTCCCCCAGCACACCGGTTTGGGTAAAGCGCAACGTATCGCGCATACACAACGCCAGCCGCTCGGCATCGCGAGGGTCTTCGCAGAAACGCATACAGGCCATGGGTGCGGCATGTGGATCGGCCGAGGTGATCCGCAGCTCTCCCCGCCCATATTGATACTCCACCACCGGCGCGATGGCGAATCGAGGCACCCCGTCGGGCCGTCCGCTGAAGGACAACTGCTCGATCTGCAAGTCATTGCGCTTATCCGAACCCTCACAGGTGTAGCGCAGGATGGTCTGTATGATCGGCGCTGAAAAGTCGATGGGAACCCCTTCTTTTACCTCGCAGACCACCGCGAGCGCCGGGTGATCGGAGAGGTTCTGACCCACCCCTGGCAGGTCTGCCACCTGCGCCACACCGAGGTGATCACACAACGACTTATCCGCAAGACCCGAGCGGGCTAACAAAGGCGGGCTCATCAGCGCGCCGGCGCAAACCACCACCAGACGTCCGCGCAGTTCTTGCACCCCGCCAGCAGTATCGATAAGTTCCACACCGACACAACGACGCCCCTCAAACACCAGCCGTTGGGCCAATTGTTGCGGGAGGATCGAGAGATTCGGGCGTGCCCGCGCGGGCGACAGATAACCAATCGCCGCGCTGACCCGCAGCCGCCCGAGTTTGTTCATCGGTTGTGGCCCGGCGCCCCAACTCTGCGGATCATTGGCGTCCGGGCAGTCCGGATAGCCCAAGTCTCGGGCGGTTTCCAGAAAGGCCTGATGCTGTGGCAGTTGTTCCTCATCGGGATAGCGACGGATCGTGATAGGACCGGCATCGCCGTGATAGTCCGCATCGGGAAAGTCGAGGTCGCGCTCCAGGCGTTTGAACGCGGGCAATACATCCGTCCAACCCCAGCCCGGATTCCCCAGATCCGCCCACTCGTCATAATCTTCAGGCATCCCGCGCAAAGCGATGGTGGTATTTACCGCGCTCGAACCACCGGTGACCCGACCGCGGGGGAATCTGTCCTGCCGGTCCGCTGTGGGTTCGTAGGCAAAACCCCAATCGTGATCGCGATAAGAATTGTTGTGGCTGTTGACGAGATCATCGGGCAGTTCCTGCAGATCGGCATAGTCCGGTCCCGCCTCCACGAGGGCTACCCGCCAAGCCGGATTCTCGCTCACGCGATTGGCGATGACGCAACCCGCACTGCCCGCGCCAACGATGATGATGTCGTACACCTTGTCTCCCGCTATCGCCCCAGCTTCGATTTAAGCAGAAGCCCGACGCCGAGAACAGTTGACAAGCTGACCCGTGGCCGCGATCGGAAACAGTGCTGGAGCACATCGGGGCATGGGTGTATGTTGGCGACCTGCAAAACGGCCCGGTTGCGCGATGTTCAAATCCCTCGCACCGCAAGCCGTCTCGCAACAGACCCGGCACCCCATGCCGATAGCGAAAAGAGGTAACTAGTGTCCCGTTCCTTACGCCACGGCCGCGAAATGGTCGCCATACCAGGACCGTCGGTGATGCCGGATCGGATTCTGGCGGCCATGCACCGTCCGATGCCCAATATCTACGAAGGTGAGCTGATCGACACCTCGATGAGCGTCATCGAAGATCTGCCGGCCATCGCCTGCACCACGGCGGACGCCTACATCGCCGTGGCCAACGGTCACGGTGCCTGGGAGATGGCGTTGACCAATACGCTGTCGCGGGGAGACCGGGTACTGGTGCTGGAATCAGGCTTCTTCGCAGTAACCTGGGGGGAGATGGGGCGCACGTTAGGACTCGATATCGAGGTACTGCCCGGCCGCGCGGACAGCGCCGTCTCCGCCGCCTCGTTGGAATCGAGTTTGCGCGAGGACGCGGGTCACACCATCAAGGCAATCCTGGTGGTCCAGGTGGACACCGCCACCTCGGTACGCAACGACATCGCGGCATTGCGCCGGGCGATCGACGCCGCGGGACACCCCGCCCTGTTGATGGTGGACTGCATCGCCTCCCTCGCCTGCGAGCGCTACGAGATGGACGCCTGGGGGGTGGATGTGACCGTCGCCGGTTCGCAAAAAGGCCTGATGGTACCCCCAGGCTTGAGCTTCGTGTGGGCCGGTGCCCGGGCAAAACAAGCCTACGAACAAGCTGATCTACGCACCGGCTATTGGGACTGGGGGCCGAGGGATGGCGCGAATGGTCACTACCTGCGCTATTGCGGCACGCCGCCCATCCAACACATCTACGCCCTGCGCGAAGCGCTGGATATGCTGGCCGAAGAAGGCCTGCAGAACGTCTGGTGGCGTCACGAGGTGCTGGCCGACGCGGTGCGCGCCGCGGTGAGCGCCTGGTCCGAGGGCGGACAACTCGATTTTGCCATGCCCGATCCCAGCGCGCGCTCCAACGCCGTGACCACCATCCGAACCGGTACGCTGGATGCAGAAGCCCTGCGCGGTATCGCCGAACATCAGGCGGGTCTGGTGTTGGGGGTCAGCGTAGGAGATCTGGGACAGCCCGCGTTCCGCATCGGTCATATGGGGCATCTGAATCCACCGATGCTGCTCGGCACCCTAGCCACGGTCGAAGCCACGTTGCGGCACATGGGAGCCGAGTTGCCGGCGTCCGGTGTGGCGGCCGCTACGGCCAGCATCGCGCCGCATCTCGGCGGGCTCTAGCGAGCGCGCCGTTTCCAAGGCTTAGGGAGCCTCTGAATAAGTTTCGAAAGCTCAGAGCGAGAGGCGCGTGTGCTGGCAAGGCACGAAACCCGTGCAGAACGCTGAGCAAACGAAACTTATTCAGAGGCTCCTTAGATCAGGGGCGGGTCAGTTTCAGAACAAAACGGTCGGTCTGGCCACGCAGGCTCGGCGCAAAGGCCGCCTGGGTGTGATCATCCGCCGGGTTGGCCAGCAGATCGCTGCGCTCGACTTTAAATCCCGCCGTTTGCGCGGCATCGATCACCAGCTGCGGATCGATTCGGTGCAGCGCCTTGTTGTCTGCGTCCACGGCGCCCACATGGTCGATGATGCCGAGCACCCCACCAGGTTTGAGCACACTTTTGACGCTCTGCAGAATCGCTGCTGCCGCCGCCGGACTGGTGTTGTAGACGTCATGAAAGTTCAGAGCCGTGAGCGCCACATGCACGCTGCCAGCGCGCAAACCCAGGTCGTCAAACTCCCGATCCAGGCGGCGTACATTGGGTAGACGCGCACCAGCCAGGCGCGCTTGCAGGGCACGATCGTTGCGCCCGCTATAGAAGCGCAGCGCCACCGCGGGGTTCTGGGCATAGACCCGGCCCTGTGGACCCACACGCTGGGCAAGGACTTCGCTGTAGTAACCGCCCGAGGCGATGAGATCAAGCGTGGTCATCCCGCTCGCAACCCCGAGGAAATCCAGCACCGCAAAGGGTTTGCGGCCCGCATCCCGAGCGACATCCTGCTGCGGTCGTTGGGTCTGTGCCTCCCGGACCGGACCTGTGGCCGCACAGCCCGCCAGCAACACGCCCAGGATCGCCATCATCAATATATGCATCGTCCATTCCACTGGTTTTGCGATCACGATCTTAGCTTCACAGCCCTCTATGCAACATCTCGCGCACGTAGCTGGTCAGCCAACGTTGGACCATCGCACGGGCGGTGCCGCGATGCTACCCTTGCGTGGCGCGCCGATTCGGAAAAACCACCCACATGCAGGACCCACCCGAAGATCTGACCGTTGTGTTGCTCTGCGGCGGCGCCGCCACGCGCATGGGCGGCGTGGATAAACCACTGCAACCATTAGACGGCGAAGCGATGGTCAGCCGCGTTCGCCGCGCGCTGCCGTCAACTCGGGTGCTGATCAGCGCCAACCGAAATCTGGCCACCTATGCCACCTATGGCGAGGTGGTCACCGACGCGACCGTGCTGGGCCGCCACCCGAAGGCGCAAGGTCCGCTGGTCGGCATCCTCGCTGCGCTTAAACAGTGCACCACGCAGTGGCTGCTGGTCTGCCCAGGAGACACGCCGTTTATCGAACCATCCTGGTGGCACACCATGTATGCAGCAGGACAGCGCACGGGCAGCCCGATGGTGAGCTACGACGGTCAGCGGCAGCAACATCTGCATGTGCTATTGCCACAGAGTTCGCGCGAGGGGATCGAACAATTCATCGCCGCGGGGCGCCACGAGGTGTATCTGTGTCTGCGTGAGCTGGATGCGCAGCGGGTGACGTTTGATGATCCCGCGCCGTTTCGCAACATCAATACACTGGATGAGTTGCGTAACCGCTGAGCGTTGCACATGCCATGCGGAGCGGGTTTAAGTGGCCTGCAAGAACGCTGGATTTTTCAGGCATCGACCGCGTTTGGATTGGGATAGGTGTCGGTTTCCTCTTCACCCTCGCGCGGGGTGATGCAGGTGAAGTCTTTTTCGATCAGCACCTGCAAGGGTCCCACAGTGAAGGGCTCGCGGCCGCTGAACCCCACTTCGTCGGATCCGGCCCAGGCCTGGGCCTCGGCGTGCGGGACATGGATTAGAATCTCCAATCCACCCTCGCCCGCTGCTAATTCAGCGTGCCGGCGGGACCCGGGTACCAGCGCATAGCGCAGAGAATTGCCATCCGGAAAGCGGGTGCATTCAGCAATGGTGGCGCCGCCCTCGAGCGCCGCCACTTCTGTGCGCGTCAGCCGCAGCCGCAATGTATCGCCTCGGGTTCGCAGCTTCACATCAGTCCTAAGTACCCATTTGCGACTGAATGTAAATCTCTACACCGGTTTTATCAATAAGCCCGAGCTGGGTCTCGAGGAAGGCGACGTGCTCTTCTTCGGAGTCGAGGATGTCGCGCAGCAGCTGCCGTGAGCCGTAATCGCTGACCGACTCGCAGAACGCGATCGCATCCCGCAGGTCGGGCGTGGCCGCCATTTCCAGCGACAGGTCACATTCAAGAATTTCTTTGACATCCTGACCGATCATCAGCTTGCCCAATTCCTGCAGGTTGGGCAGACCGTCCAGAAACAGAATCCGCTCGATTAGAGCATCCGCGTGTTTCATCTCGTCGATCGACTCGTGGTGCTCGTAGTCCCCAAGCTTTTTAAGGCCCCAATCCTGCAACATCTTGGCGTGCAGGAAATACTGATTGATGGCTGTAAGCTCGTTCTTGAGGATGATATTGAGATGCCGGATCACGCCGGGGTCCAGGGTCTTCACGATGATGTTCCTTGTGTCCACAAAAAGGTGAATAGTGAATGCCACGCATGATGCCACAGCGGTCTGCAAAAACAAGGAAAATATCATCTAAGTTATTGATTTATAACGATAATTATTCGCAAAGGGCAGCAAAAATCGATACGTAAAAGCTATTGCGACCAAGAATGATTTTTATTTAGAATGAAGCTGTCCGGGTCACTTTATTTGCCTATGTACGTCTGTCTCTGCCATGCCGTTACCGATACCGCCATTGTCGAAGCTGTGCACGACGGCGCCCGCAGCGTGGACGACATTGCTCACACCCTGGGGGCCGGCACCGGCTGCGGCACCTGCCAGCCCTACACCGCCGCTTTGATCGAACAGACGCTGGATCCTGCCCAAACCGCCGATTTCCAACAAACGCTTACACGCGCCGCGCAGATCAGTTACGCTGCATAACTTCTCTAGGGGAGTTCTCGGGCAGCCTGGATGCGTAAGTCCACACCGATAGCCAACACGCTGTTCGCGCTGACCAGCTATTTCATCGCGCTCGTGCTGACCGTGGTCGGCGTGCGCTATTTTTTTCCCGAAGCGGATAAATTTCTGCCGTTTGGTGGCCTGGCGGATCTGGCCAGCCGCAGCGAGGATATGGAGATCGTCACTTCGTTTGCTGCCCAGTCGCTGGTGGTCAACTTCGACTCGGTAAAGCTAGCGTTCGCCATCGCAGGCTCCATCGCGCTGATGCTGCCGGTCTCCTGGGTCTACTTCATCACCACTAGCAGCAAGCAGGTGGATCGTTCTTTTGCCCAGACGATTGTCGTGCTGCCGGTGATCGTGGCGGCGATTGCGACGATTGTGCAGTACAGCCTGCCACTCGCATTCTCTCTCGCCGGCGTCGTGGCCGCGGTGCGCTTCCGCTTCTCCCTCGAAGAACCCGCACACGCGTTGTACATATTCCTCGCCATCGCGGTGGGCCTGGGCGCGGGTGTCAGCGCGTTGGAAGTGTCCTTTGTCGTCACCCTCGGGTTCGTGTATCTGAACCTCGTGCTGTGGCGCACGGACTACGGGGCGGATCTCACCACGCCGTTCTTTTCGTTTCTCACGGGCCGCGGACGTGACGATCAGGATTTGTAAGTCCGCCGCCGCATCGCTGCGGATACTGTGCACGCTTCTCCTTTGCCTCGGTCTGATGGCCTGCACGCCGAGCGATTCCAACTCCCAGACCCACCAAGCCTCGTCGCGAGGCGATGCCGCCGAACCGCCCACTGCCTTCCGGCTCCCCGAGGCGCTGCGGGAGGTCTCGGGTCTGGCGCTGCGCCCGGATGGACGCCTCTATGCGGTGGCGGACGAAGTCGGCCACATATTCGCATTGCATCCCGAGACCGGCACCAGCGACCTGGTCGCACAGGTCGGCAACCCTGTGGTGTGGGATGACTTCGAGGGCATTGCCACCCACGGTAACGTGCTGTGGCTCACCAATAGCGACGGCCGCCTCTACACTTTGCGACTGGATGAAGCGTCCGAACCGCTGATTGAGGATACCGGGTTTGGGGCGCGCTGCGAGATCGAAGGCCTGAGCTACCATCTTCAGGCGAGGTATCTGTATTTTGCGTGCAAGACGCCACGTCAGGCGCGTTACGAAGCGCACCTCTCCCTGTTCGCCTGGTCACCGGGGGAAGGGCCAATGCCCCAGGCGGACGTGGTGGTCGCTCTGGCGGAAGTCAATGACGACAAGAAGCTCCACCCGTCCGGTGTGACCGTACTGGCCGATGGCAGCTTCCTGATCATCGCGGCTAAAGAGCGCCGCTGGGTGCACATTTCAGACCGCGGCCAACCCATCGGCCGGGGCAAGCTCGACAAACAGGACCACCCCCAGGCCGAGGGTATCGCGCTGCGGGACGACGCGATTTTTATCGCCGACGAAGGCAAACGCCGTGGCCGTTTGCAGCGCTATGAGATCACCGAGTTTGGCATAGCGCCATGAGCAGACCGACGATCCTCATGCTGCACGGTGCCGGCGCCAAGCCCGCGGCGGTCGAGCTCGAAGCGCTCTGGTTCGACGCACTGAGCGCCGGCCTCGAGCGCGATACGAAGCACGCCAAGCGCCTCGCCGACGTAAACACCAGCCTGTTCTACTACGCCGATCACTCGACACCCGCCGAGCCTGCACAAGCAGCCTTGGATCTCGATGATCGACATGCCTGCCTCGCCGACCTCAAGAGTCGACGCAAGGCGAGGGAATTTCGGCGCCGCTACTATGACGAACTGCCCGGCAAAACGCCCGTCGGCGAATTTGTTGCCGATGTGAGTTCCGCGCTGGGGCTCGGCAAAACATTTCTGCGTCGACGGGTACCGGACCTGATGCGTTACCTGGAAGACGAGACTTTCGCCGGCTCGCTGCGCGCTTCGCTTGAGGCGTGGCTCACGCCGCATCTGCAACAGCAGGCGCCGCTACTCATCGTCAGCCACTGCATGGGTGCGGTGTTGGCCTTTGAGGCGCTTTGCTCCGCGCAACAAGGTCCCGCTTGTGAGGTAAGCCTGCTGACGATGGGTGCGCCTCTGGCCAGCAACGTCGTGAAGTCGAGTCTGTCCGCGCGGAGTAGTGTCACCCCGGCAGGCCTAACCCATTGGTACAACGTCGCCGCCGAAGATGACTATGTGTGTCATGACAAATCGGTGGCCGACGACTACAAGGTGCTGCTCGACGACAAGCGGGTCGCGCACATCGAGGACTTTACGATCTATAACCTGGCGCTGCGGTTCGAGAAGTCCAATCCGCACCACGCATCCGGGTATCTGATCCACCCCCGCGTGGCCCAGCTTGTGGGGGACTGGCTGAAAGCCGCAACTTGAACGGGAGCGGCTACTGGCGGCAGCGTTTGACGATGCGCTGTTGGACATACTTGTCGCTCGCCAGATCGACGAAAAACCTCTCCAGGTAACTGCGCACCTTATCCCGACGTAAACCCGGCAGATCATCGAAACGTTCGACCAGCGCCATGAGTTCGGCCTCGGCGCCGAGCAAACGCGCGCGCTGCGCCTCCAGTAACTCGTTCTGTGCGCAATAGCCACGATAGAGGCGCTGGGTGACCTTCTTGATGCGCAGCACTTGTGCTGGGTAAGCATAGGGAGGATTGACCAGGCCGGTCGCGTCGAAGTCGTAGGGAATGGGCAGTAGAACACCATCGGCGGTGACAAAGGGTACGATGTTGTGACAGCACTCGTCCGCCGTAGGCCCCCGCAGCAAAGAAAAATCGGTGTTCCCGATCATCAACTCGAACAGCGACACGAGGGTCGCATCGGGCGTTACAGTTTCGCGGGTGCGAAACCGGGTGGCTTCTGACTCGATCACGCCCAGCCGCTTGCCGAGGCGCTTCTTGTGCTCGATCAAGAACCCACCGTGGCGCTGGGACTTGTTGTTGGCGCTGTCGACATAATTGATGTTGACCGCGCGCACGCGAAAGCTGGCAGGGTTTAAGAGGTTGTAGAGGCGGTAGACCAACATCTCGGCGGCCAGATATCCCCTCGGCTCCATCTTATCGCTGCAGTGCGTTACCAGCTTGATCTTGTTCTGCCCGGCGAACAGGGAATCCGGGGTCTGCGACTTCTTGAAGTTGAGCCACAGCGGAAAAAATCGGCATTCGCGCCGCCGCGACTTGCCGCGCGGTGCCACGCGGACGGTAAAATTCGTGCGCCCTTCGGATATCAGCATCGCACTGACCCCGCGCAGGGTCAGTTCACCAACCACTTCTTCGCTTTCGTCTTCTTTCGTCCGCAGCAACTGCCGCAGGGGCAGAGTAAGGTCCAACTCGAGCGGAGTGGCGTTGTGCGCCGACGGAAACAGAGGATCTTCGGTTGTAACAGAAGCACCCACGGTTTGTATCGCTGCCACCAGAGCGGACAGAAAGAACACTAAGCGTACCGTTCGCCGACCAGGCCACGTGCGCTTCAGCACGATCCTACGCATGGTGATCCTCCCTACCCCATTCGTTTACGTCACACCCTCAGGCCGGATACTGCTGCAGCAACTGACGGGCGATGATGATGCGCTGCAGCTCGTTGGTACCCTCCCCCACCACCAGCAGCGGCGCGTCGCGATAGTAGCGCTCGACCTCGTTCTCCGGGCTGTAGCCATATGCGCCATGGATGCGCAGCGCTTCGTTGGCGTTCTCCATCGCAGCCTCGGTGGCAAACAGCTTGGCCATCCCCGCCTCCATGTCACACCGGTCCCCGCGGTCGTAGACCTGCGCTGCACGCTCTGTGAGCAAGCGCGCCGCTTCCACCCGTGTGGCCATGTCGGCCAACTTGATCTGGATCGCCTGGTGCTGGCCGATGGGCTGTCCGAAAGTTTCTCGCACCTGGGCGTAGTTGACGCTCGCATCGAGCGCCGCTTTGGCCACGCCGACCCCGCGCGCGGCGACGTTGATGCGACCGAGCGCCAGGCCAGAGAGAATCTGTTGCAGCCCCCTGCCCTCGGCATCGCCGATCAGATTAGCCGCCGGAACGCGCACGTTTTCCAACACCACCTCGCCCGTATCGACGCCTTTATAGCCGAGCTTGCTGAGCTTATAGGCGCGATAGCCCATGGATTTTTCGACCAATAGCAAGCTCATACCTTTGTGGCGCGGTTCGATCTCGATATCGGTCTTGACCAGGACCGCGAGGACGTTGCCCTGCACCGAGTTGGTGATCCACTGCTTGGTCCCATTGATCAGGTAGCTGTCGCCGTCCAACACCGCCTTGGTGCGGATGGCCTGCAGATCGGTACCGCAGTCCGGTTCGGTCAAGGCGATACCGCCGCGCAACTCGCCGGTGGCCATGCGCGGGAGGTATTGTTCTTTGAGCGCATCGTCGCCAAAACGCTCCAGGGCTGCGCACATAATGAGGTGCGAATTGAAAATGCCCGATACCGACATCCACACCGCCGACACCCGCTCCACGATAGCGGCGTAGGTCGAGGCGGACAGCCCGAGGCCACCGTAGCGCTCTGAGATGGTGGCACCGAACAAACCGAGCGCCTTCATCTTCTCGACGATCTCGTGGGGATATTCGTCGGCCAGCTCTAGCGCCTTCGCAGATGGGCGAACATCGCGCTCGAGGAACTTGTCTACCGTGTCCAGGATGGGTTGGTCATGATTCATGCTAAGCTACCCGTGCGGTTAAAACATGTCAGCGAACGCAAACTAGTAATCCAGCGCGTCATCGACGGCATGCCCGCGCTTGGGGATCAACATCGAGCGCTCAAAACTGATGACCTGGCTGCCGTCCTGTTTTTTCCCGACCGTCTCCACGGTGACGATGCCTTGGTTCGGCCGCGAATTAGATTCCCGTATGCTCAATACCGTCGACTCAGCATAAAGGGTATCGCCGATAAAAACCGGTCCGGTCAGGCGCACCTTATCCCAACCCAGATTGGCGATGGTCTTCTGGGAAACATCCGATACCGACATGCCGGTCACCACCGAAATCGTCAGGCAGGAGTTGACCAGGACCTGTCCGAATTCCGTCTTCTCGCCGTAGGCCTTGTCGAAGTGCAGCGGGTGCTGATTCATGGTCAAGAGCGTGAACCACGTGTTGTCCGATTCGGTGATGCTGCGGCCGGGACGATGCTCATACACATCGCCGATCGCAAAGTCCTCCAGATAGCGGCCATAGGACTCTCGATACCGTTGTTCACCCACTTGTTTTGCTTCTGCTACCACACCTTCCTCCTGATCTATGGGACATTTGCACGTCTTGTTATGCGACTTACTGCTTTACGACCTACGGTTCCGCGACTTTTCTGTTTCGCGAATAACCGCGACTCTATTTTCGCAAACTCCGATGCCTTGTGCCTGGACGACCTTTGCTCGCTGCCGCCCAGGGTTGTGTCGTGTAGCTTGAAAGTCTACGTTCTGCCGCCGAAAAAGCCTATGCACATTAACCGGCGACGTCAGGCGGCTTGCAAAGTTGCGGACAACGGAGGATGGTGGCTTCCGGTTCCAGCACATCGCACAATGCCGCGCACATAAGGAAGATGCCATGGCCAACCCCGCACCCGGATTCAACAAACACCCGGATTACGAAGTCCGGATCGAACCCCTCGAGCGCGAATTGGTGGTCAAACTGGGGGATACGGAGATCGCCCGGAGCCAACGCGCCGTAACTTTGCACGAAACCCGGCACCGACCGGTCTGGTACCTGCCGCTAGAAGATGTCGATGCGCGCCATATCCGCGCGAGCGACACCCAGACCTACTGCCCGTTTAAGGGCTACGCCAGCTACTGGGGTGTACACACGCCCGATGCTGCTGCGGAAGATGCGATCTGGGCGTATATGGCACCCTATGACGAATGCCTCAACGTAAGCGGCTACGCCAGCTTCTATACCAACAAAGTCGATCTGTACTTCGACGGGGAGCTGGCCGATAAAGCCGGCCCGGGTTGGATCACCTAGCGTCGCCGCGCCGGCTGAACCTATACGGACGTGGAAATGCTCTTGATCCTGTTGGTCCTCGGTGTGATCGGCGGCAGCGTGTTAGGCATAGTTGCCTTCGCACGCATGAGCGGACTGCAGCGCCGTGTCGAACTGCTGCAGCGCCAGCAGCAGGAACTGGTCGAGATGGTCAAGGCGCTGCGCGCAGGCACAGACCCCGCCGTGCAGCCGACAACATCGGCTGCACCGGCAAGCCCTAGTCCCGCGCCCGAAACCACCGCTGCACCCGCAGCATCGCCGTTGACCCAGCCGATGGAACGACCTACCACCTTACCCGCAAGTCGCAGGGAGGCGCCTGATACCGAGTCCGAGCGCGAGGATGTGCCCGTCTACGAAGCACCTCGTGCGAATCGTTTGACGACCTTGCTGAAACACATCAGCGCCAACTGGATGGTGTGGCTGGGCGGGATCAGCCTCGGTCTGGCGGGGATTTTCCTGGTCGCGTATTCCATTGAACAAGGCCTGCTCGGCCCCACCGCCCGCATCGCTCTCGGCGCGCTGGCGGGCCTCGCGATGCAGGCCGGTGCCGAGTATCTGCGCCGACGCACCAAGATCGGCGCGAACGTGTTTGCCGCCCTGGCAGCCGCCGGCAGCATCAGCCTGTTCGCCACCGTGCTGGCCGCGCTGCACCTGTTCGAAATGATCGGCATCAACACCGCCTTTGTCCTGCTCACCCTGATCGCCTTGACCACCATGGCGCTGGCGTTGCTACACGGCCCACTGCTCGCCGCCCTGGGACTTCTGGGTGCATACCTGGTGCCCGTGCTGGTCGCGAGCGGCTCCGGCGAGGGGCTGATCGCACTGCTCTACGCGTTGATCATCAGTGCGGCGGCGCTCACGCTACTGCGGTTTGTCGAACGCCCGTGGCTGTGGTGGGGTGCACTCACCGGGGGGCTCGGCTGGTGGTTGCTGACGCTCGGCGCGGAGGATGTCGACGGTTTGCGCAGCCTGTATCTGGCGGCACTGACGGCACTGCTGGCGATCCTGCCGGACCTCGATTGGCGGCTGCGCCGAACCTGCGCGCTGGCAACGGAAACCTATCGGGTCGGTAACTATTTCAGCGGCCTGCCCGCCCGCGACGTGCGTCTGTTCTGGGGTGCGGGCCTGATCCTCGCTGCCCATGGTCTGAGCATCCTGGCGGATCCGACCCTGAGCCTGCTGTGGCTGGCGCCGAGCGCCCTCTATGCGGTGGTGTTGTGGCTGAGCGTCCGACGCGAGAATCTCAATGTGATGCCGTGGCTGTTCATCCTGATCACCATCGCCGCCTGGCTCGGCGCTTTTGGCCAGGGGGATGACAACCGGGTCAGCCTGCAATGGCTGCCCGCGGACGGGGCCACCGCCTTCCTGTCCTACCTGGGGTTGACGGCAGCGCTGACCGTGGGCGTGGGACTCTACGGTTACGCCCAGTTGCGATTTAAAGCCCTGTGGGCAACCTTCGTCAGCGTCCCACCCGTGTTGCTGCTGATCTGCGGCTACCTGCTGACCGATCAGTACGCGGACACGTGGGCGATCATCGCGTTGCTAGTCGGCCTGACACAGATCTCTGTGGCATCGGCCTATGCGCGACGCGCGAGCCTCGAAGCCTTAAACGTCTGGCTCTACTTCGGCGGTCAGCTGGCAATCGCCAGCGCCGCCGCCATCGTGTTCACGCCGGACACCCTGACGGTGGTCCTCGCCACCCAATTGGTCTCCTGCGCGGCCCTGATGCGCAGTTTCGAGGTCGATCTAAGCTGGCTGATCAAAGTTCTGGTCACGGTCCTGATCGTGCGTTTGACGCTGAATCCGTGGTTGTTGAGTTACCCGACCGACAGCCACTGGACGCTGTGGACTTACGGCGGCAGCACCGCCCTTGCACTGCTCACGTTGCGGGTGCTGCCCACGCACACGCCCGAGCGAACCCGCACTTGGCTGGAAGGTGCGGCACTGCACCTCGGGGTGTTGTTTCTGTGGACCGAGTTACGCTTCTGGCTCAACGATGGGGATGTGTTCGGCGAGCAGTTCTCAGCGGTCGAGATCAGTTTATACGTGGTTCTGTTCGGGCTGATCAGCGTGGTGTATCACCTGCGTGCCCAGCGCTCTGAGTTTGCCGCGCGACTCTATATCGCTTTCAGCCGTATCGCCGCAGGCATCGCCTTGGGCAGCTACGGGATGATTCTGCTCGCCGCCCTTTTCAACCTGGACTGGTTGAACGACGGCGTTGACAGCACGCCGATATGGAACCTCGGTTTGCTGTATTTCTTTGCGCCGGTGATTGTCTATGCGCTGTGCTACTACTTTGGCGAGCGCTGGTTGCGCAGCATTTGGGCGGCAACGACGGGTCTGTCCATCTTCGTCTATGTATCGAGCCAGATCCGACATTTGTGGAGCGGCGGTTATCGCTTGGATCAACCGTTCACCGATGGGGAAGTCATGACCTATTCCGTCGCCTGGTTGGGCCTTGCCGTGCTGATACTGCTGCGCGGAGCAGCCAACACCTCACCACTCATCTACCGCGTGGGTATGGGGCTCCTGGCTCTGGTCATCTGCAAGATCTTTCTGCTCGACCTCAGCGGTCTGCAGGGTCTGGCCCGGGTCGGCTCGTTCTTCGGACTGGGGCTTGCGCTGCTGGGGCTTTCCTATCTGCACCAACGCCTGTCCCAGCGCGCCCAGGCGGAATAGCGATCGCTCAGCGCCAGGGTTCCACGAGGATCTTGGCGTGCTGTTCGGGGTCAGCCAGATCACGGAAGGCCTGCGCCACGCCGTCGATACCGACGCTGGCACTGATCAGCGGGTCTACGTCGAGTTCACCCTGGGCGATGGCATGCAGGGTGTGCGCGAACTCCTCGGGGGTATAGGCCAACACAAACTGCAAGTTCAGCTCCTTGGTGATGGCGGTCATCGGTTGGAAGTGATCAGTCTCCATACACACGCCGACCACCACAAACCGGCAGCCTGCGGTCGCCCCTTGCATCATCTGATCGAGTACACCGGGCACCCCCACACATTCGAAAAATACACCTGGCGGGAGGGCCTGCTCACCGGTCAGGGGATTTACCTCGGCCTGCCGTCCGGCCTCGGTGTCACGCACCACCGCGGCCCAACTGTCATAGGGCGAATGGTCCTTGGGATCGATCACCACATCCGCCCCCATGGCCACGGCGAGTTCGCGCCGGCGGGACGAAAAATCGGCGGCCACGATCGGGCCGTAACCACCGAGTTTCAGAGCCGCGATCACCGCCAGACCCACGGGTCCACAGCCGATCACCAGTGGCACTTCCCCATCGCGCAGCTGCGCCTTCATGACCGCATGATAGCCGACCGCCATCGGCTCGGTCAGCGCGGCGTGTTGCGTGGCCAAGCCGTTTTCAATGGGCAACAGCAACGGCTCGTGGAGCACCATGCGCTCGCCATAACCACCGGGGATATCGTTAGCATAGCCGACAGAGGCGGGCTGGCCACTACGCACCATCACCGGCATGGAACAGACCCGTGTACCTACGGGGAGCAACTTGTCACTCCCGGGACCATGATCGAGAATCTCGGCACAGAACTCATGGCCCATGACCACGTCGCGACCGAGGTCCATTCGCATGCTCTCGGGCGCGAGTTGATTGAATTGGTGTGCATGCTGCAGGGCGTGCAGGTCGCTACCGCAAATGCCGCAGGCCAGGGTTTTGACCAACACCTCGCCGGCCTCCGGCACTGGCTCCGGAAACTCATCAACAACAATTGCGCCGTCGCGCATGATCGCTGCTCGCATCCTATTCGGACCTCACTCTTGCATCGGGCTGCCGCTTCAGCGCCCTTGGTAAACCGGCGCGCGCTTCTCCAGAAACGCGGCCACCCCTTCTTTGGAATCTTCCGTCTTGCGCAGGCGGCCGATCTGCTGGCTGGCCCATTGGCCCACATCGCGCCAGTCCGGCTCTGTGGTCCGCCGCAACCCCGCTTTTAACGCCTGCACCGCCAGCGGTGGATTACCCGCGATCTTGTGCGCGATCTTAAGCGTCTCGGGCAGCAGGTCCTCGTGCGCGACCACCCGGCTGACCAGACCGATGGCGCGGGCTTGCTCAGCGTCGATGATCTCGCCGGTGAACAGCATCTCCGCGGCGCGTTCGCGACCCACCAAAGCGGCCAGGCGGCCTAAGCCGGGAGCATCACAACACAGCCCACGGATCACAAACAATTCACCGAACCGGGCGTTCTGAGAAGCCACCCTGATATCTGCCATGAGTGCCAATTCCATACCCCAACCGACCGCAGGGCCGTTGACCGCCGCCAGCACCGGGATGTCGGTGTGCAGCAGCGCATCCGCGGTACCTACCATGCCGCCGGTGGCGCGCTGGCGTTCGACAAACGCGGCGGGCGGAGGTTCGGAACTGCCCAGAATCTGCTTAACGTCGTCGCCCGCACAGAACGCGCGACCGTTGGCGGTGATCACCAGCACCCGGGCTCCGGGATCCCGCACGATATCTTCGAGCTGCATATAGAGGCTGTAGGTCATGGAATTCATGGCCTCGGGCCGATCGAGGGTAATCACCCCCACGTGGTCCTGCACCTCGTAAATCAGTTCTTCGCCGTCAGCCATTTTCCTCTCCGCCATCCCCGTAGATCGCTCAAGGATAGCCGCCGGGCCTGCGACTTGTCATCAATTCTGGGGGTTGCTAGGGTCAGCGGCTGAAGAACCGCCAGCGAGGTGCCCACAGCTGCGGTGAGCAGGAGGAAGCAAATGGGTCAAACCCGCCCGCCCGTCGATTACATCGAGCGCACCCGAGACCAGTACAGCGCGCTGGGCTATCCGCCGTATACCTGGGTCGACAATCCTGAAAACGCAGCCTTTGTGCCATTGACCAAACCGCTGGCAGTATCGAAGCTAGGGTTGATCGGCTCCGGCGGTATTTATCGCAGCGGGCAGACCGCGTTTCACTTCAAGGACGACTTCAGCTACCGGGAAATTGACACCACGCTCCCCACAGACACCCTGCGCGCGACCCATTTTGCCTACGACCTGACCGCTGCCCGCCGCGACCCGAACGTGGTATTTCCGATCGACACCCTGCGCCGTTGCGTGGCCGAGGGGTTGCTCGGTGCGCTGAACACCACCGCCTATGCGTTTATGGGCGGCATTTATTCCGCGCGCAAAGTCCGCGAAATCCTGGCCCCGGCCATCGCCCAACGGCTGCTCGATGACGAAGTCGACGTCGCCCTGATGGTACCGGTCTGACCGGTGTGTCATCAGTCCGTGGGACTGATCGCCCGTGCAGTCGAAGCCAGAGGCATACCGACCTTGTCCATGTCCAGCGCGATGTCCATCACCCGCGCGGCCAATCCGCCGCGCGCGGTCTATCTGGACTACCCACTCGGGCACACCGCTGGACGAGCCGATGACAGTGCCGAACAGATGGCGATCATGCGCGATACCCTGCGGGCGTTCGAGACGATCAGCGCACCGGGGACGATGGTCGAGTTGCCGTATGCCTGGAGTGCTGACGATGCCTGGAAAGACCGGGTGATGCGCCCTCGACCCCGATCCGCCGAAGACGATACCAGCGACGATCATGAGGACGACCGGGTCGAACGCTTCGATACGCCCCAATACCAAACACAGGCGGACGCGGCTGCAGCAGCCGACGGCGACTGCCCTACCTGTGTCTTTCTGGAGGACGCGCCATGAAAGTAGGCATCGCGATGATGAGCCACGAGACCAACACGTTTTCACCCGTGGTTACCGATCTTGCACGCTTTTCCGGCGGCCGCGACGCACCGCTCAACGGACCCGCCGCCATCGAGGTCTACCGCGACACCGCCAGCTGTCTGGGTGGTTATATCGAGATCGCCGAGCAGCGCGGAGCCGAGATCGACATGGGTATCGCTGCGGGGGCACCCCCGAGCGGACCCGTGGAGAACGATGCCTACGAGTACATGTGTGAAGCGATTGTGGCGCTGGCCGGTCGGGTGGATGCCCTGCTGCTCGATCTACACGGAGCCATGGTGACCAAGTCTTACCCCGACTGCGAAGGGGAACTGCTGCGACGTATCCGGGCGCAGAGTCCGGATCTTGCGATCGCGATATCGCTCGACATGCACGCCAACGTCACCCAGCTGATGGTCGAAAATTGCTCGGTCTTGACCGGGTACCATACCTACCCACACATCGACATGGATGGCACCGCCCGGCGTGCGGCCAACGCGTTCTTCGACATGTTAGAGGGCAAGGTTACACCGGTCATGCATTGGGAGAATGCGCCGATGCTCCCGCATGTCATGCGGCAAGGTACCGACGACTACCCCAACTCAGAGTTACAGAAACGAGCGGTCACGCTGGAGCAGGCCGGCGCTTTGGGGGTGAGCCTGTTCACCGGCTTTCCGCATGCCGACATCCACGATGCGGGCCTGTCCGTGGTGGTGATGACCGACAACGACGCACCGGCTGCTCAGCGACATGCGGCGGAACTGCTGGACAGTGCCTGGGCTGATCGCGCGAAATGGGTTTACGAGCTGGAACCGCTGGCGGCGTCGATGCAGCGCGCCGACGATGCCGCCCAGAGCCCCGGCGACGGCCCGATCATCCTGCTCGATCACTATGACAATACCGCCTCCGGGGGCACCATGGACACCACTGAGGTGCTCGCCGCCATCCTCGAAGCCGGTTTGGATGACGTGGCCGTTTTCGGCTTTTACGATCCCGATGCGGTACAGCAAATGATCGCAGCCGGCGTGGGCAATCAGGTGACCATCGAACTCGGTGGCAAGCTGCCGATGCCCGCGCTCGAACAACAGAGTCGACCGTTGCGGCTCACCGGCGAGGTGAAGCTCCTCTCCAACGGCAAGTTCAAAGCCCGGGTGGAAATGTCGCGCGGCCTGACCATCAACATGGGTCCGAGCGCCGTGCTCAGCATCGGCAGCGTCGACATCGCCATCGTCTCCCGACACGTCGAGCCCTACGATCCCGAGTGTTTCCGCAGTCTTGGGATGGAACCGACGCAACGGCGTTTTCTGATGCTCAAGAGCCGCATTCACTATCGGGTCGGGTTCAAGCCGTTCGCAAAACTGACCTGGTCATAGTCGCTCGTGCATACGCCGCGGCCGGCGCATTCGACGATCGCCTTGGCGATCGGCTTGAACCCGACCCGATAGTGAATGCGG
>JBCCHL010000021.1:0-34298 GCA_039028775.1 Pseudomonadota bacterium | reverse complement strand
TGGCGAAGTGCCCATCCCACCTTATGTCGCGCCGAGCGCGCAGGCCCTGGACGCTGAACGTTATCAGACCGTCTATGCACGTGTGCCGGGCGCAGTGGCGGCCCCGACCGCGGGGCTACACTTCGATGATGCGCTGCTCACCCAGATCAGGCGGGCGGGCATTGAGACGGCCGAGGTGACGCTGCATGTGGGAGCCGGGACGTTTTCACCGGTGCGCGGTGCGCTCGAAGATCATGTGATGCATGCGGAGTGGTATGCCGTGCCGGAAAGCGTAGTGGCACAGATCGCGGCCACCCGCGCACGCGGTGGGCGGGTAGTAGCAGTAGGCACCACGGTTGTTCGTTCGCTCGAGAGCGCTGCGCGTTTCGGAGAGATACGGGCGGTGCAGGAGCAGACCCAACTGTTCATCCGTCCCGGCTTTCGTTTCAATATCGTCGACTGCCTTGTCACAAATTTTCACCTGCCACGCTCGACGCTGATGATGCTGGTGTGTGCCTTTGCCGGTTATGACGAGGTGATGGCAGCATACCGAGAGGCGGTGGCGCAGCGTTACCGGTTCTTCAGTTATGGAGATGCGATGTGGTTGGAGCGCAAAGCTGATGTTTGAAGTCACCATCCGGGATGGCGACGCGCGACGTGGGGTGTTGAAGTTGCCGCATGGCGAAGTGCAGACGCCGGTGTTCATGCCATGCGGTACCTATGGCACAGTGAAGGCGATGACCCCCCGCGATCTGGCGCTGGTCGGCACCCAGATGCTGCTCGGCAATACCTTTCACCTGATGCTGCGTCCGGGTAGCCAAGAAATCCGCGACTTTGGGGGTCTGCATGCGTTCATGAACTGGCATGGCCCTATCCTCACCGACAGCGGCGGGTTCCAGATCTTCAGCCTCGGTGAATTGCGCAAACTCAGCGAGCAGGGCGTGATTTTTCGATCGCCCGTGAACGGCGACAAAGTGGAACTGACTCCGGAGAAAGCGGTGGCGGTGCAGCGCGATCTCGGCTCCGATGTGGTGATGGTCCTGGACGAGTGTACCGCCCAGCCGGCGACCCATAAACAGGCGGCGAAATCCATGGCGCTTTCCATGCGCTGGGCACAACGCTCGAAAGACGCGTTTACGGCTACCCGGGAGGATGCCGTGAATCCCGGTTCAGTGTTGTTCGGGATCGTGCAGGGTGGCATGTACGACGACCTGCGGCGCGAGAGTCTGGCGGCGCTGACCGACATCGACTTTGATGGTTATGCTATCGGCGGGCTGTCGGTCGGGGAGAGCAAGGCGGAGATGGACGCGGTGATGGTCGGCTTGTTACCGCACATGCCCGCGGAGCGCCCGCGCTATTTGATGGGCGTCGGCACACCGGAAGATCTGCTGCGGGGGGTCGAGTTGGGTGTGGACATGTTCGACTGCGTGATGCCCACCCGCAACGGCCGCAACGGCTATCTCTTTACCAGCTCGGGGATGGTGAAGATTCGCAACGCGCGCCATAAACATGACGATGCACCGCTCGACGTGGCCTGCGATTGTTACACCTGCAGCAACTTCTCGCGCGGCTACCTACATCACCTCGACAAGTGCGGGGAAATGCTAGGCGCGATGCTCATGACCCACCACAATCTGCACTTCTATCACAGCCTGATGGCTCGATTGCGTGGTGCCATTGAAACAGGTACATTGCGCCCCCTCATCGACACCCTACGTCAAGACTGGAATAACCGAGCATGAATTTTCTTGAGTCTACAGCCTACGCGGCTCCCGCAGGCGGCCCCGGTGCGGAAGGCGGCTTGATCCAACTGCTGTTCCTCGGCGGCTTTGTACTGATCTTCTACTTTCTCCTGATCCGCCCGCAGAACAAGCGACGTAAAGAACATCAGACGTTGGTAGCGGGGCTCTCCAAGGGTGACGAAATCGTCACCGCAGGCGGGATTGTCGGCCTCATTAACAAAGTAGAGGACGACTTTGTGAAAGTGCAAGTCGGCGACAGCCTCGAGATGCGTATACAGAAAAGTGCCATCGGCGCGACGCTGCCCAAAGGCACGATCAAGAATCTGGATAACGAATAGTGCTCGGCTTGGCAATCCGCACCGGTTGACAGTTTGCAGGTCTTGAAAATCACGCGGCATAGCCCCAAGAAAGCCGCTAGTGTGAAAGTGTTCGTAACGGAGAACTAACATGGCTGAACCGGGCCTGGGGATGCCGCTTTTGGGCGTGCGCCCACGCAACGCGGCTCCCAACACCTTCCGCCCTTGGCAATATGTCCTGATCTTTCTGGTGCTGGTCGTCGGCGCGCTTTACTCCGCGCCCAATCTGTTCCAGCCCGACCCAGCCATCCAGATCAGTCCGTCCGATGACGATGTGGTGCTGTCGCAGGCACAGTTCGAGCAAAGCATCGCCGCCTTGCGAGAGGCGGGGATAGAGGTCATCGGCGCCGAGAACAACGAGGGTTCCGCCGTCGTCCGCCTGACCTCCGATGAGGCGCAGCTACGCGCGAAGGACATCATTCAGGATCTTGTGAACGCCGATTCCGCAGACTTCATCGTCGCGCTGAACCGGGCCAGCACCACACCGGATTGGCTGCAGAATATCGGCGCTAAGCCGATGTCCCTCGGCCTCGACCTGTCCGGCGGTGTGCACTTTCTGCTGCAGGTCGACATGGATAAGTACCTTGGCACCGTGCTGAACAGCACCGCCGAGGGGATGAAAGACAAGCTGCGTGCCGAGCGGATTCGGCCGGTGCCCGGGCGCGAGTGGGTGAGCGAGCAACAGATCATCATCCTGTTCAATGACGAGGAGGAGCGCAGCAAGGCGGAAGCGGCGCTGGGCGATGATTTCCCCGACTATATGGTACGCGATGTTACCGTCGGGGCCCGCTTCGGCCTGCGGTATACCCCGACCCCGGAGCGCATCGCCGCCTATGAAAACCGCGCGATCACCCAAAACCTCGTCAGCCTGCGGAACCGTGTGAATGAACTCGGCGTGTCGGAACCCCAGGTTCAGCAGTTGGGGCGTTCGCGCATTGTTGTGGATCTCCCCGGCCTGCAGGATCCGGCCCGCGCTAAGAGCATCTTGAACCGCTTCGCCAACCTCGAATTCCGGCTTGCCGCCAACCCGAATACGCCGCGCTTTCAGAAAGAGAGCTATCCCTATGAAGGGGCAGATCAGGAAATTCTACGACGCAACATCGTAACGGGTAACAATGTGCAGGACGCAAGCCAAGGCTTCGATCCGGAGACCAGCCAGCCACAGGTCAATATCGAACTCGACAACGACGGTGGTAACAAGATGCACGACGCCACCAAGGACAACGTCGGGCGTCTGATGGCGATCCTCTTCCTCGAACAAAAACCGATCAAGCGCACGGTCGTACGCGATGGCGAGACGGTGGTGATCGACGATACCGAGGAAGAGAAAAGACTGATCAGTGTCGCCCGCGTCCAGGCCGCGCTGGGCTTCTCTTTCCGCATCACCGGTCTGTCGCTGCGCGAGGCGCAGGACCTGGCTCTGCTATTGCGCGCCGGAGCGCTGGCGGCACCAATGTACATTGTCGAAGAGCGTACTGTGGGTGCCTCGCTCGGAGACGACAACATCCAAGCGGGTCAGACCTCCGTTGCGGTGGGCTTCGTACTGGTGCTGATCTTCATGCTGTTCTACTACAGAGGCTTCGGCTTCGCCGCCAACATAGCCCTGACGGCCAACCTGATGTTGCTGGTGGCGATCATGAGCGTACTCGGCGCGACCCTTACGCTACCCGGCATCGCCGGCATTGTGTTGACCGTCGGTATGGCGGTCGATGCCAACGTGCTGATCTTTTCCCGTATCCGGGAGGAACTGAAAGAACGTTCTCCCCAGGCAGCCATCCAGGCCGGCTTTGACCGCGCACTGCTCACGATCACCGACGCGAACGTGACCACGTTCTTTGTGGCGATCATCCTGCTGTCGATCGGCTCCGGGCCAGTGCGCGGATTTGCGGTGACCCTCGCCGTGGGGATTGTCACATCCATGTTCACCGCCATCCTGGTCACCCGGGCGATCGTTAATCTGATCTACGGCGGCCGCAAGCTGGAGACCGTAAAGATATGAAGACGCCAAAATTCGACTTCATGGGTAAGCGCTTCATCGCGGCGGGTGTTTCCGCTGTGCTCCTGTGCATTGCGATCGGCGCGTTTGTGGTCAACGGCATGAACATGGGGCTCGACTTCACCGGCGGCACGATGCTCGAGTACGGGTTCGCCGAGGAGGTAGACCCGGAACAGGTACGCGGCTTCCTCACCGGGGAAGGGTTCAACAATGCCACCGTGCAATCCTACGGCACCAATCGCGATCTGCTCATCCGGGTCCCGCCCCAGGACAACGTCGATCAGGCTACCCTCGGTGATCGCATCACCGCCTCCTTGCAGGATCGATTTGCCGACGTTGATCTGCGTCAGTCAAATTTTGTCGGTCCCGCGGTAGGCCAGGAGCTCACCGAGGACGGTGGCCTTGCCCTGCTGACCGCACTCATCGTAGTCATGCTCTATATCCTATTTCGCTTCACCAAGCAGTTCTCCGTCGGGGCGGTTACGGCCCTGGTCCACGACGTAATGATCGTGCTGGGCTGCTTTGCAGTATTCGGTTGGACGTTTGATCTCACCGTGTTGGCCGCTTTGTTGGCGGTGATCGGTTACTCGCTCAACGACACCATCGTGGTCAGCGATCGGATCCGTGAGAACTTCCGGCGGATACGCAGAAGCACGCCGGTGGATGTGATCAACGAATCCCTGAACCAGACCCTCGGCCGCACCCTGGTGACCTCTATGACCACCTTGTTTGTGCTGCTCTCGCTGTTGATCGCGGGGGGCGAGGCGATACGTGGTTTTGCGCTGGCCCTGGCTATCGGCGTCGTAGTGGGCACGTACTCATCCATCTATGTCGCCGCCAACGTGCTCCTGGTGCTCAACATCACCCGCGAGGATCTGCTGGTGCCCGAGAAGGAAGAGGTGGAACGGCTAGACGAGCCTTTCGTCCCGTAGACTGTGCTGGCGGCGTGATCTGCGAGCGGAAAGATGGTGACACGGAACGCGGCGCTGGGCGCTGTTGTTAGCGAGGTAGCGAGCGCGGGACGGTCGCGCCGGCATCGGGTGCCGCTCAGGCGGATTGTAGCAGTTGGATCAGATTGCGCATCGCCTTTGGATTGGCTGCTACGATGTCGCCGCTGTCCATATAGGTCTCACCACCCTGCAGGTCGCTGACAAATCCCCCCGCTTCTCGCACCAGCACGATCCCGGCGGCGATGTCCCAGGGGCTAAGGCCCATCTCGAAGAAGCCATCGGTGCGACCCGCAGCAACATAGGCCAGGTCCAGGGCGGCGGACCCAGCGCGGCGCACCCCCCTGCATTGTGCCGTCACGTGGTGCAGCATCTGCATGTAGGTGTCCAAGCGCGACGTGACGCTGCCGGGAGGGATACCGGTGCCGAGCACCATATCGACGGGCTTTACGCGCTTGCTCACGCGGATACGCTTGCCGTTGAGTTGTGCTCCGTGACCGCGGGACGCCACCCACTCTTCGTTGCGGATCGGATCGACGATCACGCCGTGTTCCAGATGTTTGCCCTTGCGCACCGCGATCGACACCGCGAAATGGGGAATGGATTGCAGGAAATTGAGCGTGCCGTCCAGCGGGTCGATGATCCACGTATACTCACTATTGCCGTGCTCGCTGGCACCGGATTCCTCGCCGATAATGTTGTGGTCCGGATAGGCCGCGTGGATCGTTTCGATGATGAACATTTCCGCGCGCTGATCGACATCGGAGACAAAGTCGTTGCGCGCCTTGGCGCTGATCTCGCGTTCTTCTGGACGATCGAAGGATTGGGCAATAAAGTCTGCTGCCCGCCGTGCGGCGCGCAGGGCGATGTTAGCGAGGGGTTGCATACGCGTTTTTGCCAAAGGTTTTTGGGGCCGGGCCAGAGTTTAGCATGCCGGGCCGGGGTTGCGGCATTTGACCGGCAACCTGGCGGGGTATCAACCGCCGTCAGAGCTGCGAGAGCCGCAAGAGTTGTGTCGATAGAGGAATTTACCGTTGATTGACTTGTCATCGATTCGCATCGTGTTGGTGGAGCCGAGCCACCCCGGCAATATTGGGGGCGCGGCCCGTGCGATGAAGACCATGGGGCTGGGCAAGCTGGTGGTGGTTAATCCGCGACGCTACCCAGATCCCCAGGCCGATTGGCGTGCGGCCGGGGCACTGGATGTGCTGGACGCCGCCGAGGTGGTTGCCGACGTGGATAGCGCGATCGCCCAGTGTCACTGGGTGGTCGGCACCAGCACCCGCAATCGACGTATTCCCTGGCCGGTGGCCGACGCCAAACGCATGGCGGGCGAGCTTGCGGGCAATCTTGCCGCCACCCAAGATCAACAGGTGGCGATCCTGTTCGGCCGCGAAGATAACGGTCTGTCCAATGAGGAGCTGCAGCGTTGTCATCTACATCTGCAGATCCCAGCCGCACCGGAATATTCGTCGCTCAACCTGGCCATGGCGGTCCAGGTGGTGTGTTACGAACTCTTTCAGGCGATGGTCGAGACCGAAGCTCCGATCAGCGCACCGGGCGATCGCGAATGGGATCGTCCGCGCGCCACCGCTGCCCAGGTGGAAGGTATGCTGCAGCACATGGAAGACGTGCTGATCGCCAACGATTTCCTGCAGGCGGACAACCCCGGTCAGACCATGACCCGGCTACGCAGGCTGTTCGCCAGGACCCAGCTGGATGATACCGAAGTGCAGATTATGCGCGGTATTTTCAAGCACTTTGGCAAGTCTGTACCGTGACCCATGACCGGTTGTGCGCTGGACCGTCCAGGCTGGGTATTGCATACTCCAATCCCGCTGCTGAAGCAGAAAATTACCGCAACATGATCTTCGATCCGACAATGTCGCTAGAACCCGCTGCGCGCGGCTCCCGGACGGTGCGATGAAGCTGACCACCAAGGGGCGCTATGCCGTTACAGCGATGCTCGATATCGCGATGCACCAGGCGCAGGGGCCGGTGCGGGTGGGCGACATCGCCTCCCGTCAGGCGATTTCGGAGTCCTATCTGGAACAGATTGTTGGCCGGCTTAAGCGTGCGGCGCTGCTGGAAAGCCAGAAAGGGCCAGGCGGGGGTTACTGTCTTGGTGCACCCTTGGGTCAGATCAGCATCGCCACTATTATCAGCACCGTCGGGGAGGGTGTGGACGCCACCCGCTGTGCGGGGAAAGCGGATTGTCTGGGTGGCCATACCTGTATGACGCACAATCTCTGGGCCGATCTTTCCGACCAGCTCAATCGCTTCTTGGAAGGCATCAGTCTGGCAGATTTGGTCGCCAAACAACGCAGTTGCAACGACGATGTCAGCACCCCCGAACGCATCGGCGCAACCCTGCTCTAATGCCGCCTCGCGACGGTTGCATTCTGCGAGTAGTTGAATCGCCTCTCGCGGTCTTGTCGATTTGGCTCGGGCGGGCTTGATCGGTCTATAAGCCGCAAGACACAAGCATTACATCGCAAGCCATAGGCAATAGACAAAGGAACCTCATGCCACAGCCGGGTGCACCGATCTACCTCGACTATGCCGCCACCACGCCGGTAGATCCGCGCGTGGCGGAGCAGATGAGTCGCGCGCTGATGGCTCATGGCACCTTCGGCAACCCGGCCTCGCGCTCCCATGCCTATGGCTGGCAGGCAGAAGAACTGGTGGAAAACGCGCGTGCAGAGGTGGCGGCGGCGCTGCATGCCGATCCACGCGAGATCGTCTGGACCTCTGGCGCGACCGAGAGCGACAACCTCGCCCTGAAGGGTGTGGTGGAGGGTGCGCTCGGCAGCGGCCGCAACCACATCATCACCAGTGCGATCGAGCATAAAGCGATCCTGGACACCTGCGAGCATCTGCAGGGACAGGGCTGCACCGTCACTTATCTGGCCCCCGATGCGTATGGCCGGGTGAGCCCGCAGCAGGTTGCTGAGGCGCTCACGCCCGCTAGCCTGATCGTCTCCATCATGCATGTGAACAATGAACTCGGGACCGTCAATGATGTCGCCGCCATTGGCCAGGTCTGCCGGGACGCAGGCGTCTGGTTTCACACAGATGCGGCTCAGGGATTCGGCAAGGTGCCCCTGGACATGAGCCGCATGCCCATCGATCTCGTGTCGATCAGTGGGCACAAAATCTACGGGCCGAAAGGCATCGGCGTGCTCTATGTGCGCCGCGAACCTGCGGTCAAGGTCGCAGCACAGATCCACGGCGGTGGCCACGAGATGGGTATGCGCTCCGGCACGCTGGCGACCCACCAGATTGTTGGCTTCGGTGCCGCAGCCGCGTTGATCCACGAACTGCACGCGGATGAGCAGGCCAAACTCAGCCGTCTGCGGAGCCGCTTTCTTGCCCATATCCAGCAGATCCCCGATGCGGTGGTGCATACCCACCCCGAGCATCACATCCCGGGCATCATCAATGTCGGTTTTGCCGGGGTTGACGGCGAAACCCTACTGCTCGCACTGGACGATGTGGCCTGTTCTAACGGTTCCGCCTGCACCTCTGCGAGTGTCGAGCCGTCGTTTGTCCTCAAGGCCATCGGCGTGCCCGATGACCTTGCGCATGCCTCTCTGCGCTTCAGCCTGGGTCGCTATACCACCGAGGATGAAGTGGAGCGGGCGGGTGTCCGTATCAGCGAAGTGGTTCACCGATTGCGCGGGCCCTGAGCACGCGTATAATACCGCCGCTTTATCTGGCTGCCGTTTATCGGCATGTCCATCTAAATTGTTGTAATTATTACCTTTTTGCGGAAACAGCATTATTGTCCCTTTGCGCAGCGTCATGTTTTGCCTTGGGGCCTTGAGGAGAAGCTTGCATGGCCAACGAACGTACCCTGTCTATCGTTAAACCTGACGCGGTAGCGCGCAATCTCATCGGTGAGATTTACTCACGCTTTGAAAAAGGTGGCCTGAAAATTGTCGCTTCCAAGATGATGCGCCTCAGTGAAGCCCAGGCGGGTGGCTTTTATGCGGAACACGACGGCAAACCGTTCTTCGCCGATCTCTGCGCGTACATGCGGTCGGGACCGGTGATGGTTCAGGTGCTCGAGGGCGAAGACGCGATCGCCACCAACCGTCGCCTGATGGGCGCCACCAACCCGGCTGAGGCGGACCCGGGCACCATCCGCGCGGATTTTGCCGAATCGATCGATGCGAACGCGGTGCACGGGTCCGATTCGCCTGAGTCTGCGGCGCGTGAAATCGGCTTCTTTTTTGCGGATGATGAAATCCACGACCGTTAGGGTTCCGTATGGGTGAGCAAGATCGACACAGATAGATCAGGCTAGAATCACTGGGATCGAACAGGACAGGATAGAGAGAACACGCGCAAACATGGCGGCACAACCCACCAAGATCAACCTCTACGGTCTCGACCGAGCCGGCCTGGAGCAGCTGTTTGTGGCCCAGGGCCTACAGGCGTTCCGTGGCCGACAGTTGATGAAGTGGGTCTATCATCAGGGCCGCACCGACTTCGCGGCGATGACGGATCTACCGAAAGCCATGCGCACTTGGCTCGGTGAGCATGCCTCGTTTGAACTTCCAGCGGTGGAGCGGTTTGCCACCTCGAAAGATGGCACGCTCAAGTGGGTGCTCAATGTCGGCGACGACAATCTCATCGAGACCGTGCTCATCCCCGACCGTGGGCGCAACACGCTCTGTGTGTCCTCCCAGGTCGGCTGTATGCTCGACTGCACCTTCTGCTCCACCGGCAAGCAGGGTTTCAACGGTAACCTGGCTGCCGGGACCATCGTCGGGCAACTGGTGCTGGCCAATCAGGCTCTCGCGCCTCGCGGCGAACAGGTGACCAATATCGTGTTGATGGGTATGGGCGAGCCGTTGCTGAACTTCGACGCAGCGGTGGCAGCGACCAACATCATGAAAGATGATCTGGCCTTCGGCATTTCCAAGCGCCGGGTCACCATCAGCACCGCCGGGGTCGTGCCGAAGATCTACGAACTCGCCGAGCGCACCGATGTTGCGCTGGCGATCTCATTGCACGCGCCCACCGATGCGCTGCGCGATAGCTTGGTGCCGATCAACCGCAAGTACCCGATCGCCGAATTGATGGCAGCGTGCCAGCACTATGTTGGCCACCTGGGCGAACGCCGCAAGCTGGTGATGGAATACACGTTGATGAAAGGCGTGAACGATCAATTGGAGCATGCCAAAGCGCTAGCGGCATTGTTGGAACCGCTGCGCTGCAAGATCAACCTGATCCCGTTTAACCCGTTTCCCGCCTCGGGCTTCGAACGGCCGAAGGCAGCGGACATCCGTCGCTTTCAGACCTATCTGATGCAGGCGGGATACGCCACGATGCTGCGCACCACGCGAGGCGAAGACATCGACGCCGCGTGCGGTCAATTGGTAGGACAGGTCAAGGATCGCACCAAACGCCAGGTACGCTATCTGGCCCGTGTCAAAGCGGCTGGTGACAAGTCAGCCGACAGCGTTGCGGCGCGCGGCTGAAGCTGCGCATTCACAAGCGTCGCGAAAAGGGCTACATTTCTGGCACTCACCCAAGGGTTGTCCGGCGCGGGCGCAACGTAAGCATTCAGGGCGCAGCCCAAAACCCTCTGATGGGACCAAGTTGGTGCCGTTTGCATATACAATAAGACCCTTTAAGGAGGGCGCATGAAGAGATCGATCTGCCTCGCCCAACCCGCTCGGCTGGTGAGCACCTTCTGCGTTCGGGCAGGCGCTGGTTGGTCAAGCATGGGCATGCACAGCGCGCGGGTAGGCGCACATTTCTCGCCAGTGTGGGTTGGCGCCTTAATGTTGGGCATGTTGGCGATGAGTGGTTGTGTGACGGAAATTTCGGGCGGCATGCCACCGCCTGCACCCACGGAGGCACGGGTGACCGCGCAACTTGATCTGGCCCGCGGATACCTTGAGCAGCGCGACTTTACGCGGGCTCGCCCACCGCTGGAGCGCGCCCTGGAGATCGATCCCAATCATGTGGAGTCGCATGTTCTGCTCGCGGTACTGCTCCATGCTCAGGGGGAGTATGAGCTGGCGGAGGCCCATTATCAGCGTGCGCTGCGTGTCGAACCGGCCAATGCGCAGGCGTTGAACAACTATGGCTCGTTCCTCTACTCCCAGGGTCGTTTCGACGATGCCCTCGTGCCGCTGTCGAGGCTGGTGAAAGACACCGCTTATCGAGCGCGCTCCCAGGCGTTCGAAAATCTTGGTTTGGCGCACTTGCGCGCGGGCACGCCGGAGGCGGCCAGGTCCGCTTTCGAGCGGGCGCTGGCGCTGAACCCGCGGCAGCCCCGAGCGGCCTTGGAATTGGCCGACATCGCCTTTCGAGCCGGTGAGCAGGGGATTGCAGAACAGCGGTTTGCCGAATTTCGCAGCATGGCAAAGCAAAACGCCCGCAGCCTCTGCCTCGGTTTGAAGATCGCCGCCGCCAAGAATTCGGCCGATGAGGTCGCAAGCTACGCACTGGCGCTCAAGAATCTGTTCCCCGAGCAGGCGGACGCATGTCAGGCACCGAGCTGAAGGCGACCCCCGGCGCGGTGCTCGCCCGCGCCCGCGAAGGGCTGGGTGTATCGCAGCGCGATGTTGCCGATGCCCTCAATTTGCCTCTGACCACCATTGTTGCCTTGGAAGAGGACAACACCGAGCGCCTGCCGGCCTATGTCTTTACCCGCGGTTATCTGCGCGCGTATGCCAAGCTGCTCGACCTCGACCCGGATCCCCTGGTCGCGACGCTGGCTCAGGAGTTGCGCGACGAGGGCGGTGAGCAGAAAGAATATGTACCCGCGCGCACCGTGCTGGGTTTCGACTACCGGATGGTGCTTGGCGTTGCCGTCGCCGTGGGTGTGTTTGTGGGGGCGGTGGTGTGGTTTGCGTTGCGCGACGACGAGACGCCGGAGGTGGCGCCAAATGCAATCGCTACTGCACCAGCATCCACATCCGCATCCGGGGAAAATGATGATGTATCGCAGGATGTGGTCGCTGCTGCGCCGACCGACACGACCCCAGCCACCGCGTCGCCGGCAACACAAATGCCACCCGAGTCAACACACGACCTGACTGTGCAGGCCATAGATGTGTCGCCGCAAGAGACGGTCAGCGTCCAAGCGGCCGCGCTCGAGGTAGCGCCCGACGAACCCGGAACGCGTCGATTGACGCGTGATGGGAGCGCGCGCCTGCGGCTTACCTTCACCGAGGAATGCTGGGTGTCCATCGAAGATGCTGGGGGCGTTGGTCTCTTCGGCGATATGGGACGACCTGGCCGGGTGATGAATTTTGTTGGCCAGGGTCCGTTCAATATCCTGCTCGGCTATGCACCGGGGGTGGCCCTGGCGTACAACGGTGAGAATGTGCCGCTCGCCCCTCATACGCGCAACAACGTGGCGCGGCTGGTCATCGGTCAGTAGCTACGGCGCGCACCAACTTTGCGGAGACATTAGATTATGGTTCAGGGCGTCAGGGGTATGCGTGATTTGCTGCCTGTGCAAACCCCTCGTTGGCGGGCGGTGGAGACCGCCGCTATTAATCTCCTAAGCGGATACGCTTATCAGGAGGTGCAGTTGCCGCTGCTCGAGTACACCGCGCTGTTCGCGCGGGGCGTCGGCGAAGCGACCGATATCGTCGAGAAGGAGATGTATTCGATGAGCGATCGCGACGGCGACAGCCTGAGTCTGCGTCCCGAAGGTACGGCGTCCTGTGTGCGGGTGCTCAACGAGAACGGCCTGCTGTACAACCAGACCCAGAAAGTGTTCTACACCGGCCCGATGTTCCGCTACGAAAAACCCCAGCGGGGTCGCTATCGACAGTTCTACCAGGTGGGGGCGGAAGTTTTTGGCTTCGCCGGTCCGGACGTGGATGCGGAACTGGTGGCGGTCTGCGCCGAACTCTGGCAGTACCTCGGCGTCGCCGACCACGTGCGACTTGAAATCAATACCCTGGGCGATCAGGGGGCTCGGCGCGCTTATCGTGAGGCACTGGTCGAATTCTTAACCCCGTTGGCGCAGCGGTTGGACGAAGACAGCCAGCGGCGCCTGCAAACCAATCCCTTGCGTATCCTGGATAGCAAAGACGAAAACACCCAGGCCCTGCTGGTCGGTGCACCGGAACTGGCGGACTTTGTGGATGAGCAGGCACGCGCGCACTTCGATGGCCTTTGCGCGACCTTGGATGCGCTGGGCATCGAGTACGTGCACAATCCGCGCCTGGTGCGGGGGCTCGACTATTACACCCATACTGTGTTCGAGTGGATCACCGATCAGCTGGGCGCCCAGGGCACCATCTGTGGCGGCGGTCGCTACGATGGTCTGGTCGAACGCCTGGGCGGGAAGGCTACCCCGGCCGCTGGCTTTGCCATCGGGACCGATCGGGTCGACCTGCTGGTGGAGGCGGTGCATCAGGCAGCGCCGGAAGCGGCGGCCGATGTCTATATTTGTATGGCGGGCGCGGTGGATACGTCCCAGGCGTTGGTGGCAGCCGCGCGCTTGCGCACGGCACTGCCCGGGCGCAAAGTGCGCAGTCATATGGGCGGTGGCGCGCTCAAAAAACAGCTCAAACGGGCGGATGCGGGGCAGGCTCGGGTCGCGGTGATTCTCGGTGAGACCGAGCTGGCGGCTGGCGAGTGGACGATCAAACATCTCGCGGACGGCGAGCAGCAAACGCTGGCTGTGGCTGCGGCTCTGGAACAAATCCGTACATACTTTTAAGGCGCAAACTGCCGCATATGTGGCTAAAATGCGCGCCCAAATCAAGCTTAACCGCAAGACAGCAAAGAGAGAGGAAATTCCGGCGTGTCTGAATATCTGAGCGAAGAAGAACAAGTAGCGCGCATGAAGTCCTGGTGGGACGAGTACGGCAACGCCGTCCTCGCCGCCGTGGTGATCGCCGTGGTCGGCATCGTCGGCTGGCGCTGGTATGACGGTAGCCAGCAACAGCAAGCGTTTGATGGTGCCACCGCTTATCAGGCGTATATCGAGGCCGAGGCGGACGCCAAAGCTGCTGCGGCAGAAACGGTAAAAGCTCAATATCCGGGCTCGGCGTATCACATGTTTGTGCTCCTCGATGAAGCTGCAGCAGCAACCACCGACGGTGACCTCGTGGCCGCTGCTGGTGCGCTGCAGACGGTGGTCGACGCAAGTGGTGCACCGCTGCTCACCGACCTCGCCCGGATTCGCCTCGCCAAGGTGCTGCGCCAGCAGGATCAGGCAGGTGCTGCGCTGCAACTCCTCGCGCTGGTCACCAGTCCGGGTTACACCGGGTGGGCGTTGGAAGCCAAGGGCGACATCCACGCAGCGCAGGATGAAGTGGCCCTCGCACACCAGGCGTACCAAGCGGCTCTGGAGCAGTTGGCGGAGGGTGAGCAGCGCCCGCTGCTGGAGATGAAGCTCAAGAATACGGCACCTTTTGATGATCAATATGTCCAACTGGCCAATCCCCTCGACACAGCGCTGGAGGCGGCCACGGCCACTCTCGAAGCCGCTGAAGAAGCCGCCGCGGAAGAGATAGAAGCCGCCGCCGAGGAGATAGAAACCGCGACGGGAGAGCTGACGATCGAAGACGACACGCCGGCTGAGGTCCAGGAAGCGGACGACTAGAACAAGGGTTTTGATTTGATGAAATGGTTACGCACCGCGGCGTTGGGCATGGCGATCTTCGGGCTTGCGGGTTGCAGCTGGTTCAGCTGGTTGCCCTTTATCGATGGCGACAACAGCGCAGATCTGAATGAACCTGCGGCCCTGGTCGACTTTGACGCGGAGATCCGCCTCAAGCGCGCTTGGCGGCACTCGGTGGGCGAAGGCCTGGGACGCAAGTATCTGCGCCTGTCGCCGGCGGTCGTCGCTGATCGGGTCATCGCTGCGGATGGTTATGGCGTGGTCATCGCCTACGATCGCTTCAGCGGCAAGCGGGTCTGGCGCTCGCAGATCGGAGAACTGAAAGGCGGCTTGCTCGATAGCCTTAATTTTCTCGATCGTCGCGATCCCAGTTTTGTCAGCGGTGGGGTCGGTGCGGGCGGCGGCCTGGTCCTGCTCGGCACCACCCTGGGTGAGGTCGTGGCGCTGGAGGCCTCCGACGGCAGCGAACGCTGGCGCCAGGAGCTCGGCAGCGAGGTACTCTCGATACCCACCGCCGCCCGTGGTTTGGTGTTCGCCCAGACCATCGATGGCCGCCTGGTCGCGATGCAGGACAACTCCGGCGAAATCGCCTGGACCTTCGACAGTCAGGTGCCGATCCTGACTTTGCGCGGCACAAGTTCGCCGGTGGTTGAGGGCGATATCGTCTATACCGGCTTTGCCAACGGCAAGGTGAGCGCGCTGCGGGCGGTCAACGGCGAGCCGGTGTGGGAGCATCGGGTGATGCTGCCCGAAGGTCGCAGCGAATTGGAACGTATGGTCGATGTTGATGGTCGGCCTTTGATCAGCAGCGGCAATGTATATGCCGGCGCCTACCAGGGACGCGTCAAGAGTCTGTCTCGACGCGATGGCCGCCCGCTGTGGGAGCAGGAAATCTCCACCTATCTCGATCTTGCGGAAGGCTACGGTCAGGTCTATGTGGTCGATGAGGATGATGTCATCCAGGCCATCGACCAGCAGAGTGGCGAAATCAACTGGACCCAGGAGAGTTTCAAAAATCGCGGGCTTTCGTCCCCAATCGCTTTTTCCAACTACATCCTGGTCGGGGACGATGAGGGCTACCTGCATGTACTCGCCCAGCGCGACGGCCGTCTGCTCGGGCGTCGCAAGATGGATGGTGATGGTCTGCGCAGCGGTATGATCGTCGCGGACGGCGTAGTGATGGTCCTCGGCAACTCCGGTAGTCTGCAGGCGATTGAAATCGAGACCATCTAGCCAGCCTTTGCGCTTGGTGAGCGGGTCTCCAGACAGGGTGAGCATATGATCCCCACCATCGCGCTGGTCGGCCGCCCCAATGTGGGCAAATCCACACTCTTCAACAAGCTGACCAGGAGTCGCGATGCGCTGGTCGCAGACGTGCCCGGCCTCACCCGGGATCGTCGCTACGGCAAAGTCGAGTCTGCCCACGGGAGTTTTAATCTGATCGATACCGGGGGCCTGTTCGGCGACCATCTGCTCGCCGATGCGCTGGCTGATCAGACCCGCCTGGCGGTGGATGAAGCCGATCTTGTGGTGCTCTTGCTCGACGGCCGCGAAGGCATCACCACGGCGGACGAAGACGTGATCGACTATCTACGCCGCGCTGACGTGCGGTTCCTCCCGGTGATCAACAAAACCGACGGGGTCAGCGAAGCTCAGATCGTGGCGGAGTTTGCCCGCTTCGGTTTTACCGACCCCCTGTACATCGCGGCTACTCACAACAAGGGGCTGAAAACCCTGTTAGAGCGCGTGGCACAGCAGTTGCCCGAGATCGAGCAGGACATGCCCCAGAAGCCGGACGGCCCCGGGATCCGCGTCGCGGTGGTCGGGCGTCCCAACGTCGGCAAGTCCACGCTGGTCAATCGCCTGCTCGGCGAGGAACGGCAGGTGGTCTACGACATGCCCGGTACGACCAAGGATGCGATCGATATTCCCTTCACCCGGGAGGAAACCGATACCGACTACGTGTTGATCGATACCGCCGGAGTGCGGCGCAAGGGTAAGGTCGATGAAGTCACCGAGAAATTCTCGGTGGTCAAGGCCCTCGATGCCATGCAGCGCGCACACGTTGTCATTCTGGTGTTGGATGCCCGCGAGGGGGTGGTCGATCAGGACCTGCATGTCTTGAAGTATGCCCTCGATGCCGGGGCGGGCATGGTGATAGCGCTCAACAAGTGGGACGGGCTGAGCCCAGACGCACGCGACAAAGCCCGTACCAGCGTGGAACGACGCCTGGACTTTATTCCTTGGGTCCCGTTGCAACGCATCTCCGCGCTGCACGGTACCGGAGTGGGGCACCTGCTCGGCCTGGTCGATCAGGTGCACGCGGCGGGCGCGTTTGATGTTACAACCTCGTTGCTCACCCGCCTGGTGCGCAATCTCACCGAATCCCATCCCGCTCCGGCGATACGCGGTCGGCAGATCAAGATCAAAATGGCCACCCGAGCGGGCGCGCACCCACCGCATGTGGTGGTGCACGGCAATCAGCTGGCTGAGTTACCGGCCAGCTACAAGCGGTACCTGGAGAACGGCTTCCGCGAGGCGCTGGATCTGGTCGGCAACCCGGTCAAGCTGGAGCTGCGCGATGCGCAGAATCCTTTTGCCGGCAAGCGCAACGAGCTCACCCAACGTCAGCGCCATCGCCGCAAGCGCGTGATCAAACACCGCAAGAAACGCTAGCTCGCGCGCATGGGAAGCGCGGGCTTCAGGGCAGGGCGGCGGCTGCCGGCTCGGGGATCGCCACGTCGTTCAACAGCGCCATGAATACCTGGGGATCCACGCGGTTGCCGTTCAAGCTCACCGACCAGTGCAGGTGTGGGCCTGTGACCCGGCCGGTCGCGCCGACCAGCCCGATCTCTTCGCCCTGGGCCACAACCTGTCCCACTTCGCTCAAGATCTCCGAAAGGTGACAGTACATGGTGACCAACCCCCGGCCGTGATCGATAAACAGCGTTTTACCGTTAAAGTAGAGATCATCCGCCAGCACCACCACACCGCCCGCGGGGGCCATGATCGGCGTGCCCGTATCCGCGGCGATGTCGAGACCGCTATGCGGATTACGCGCTTGTCCGTTCAGGATGCGTCGGTGTCCGAACAGGCTGGTGACGATACCCTGCAGCGGCAGGATGAACCCCTGGTCGAGGTTGTGTGCCTCGGTGTGGGAGTTGTACAACTTGCGCTGGCGCACCGCTTCGCTGCGGATGCGCGCCAGGGTGTCCTCCGGTGGATTGACCATCGCCCGATTCTTGATCTGCAAGCGCTGCTCGGTGTATTGCTTGCCGGTGATCGGGAAGGCGTGGGTATGGGTGGCGCCGTTGTGTAGATAGGTTAGCTCCTCGGTACCTGGTTGGGCTTTGATGGAGATTCCCACAAACGCGTGGTTTTGGTAGGTGAACACCGGCTTGTCGTGGTAGCGCACATCGGACGCGCCCCTCGGGACAGGCCAGGTGTAGACCCCCCCTGGCACACTCGCGGCCCACAGCTTTGTGGCACTGCACAGCAGCAGGGTAATGAGCAGAATTGACCTGGGCGCTCCACGCAGCATGGTGATCCTCTTTTGTTTTGGACGTCTCGTTAGACCGCAGAAAGTAGACAGAAGTTGCACGTCAGCCTCCGGGTTGTGCGTCAGGGTCGACCGCGGTAACCCGCGCGCTGATCTTGCCCCGGGCGAGCCAGGTATCCACATCGTCGCCGACATTCACGTTGGCTGCATTGTTGATGATTGCCCCGTCCCGGTCGCGGGCGATCGCATAGCCGCGCTCCAGCGTGGGCAGAGGGCTCAGATTGTGCAGTATGCGCGCGGTGCTGCCGAGGTCCGTGCGCGCCTGTGTCACCCGCTGTTGCATCGCGCGCACGAGGCCGCGATAGAGCTGCTCGAGTTGGGTGCCGGCGCCTCTGATCCGGTTCGAGGGGTTGTGACCGTGCAGGTAGCGCCGCAGGTAGGTGAGTTGGTTGGTTCGCTCTTCCAGCTTGTCCCGGGTCGCGCGCGCGAGGTTCTGCCTGCCGCTGGTCAGCCGCTGTTGCGCGCCCGCGATCGCCTGCAGCGGCCCGAGGGTGCGCAGGTGGCGTTGTAGGTAGCCCAGGTGAGCGCGCTCGTCGTTCAGGCGCGTGGCCAGGGTGCGCTGGAGTGCTGAGCTCTTGTCTTCGAGACGCAGATGGGCCTGTTCCAGGGTGGCCTGAGGACTGATCAGCGCAGCTTGGGCACCGCGCAATTGCAGACGCCGGATGGTCAACTGATTTTCTGTTGCGCGTAGCAGGCGTCGCGCCTGGTTGTGAACTCGCGCGAGGACTTCATCGCGTTCGGGCACCAACATTTCGGCGGCGGCGGACGGGGGTGGGTGCGCGCACATCGGCGACGTAATCGCAGATTGTGGTGTCGATCTCGTGTCCCACCGCGCACACGGTGGGAATGTTGCTCGCGGCCAGCGCCCGCGCCACAGGTTCCAGATTGAACGCCCAGAGATCTTCGAGGCTGCCCCCGCCGCGGGTCAGCAGGAGTGCATCCGCGGACACGCTCTGCGCCCGGGAAATCGCGTCGATCAGGGCCGCTTGCGCCGCCTCTCCCTGAACCAGGCTGGGGACCACGGTCACCCGCAGCGCGGGATAGCGTCGTTGCCACACCGCCAGCACGTCACGCAGGGCTGCACCGGTTGCGGAGGTGACTACCGCGATGTGTGTCGGCCAGGTGGGTAGTGGCCGTTTGCGTTCGCCGGCGAACAGCCCTTCACCGGCCAGCTTGCGTTTGAGGGCCTCGAATGCCTGTTGCAGAGCGCCTGCACCCGCCGGTTCGATCTGATCGACGATGATCTGAAAGTCGCCACGGCCTTCGTACAGGCTGACGCGTCCGCGCAGCACCACCATCTGCCCATCGCCGGGTTGCACCTTCGCTGCTCGGTTGCGGTTGGCGAACATCGCGCAGCGCACCTGGGCGCGGTCATCTTTCAACGAGAAGTACCAATGGCCGGAGCGGGGGCGTACGAAGTTGGATATTTCTCCGGTGACCCAGATTTCGTGGAATCGTTCTTCGATGGTGATGCGCGCCTGGCGATTGAGGTCGCTGACGCTTAAGACCTGGGGTCCGCTGGAGGGGTCGTCGGCGGTGTTTTGCATGTCATCAATTTACTTATATTTGCCGGCCCGGTAAAATGCTGTTTTTGTGAGGTCAAAAAAATATGCTGCGTATCGCCAACGACGCACTCACCTTTGACGACGTTCTGTTATTGCCCGCCTACTCGGCAGTCCTGCCTTCTGAAGTTACCCTGTCCACCCGCCTGACCAAAGATATCGAGCTGAACGTCCCGCTGATGTCATCGGCGATGGACACCGTGACCGAAGCGCGCCTGGCGATTGCCATCGCCCAGGAAGGCGGCATCGGCATCGTGCACAAAAATATGAGCATCGAGGCTCAGGCCAAAGAAGTCCGCGCGGTCAAGAAGTTCGAATCCGGGATCATCCGCGACCCGGTGACGATCGATCCCCACAGCACCATCGCCCAACTGCAACAGAAAACCATGGAAGCCGGTGTGTCCGGGGTGCCGGTGGTTGCCGGTGAACAGCTGGTCGGCATCATCACCAGTCGCGACATCCGCTTTGTAGAATCCGCCGACGCGCTGGTGCGCGATGTGATGACCGACAAGACGCGGCTGGTGACCGCCCGGGAAGGCACGTCTATCGAAGACATCACCCGCACGCTGCACGAGCATCGCATCGAGAAAGTGCTGCTGGTGGATGACAAATTCAAGCTCACCGGCATGGTGACGGTCAAAGACATCGCTAAGGCCAAAGCCTATCCCACCGCCTGCAAAGACGGCGCCGGGCAGCTCCGGGTGGGGGCTAGCGTCGGCACCAGCGCGGACACTGACGATCGTGTGGCGGCGCTGGTTGAAGCCGGCGTGGACGTAGTGGTGGTCGACACCGCGCATGGGCACTCCCAGGGGGTGCTCGATCGTATCGCCTGGATGAAACAAACCTATCCGAATCTCAATGTCATCGGCGGTAATGTCGCCACCTATGATGGAGCGCGGGCGTTGGTCGATTCTGGCGTGGATGCCGTCAAGGTCGGGATCGGCCCCGGTTCTATCTGTACCACCCGCATCGTGGCCGGGATCGGCGTGCCGCAGATCACCGCGATTGCGGAAGCGAGCCGCGCCGCGGACGAAGACAATGTACCGGTGATCGCCGACGGCGGCATCCGCTACTCCGGCGATATCGCCAAGGCTATCGTCGCGGGTGCCAGCGCCGTCATGGTCGGCAGTCTCTTGGCCGGTACCGACGAAGCGCCAGGTGAGGTCGAGCTGTACCAGGGCCGCACCTACAAATCCTATCGGGGCATGGGCTCACTGGGTGCCATGTCCCAGAGCAACGGCTCCAGCGACCGCTACTTTCAGGAGGTTGAAGGTGATGGCCGGAAGCTGGTACCCGAAGGCATCGAAGGCCGGGTGGCCTACCGTGGCCCGGTCGGTCCCATCGTGCATCAGTTGATGGGCGGGGTGCGTGCGAGCATGGGCTATACCGGGAGCGACACGATTGCCACGATGCGCAGCCGGCCGGAGTTTGTCCGCATCAGCAGTGCCAGCATTGTCGAAAGCCACGTGCACGATGTCAGCATCACCAAGGAAGCCCCGAACTATCCGGTGAGCTGAGCGTTTTGAGACTCCCGCGCGTCAGGTCCCAGATTCGTGCGCCTTGTGTTGCCTGCGTTCGCAGTTTTGCGGTCCGCTGCTCTAGGGCGGGCCTTACTTTTAGCGTGACTTCGGGTTCTTCATGACCGACATCCATGCCCAGCGACTGTTGATTGTCGACTTCGGCTCGCAATACACCCAACTCATCGCCCGCCGCGTGCGCGAGTGTGGCGTTTACTGTGAGATCTATCCCTTCGATATACCGGATGACTTTGTCACCGAATTCGCCCCGGCGGGGGTGATCCTCTCCGGCGGTCCAGAGACCGTGACCGTGGGTGAAACCCCGCGCATCCCACAGGCGATTTTAGCTCTGGATGTCCCCGTGCTCGGGATCTGCTACGGCATGCAGGCGCTCGCCGCGCAGCTCGGCGGCGAAGTGGCCGGCTCCGAACAGCGCGAATTTGGTCATGCCGAGATCAGCCTCGGGGCTGCTCGTGGTGAGCTCTTGACCTGCTGGGGCGCCGAGGGTGCCAGCAATAACGTCTGGATGAGCCATGGCGACAAGGTCACCGCGGTGCCGGAAGGTTTTGTGGTGACCGCGAGCAGCCCCAACGCGCCGATCGCAGCCATGGAAGATACGGCGCGGCGCCGCTACGCGGTACAGTTCCACCCCGAGGTCACCCACACCCATCAGGGTAAGGAACTCCTGTTCCACTTTGTGCGTGACATCTGCGGTTGCGACGGCAACTGGACCTCCGCCAACATCGTCGACGATGCCATCGCCCGCATTCGCGCCCAGGTGGGAACGGACCAGGTGGTGTTGGGCTTGTCGGGTGGCGTTGATTCTTCTGTGGTCGCGGCCTTGTTATCCCGGGCCATCGGCGATCAGTTGACTTGTTTGTTTGTCGATAACGGGTTGCTACGCAAGGATGAAGTCGGCCAGGTGCGCGATGCGTTCAGCGGCGCAGGCAACGTACTCCCCATCGACATCCGCACGATCGATGCGCAGGATGAGTTTTTGGGCAAGCTCGCCGGGCTCGCCGATCCGGAGGATAAGCGCAAAGCGATTGGCGTCACCTTTATCGAAGTTTTCGAACGCGAAGCCAAGCGGCTCGAAGGGGTGCGGTGGCTCGCCCAGGGTACCATTTACCCGGACGTGATCGAGTCGGCCGCATCCAAGTTCGGTAAGGCGCATGTGATCAAATCCCATCACAATGTGGGCGGCCTGCCCGAACGCATGGCGCTCGGATTGGTGGAGCCGCTGCGCGAGCTGTTCAAGGACGAGGTGCGTGAATTGGGCCTGCACCTGGGACTGCCTCGGGACCTGATCTTCCGTCACCCATTTCCCGGGCCTGGGCTTGGCGTGCGCATCCTGGGAGAGGTGCAACCCGCCTACGCGGAGGTGTTGCGAGAGGCTGATGCCATTTTCTTGGAAGAGTTGCGTGCGGCGGGTTGGTATGACGAGGTGGCACAGGCGTTTGCCGTATACCTGCCGGTCAAGTCGGTCGGTGTAGTCGGCGATGCGCGCCGTTACGAACATGTGATCGCGCTGCGCGCCGTGCAGACGGTCGACTTCATGACGGCTCGCGCTGCACATCTGCCGTGGGAACTCATCGATCGGGTCAGCAATCGCATCATCAACGAGATCGCAACGGTGTCCAGGGTGGTTTACGACACCTCCAGCAAACCACCGGCCACCATCGAGTGGGAGTAAGGCAACCGCAGTGAGTGATTCGGCTGATGAACGCTGGATGCGCGTCGCTCTGGCCCAGGCGCGGGAGGCTTGTGAGCATGACGAAGTCCCCATCGGCGCGGTGCTGGTCGGGGCTGATGATACGGTGCTCGGGCTCGGCAGTAATCAATCGATACAGGCCGATGACGCCACGGCCCACGCAGAGATTGTGGCGCTGCGCCAGGCCTCGCGCCGGCGGGGCAGTTATCGTCTGCCTGGTACCACCCTGTTTGTGACCGTCGAGCCGTGCATGATGTGTGTAGGGGCGATGGTGCATGCGCGCATCGAGCGGTTGGTGTTCGGTGCGCCGGAACCCAAGGCGGGGGCCGTGATCTCGCACCCGCAGATCCACAGCCCTTGGCTCAATCACCACATCGATATTACGGCCGGCGTGCTCGAAGAGACGTGTGCAGGCCTCATGCAGGGTTTCTTTGCCGCGCGTCGCAGGCCTAAGTCGTGACCGCGTCCTTTCAGAGTCTAGGAGTGTGTAGTTGAGCGAACTGTTGGTTATCGAGGGGCAGGCGGCGCTGAGTAAGTTCAGCCTGGCGCAGATGCAGGTCGAGGCTCCGGCGCTCGTCTATGCAGAGTTTGTGCATCTTTTGCACCTCGCGCGTGTACTGGAGGATGCCGAGCTGGCGCAAGCGCGCGAGCTCCTGACCTACGGTCCGCAACAAGATTTGCCGGCTCGACGCGGCACGCATCTGCTGACCACGGTGCCACGTCCTGGCACCGTATCACCCTGGTCTAGCAAAGCCTCGGACATCTTCGTGACCTGCGGGCTCGATGCGGTGCTGCGCGTAGAGCGGGGCGAGCGCTGGTTTTTTGCCCCGGGTACCGAAGCACTCGACTTGGACCCGCATCTCTTCCACGATCGTATGACCCAGGCGATCATCGACGAAAGCCATTTCCCGGAGCTCTTCGCCGCCGGAGATCCTGCGCCGGTGCGCAGCGTGCCTTTGTTGAGCGAGGGGACTTCCGCGTTGCACACGGTCAATCGCGAGTTGGGATTGGCTCTGTCCGTTGATGAAATCGAATACCTCGCCGCCGCTTTCAATCGCCTGGGCCGCGACCCCAACGATGTCGAGTTGATGATGTTCGCCCAGGCGAACTCTGAGCATTGTCGCCACAAGATCTTCAACGCGAGTTGGGAAGTCGACGGGTCAGCACAGCCCAAATCGCTGTTCGCGATGATCCGCAACACCCACGAGCAGATCAACGGCCGCGGCGTGTTGAGTGCCTACCGCGACAACGCGGCGGTGATCGAGGGGCCTCAGTCGACACGTTTGTGGACGCAAGGATCCGAGCATCGGTACACGTTCGCCGAAGAACCCGTGCATATCCTCATGAAGGTCGAGACGCACAATCATCCCACCGCCATCGCGCCGTTCCCCGGGGCCGCCACCGGGTCCGGTGGAGAGATACGCGACGAAGGCGCGGTCGGGCGGGGCTCTAAGCCGAAAGCAGGCCTGACCGGATTCACAACCTCGCACTTGAATCTGCCCGATCTCCCCCAGCCCTGGGAGTTGGATACGGGTAAGCCTCAACAGATGGCCTCCCCGTTGGATATCATGTTAGAAGGGCCGATCGGTGGCGCAAGTTTCAACAACGAATATGGCCGCCCGGCCATCGGCGGATACTTCCGCACGCTGGAGATCAACCACAGCGGAGAGACCTTTGGCTATCACAAGCCGATCATGATCGCCGGTGGTGTCGGGGTGGTGCGTGACGAGCATGTCCACGCGCAGGGCTTTGTGCCGGGTACTGCGCTGGTGGTACTGGGTGGCCCTGCGATGTTGATCGGCTTAGGCGGTGGGGCCGCGTCGAGCATGGCTTCCGGCGCGAGCAGTGCCGACCTCGACTTCGCCTCGGTACAACGCGGCAATCCTGAGATGGAGCGCCGTTGTCAGGAGGTGATCGACCGCTGTTGCGCGCGCGGGGCCGACAATCCGATCCTTCTGATCCACGATGTTGGTGCGGGCGGCATGTCCAACGCGCTGCCGGAATTGGTGGACGACGCAGGTTCTGGCGGTCGCTTTCAACTGCGCGATATCAACAACGCCGACCTGTCCATGTCGCCCTTGGAGATCTGGTGTAACGAGGCCCAAGAGCGTTATGTGCTCGGTATCCGGGCCGACGCGCTGGCCGAATTCGAGGCGCTGTGCCGCCGAGAGCGCGCACCGTACACGGTGGTGGGGGTTGCTACTGCGGAGCCTCATCTGCTGGTCGAAGATGAGCACTTCGACAACACTCCGGTGGATCTGCCGCTGGATGTGCTGCTCGGCAAGCCGCCGAAAATGGAGCGTGCGTTCTCCCGTCAAGATTATCCCAAACAACCCCTCGATCTCGATGGCGTCACGTTGGATGCCGCCCTGCAGCGGGTTCTGCAGTTTCCTGCCGTCGCCAGCAAAAAATTCCTGATTACCATCGGCGATCGCAGCATCACGGGCATGGTCGCCTGTCAGCCGATGATCGGCCCCTGGCAAACGCCGGTGGCGGATTGTGCGGTGACCATCGGCGGCTATCAGACCTATCACGGTGAGGCCTTTGCGATGGGCGAACGCTCGCCCGTTGCGATCGTCAATCCACCGGCCGCGGCCCGGCTGGCGGTGGCGGAGTCTTTGACCAACCTGGTCGGTGCGGACATCGAATCGTTGGAACGCACCGTACTATCGGCCAATTGGATGGCGGCCGCCGGTGAAAACAGTCAGGAGCAGGCGCTGTTCGATTCGGTCCATGCCGTGGGCGAAGAGTTATGTCCCGCGCTCGGCATCGCCATACCCGTCGGCAAGGACTCTCTGTCCATGCGCACTCGGTGGGAAGCGCCATGCGGGGGGGAGCGTGTGGTGACCTCGCCGGTCAGCCTGATCGTCTCCGCCTTTGCCCCGGTGGCGGATGTGCGCCGCACCGTCATACCGGAGCTGCAACTGGATGGCGAGCAAGTCCTGTTGCTGCTGGCAGGAGATCAGCAGCGCCTGGGCGGTAGCTGCCTAGCGCAGGTGTATGGCCAGATCGGTGACGAGACCCCGGACGTCGATGATGCCGCGGCCTTGAAAGAACTGCTGGATACCCTCCTCGAAGCCAAGCGCGATGGCCGCATCCTGGCCCAACACGACCGGAGCGACGGTGGCCTGCTGGTAACGCTGCTGGAGATGGCGTTTGCCGCGCGCTGCGGGCTCGACATCGCATTACCGTCCGCAACAGCCGTGCTCGATTACCTCTTCAACGAAGAGATCGGTGTGGTCGTGCAGGTGCCCATCGCCCACGTAGAGTGGTTTGAGGAAGCGCTTCCCGGCCGGGTGACTCGCCTGGGTACGGCGACCGAGGACGAACAGATCCGTGTGTCCTGTGATGGAGAGGTATTGCTGCAGGAAACTCGTGCGGCGCTTGAGGCCACTTGGGCGGCCACCAGTTTCGCCATGCAACGTCGCCGTGATAACGCCGACGGGGCTGCGGAAGAACACGTCGGTTTACAGCGAACGCGCAGCGAAGATCCGGGTTTGTCCGCACGCCTGAGTTTCGCACCTGACGAGGACATCACCGCGCCGTTCGTGCACACGGCGCGACCGCGGGTTGCCATCCTGCGCGAACAGGGGGTCAATGGGCAAATCGAAATGGCAGCCGCGTTTATGGCCGCCGGCTTTGATGCATACGATGTGCACATGACGGACCTCTTGAACGGTATCAGTCTCGATGACTATCAGGCCCTGGTAGCCTGCGGGGGGTTCTCCTATGGCGATGTGCTCGGTGGCGGAGGTGGCTGGGCCAAGAGCATTCTGCACACCGCGCGTCTGCACGATCAATTTGCGAGTCTCTTGAGCGGTGATAAGCTGGTGCTCGGCATCTGCAACGGGTGCCAGATGCTATCCGGGCTCAAGCGCCTGATACCGGGTGCTGAGCACTGGCCGAGCTTCGTACGCAATCGCTCGGAGCAGTTCGAAGGGCGCGTGGTCATGACGGAAATTCTCAAGGGCCGAAGTCCCTGGCTCGATGGCATGGCCGGGAGCGTCATGCCGGTGGCCGTTGCCCATGGCGAAGGACGCGCTGAGTTTGCCCAACCCCAGGATCATGGGCGCCTCCAGGCGGCTGAGCAGATCGCGCTGCGCTATGTCGACGGTCGGTATGCAGTGGCGACCACTTACCCGGCCAACCCCAACGGTGCGCTCGCAGGGCTTGCGGGCGTCACCGCCAACGAGGGGCGGGTATTGATCATGATGCCGCATCCGGAGCGGGTGTATCGCACCTGTCAGAACGTCTGGCAGGATCCGAGCTGGGGCGAAGACGGGCCGTGGCTGCGCTTGTTCAGGAACGCGCGCGCGGCGTTGGGCTGATGCGGTGCGCCGATCGGCGCCGCCGCAGCCGACCAGGACGAGTCCCGCATGAGGCGGATGCGCTCCGCGGTTTGGCAAGCCCGACCACGGCCAGCGAAGGTAGCTGTTACGCCGGCAAAGCCGGCCAACGTGATCGACGTTCCGCGAGCAGCCCAAAAACCTCTCCTTGGTCATCCATTGATTATGACTTCCCGAACTCTGACCACGCGCAGCGGGCAGCCGCCGGCAGTCTCGGCCGTGATGGTGATCAGTTGGCGCGACGTCCGCCCAGCGGCACAATGACGTCCTCGCTGTGCACCGGAAACGTGCCGGTTTTGCGATCTGCAAAAAAGTGCTTCAGCGTGGCGCCGATGACCGGAAATGCGAGGCGCTCCCAAGGAATGTCGGCCTCGTCATACAGGCGTACGTCCAGGCTCTCTTCGCCCGCATGGAAATTGGGATCGGTGAGGCGCGCCAGATAGAACATGTAGACCTGGGAGATGTGTGGCAGGCTGAACACCGTATAGAGCCGCAGATCGGTAACATTGGCGTGGGCTTCCTCCATGGTCTCCCGTGCGGCGCCATCGGCGACGGTCTCGCCGTTCTCCATAAAACCGGCAGGTAAGGTCCAGTAATTGTCGCGCGGCGGGATGGCGCGCAGGCACATCAGAACCTGATCTTCCCAAACCGGCAGGGTACCTGTCACGATCCGCGGGTTCTGGTAATGGATGTGATGGCAATGCGAGCAGACGAAGCGCTCGCGGTTGTCGCCCTCGGGAACGGTCAACGTCACCTCGTTGCCGCATTGGGTACAGAATTTCATGGCAGTAGAGTATAGCGCACGTATGCTGCCCAGCGGCGCCGTTTTACTACCGTGCCGTCAGGCACGACGCTGTCAGGCACGACGCTGTCAGACGCGACGCTGTCGGGCGCGACGCTGTCGGGCGTGAGGTTATTCGGTGGGGCGAGGCTTCAGGGTGATGACGTCAGCACGGGGCAACGGTTCGTCAGGCTCCTCGTTGTTCAATGGCGTGACCATCGAGCGGTGTAGGTCGGCCAGGGAGTGGGCCATCATCTCGGAGATGCGGATGGTCGCCGCCAGGGCTGAACCCGCACGACGGCGTTCCAGATCGACGCGAAATTGCAGGCCCTCAAGACGACGGCGGATAGTCTCGTTGGCAGCATCGTCGATGATGCTGCTGGTCAGCTCAGCGCGCAGTTCTTCCAGTTCTTCGGGTCGATTGCGCGCCATGTCTACCAGTACATCAAAATCTGGCAGTCGTCGCTTCATTTATCTGGCCCCACTCCTGCTTCATAGCGACCGCTAATATGCCAAAATTCCCTGCGGAAGGTTATGAGTAGCGTGTAAAGAAATTGTGAGATGTGTCCATGCGCGGCAGCAACGTGTATAAAGTTGCGCATCTATGGCTTTGGCCATTCTGGCGAGAATTGGAGGGTGTGCGTGCTGTATCAGCTAGGGGATAAAAAGGTCCGCTTCGAAGGGGAGTATTGGGTGGCGGACAACGCGGTGGTACTCGGCAACGTGCTGCTGAAGAACAACTCAAGCGTGTGGTTCAACGCGGTCTTACGTGGCGATAACGACTTGATCACGATCGGCGAAGGCTCCAATGTGCAGGACGGTTCAGTCCTGCATACCGACCCGGGTTTCCCGCTCACAATCGGTCCCGATGTCACCATCGGCCACCAGGTCATGCTACACGGCTGTGAGATCGGCGAAGGCTCCCTGGTGGGCATCAATTCCGTCATCTTGAACGGTGCCAAGATCGGCAAGAACTGCCTGATCGGGGCCAACGCGCTCATCTCCGAAGGGAAGGAAATCCCGGATAACTCCATGGTGCTGGGTTCGCCGGGCAAGGTGGTGAAAACGTTGGATGAGGCCCAGGCCCGAGGGATCCGCATGGGCGCCAAGCACTATGTCGAAAACGCCCGTCGTTTTCGCGAGCAACTCAAACCGCAGGAAGGGTAAGGGACGATGACCGATGCGAGCACTTCCGCACCCACAGGCGCGATGAGACTGGGTACGCCGTTGTCACCGAGCGCGACCAAGGTGATGCTGCTCGGTTCGGGCGAATTGGGCAAGGAGGTGGTGATCGAATTGCAGCGGCTCGGCGTCGAAGTCATCGCCGTCGATCGCTATGCCAATGCACCGGCCATGCAGATGGCGCATCGCAGCCATGTGATCAATATGCAGGACGATGAAGCCCTGCGCGCCGTGATAGCGCAAGAGGCCCCGGATATGGTGGTACCGGAGATCGAGGCCATCGCCACGCCCACGCTTACGGCGCTGGAAGCGGATGGTCTGCGCGTAATACCGACAGCCAATGCCGCCCGCCTCACCATGGATCGCGAGGGTATTCGCAATCTCGCGTCCAAAGATCTGGGCGTTGCGACCTCGCCATTTATGTTTGCCGCCTCGCCGGAGGAGTATGCGGAGGCCATCGCCGCGGTTGGTCTGCCTTGTGTGGTGAAGCCGGTGATGTCGAGTTCCGGTAAGGGCCAGTCGACGGTGCGCACCGAGGCGGAAGTGCAACCCGCCTGGGACTATGCGATGGCCGGATCCCGAGGCGCTTCCGACAAAGTGATCGTGGAGGGCTTTGTCGATTTTGATTATGAAATCACGCTCTTGACCGTGCGGCATGTCGACGGTGTGTCGTTTTGTGAGCCGATCGGTCACCGCCAGGAAGGCGGGGACTATCAGGAATCCTGGCAGCCCCAGGCAATGTCCCCAACTGCGTTGGCGGCCTGCCAGGACATCGCGGCGCGGGTGACCGACGCGCTGGGCGGCTTCGGACTCTTCGGTGTGGAGTTTTTTGTTAAAGACGATCTGGTCTACTTCAGCGAGGTCAGTCCGCGTCCCCACGACACCGGGATGGTGACGCTGATCAGTCAGGACTTGAGCGAGTTCGCCTTGCACGCCCGGGCGATCCTGGGCTTGCCCATTCCCAACATCCGCGCGCGTGGACCGGCGGCATCCGCGGTGATCCTCGTGCATGGCGATTCCCAGCAGGTCAGCTTCGACAACCTCGGCGCTGTGCTGGCCGAGCCTGATACTCAGTTGCGTCTGTTCGGTAAGCCCGAGGTTCAGGGCGAGCGGCGGATGGGGGTGGCGCTGGCTTTGGGCGAGCGTGTCGAGGACGCGCGGCGCAAGGCCGGTGAAGCCGCGGCACAGGTCGAAGTCAATCTGTGAGGATCACGGCCCCACACCTCAGTCGCGTTGCAATGCCGCTTCCTGGTTCGGGTCGATGCGGTAGTGGTACACCTCTCAGCTGAGGTACTCCTTACCGCTTGCGGTCTGATCAAAATCTTCGGCGACCACGGTGTCGTCATCCACGAAGCCGATCACGGTGCGGCTGCCGCGATCCGCAGGAAAGACCATGACTTCACGCGGCCCGGTTAGCGTCCCTGACATAAGCACCGGGGCTTCTGCGTTCGAGGCGAAGTAACAGGTAGGTGATGGTGGCCGTGTCGGGATGACAGCGGGTGATGTCGAGCGCCTGCATGTTGATGATCGGGGCATCGATGTTGCGGAATCGCTTGGTCCAGAAGTCCAAGCCCGGCTTGCATCGTAGAGGCGGTCTTGTACCGACGACCTTGGGGGTAGGGTAGAGCGCGCCCTTCCATGCGCCAGATGCCTTCGAACTGGTGCAGGAATTCGGTGGCCTTGGATGTGCCTGGGGTGGCGGCCCCGATCGGTGCGACGAGCAGTGTGTTGGTTGCCAGCAGCCAGGCACAGAACAGTAACCGCGGATTCAACACCTTCGACCCTCGCACGAACTGACACTCGGGCAGTGCAACAAGCTTGTTGCGTGGCCGTGAAGTCGGGCGGTTGGTGAGTGGCGTGGTTGAAGTGGATCAAGTCTCTGTTGGCCTGCCAGTTTGGGTTGGGGACGGTGAATCTGTCGATGCGTACAGGTCGCTTGCAATTTAAGTGGTTCGATTTATAGTTCATCGCATGAATCGTACGCACACAACTTTGTCCGCTCGCTCTGCCCGTCCGGCAGAGGGTCTGCGTGCGTCTGCTCTGCTAGCGGTTCTACTGCTACTGCCGGTCTTCCCGGCAAAATAACTACACCCCAGGACACCGTCCACCCCGATTATCTTCCACGCTAGCACCGCACAGCCGCCGGTGGGCACATGATGGTAACTCGTGGGCCAATGCCTACAATAGGCGCCGACCGTGTCCCCTTTAGCAACCACGATAGATTGCAAACAACCCTAAAGAGCGACACATAACCAGTTATAGCAAGGTAAGGTCATGAGTGAACAGCCCGCCAGAGGGCGCGCCGTCGGCGCAATGCCATTTCAGAAATACAGAGCTTTCCAACCGATCGATCTGCCCGATCGTCAGTGGCCGGGGAAGGTCCTGACCCAGGCGCCCCGCTTCTGCAGCGTCGATCTGCGCGACGGCAACCAGGCGTTGATCGATCCGATGAACGTGGAAGAGAAGCTGCGCATGTGGGAGCTGCTGCTGGAGGTGGGTTTCAGCGAGATCGAGGTGGGTTTTCCTGCGGCGTCGCAGCCGGACTTCGATTTCATCCGCCGCATCATCGAGGAAGACCGCATCCCCGATGGCGTCAGCATCCAGGTGCTGTGTCAGGCCCGGGAAGAATTGATCGAGCGGACCTGCGAAGCGTTATACGGTGCGCCCAGTGTGATTTTCCATCTGTACAACTCGACCTCCGAACTCCAGCGTCGCGTGGTGTTCGAGATGGACCGGCAGGGGATCATCGACCTGGCTGTGGAGGGCACCAAGCACGTCAAGGTTGGCCTGGCAGATTTCGACAGCAACGTGATTTTTCAATATTCCCCGGAAAGCTTCACGGGCACCGAGCTCGATTTTGCGGTTGAGATCTGCAGCGCGGTGGAAGAAACCTGGGGCGCTTCGGCAGCCGAACCGATGATCATCAACCTGCCGGCCACGGTGGAGATGTCCACACCGAACATCTACGCCGATCAGATCGAGTGGTTTTGTCGCCACTTCCCGCGCCGCGATCATATCGTCGTGAGTCTGCATACCCACAACGACCGCGGTACCGGCGTGGCGGCCACCGAGTTGGGCCTTATGGCGGGTGCGCAGCGGGTCGAAGGGACCTTGTTTGGCAATGGCGAGCGCACCGGCAACTGCGACATCGTCACCGTCGCCATGAACCTCTTCAGCCAAGGCATCGATCCGACCCTGGATTTTCGCGAGATGCCACGCATCCGTGAAGTGGTGGAGGGCGTTAACAAGCTGGCGGTCCCGGAACGGCACCCCTATGCCGGGGATCTGGTCTTCACGGCGTTTTCGGGGTCGCATCAGGATGCCATCCGCAAGGGTATGTCCAAAGTCGATCCCTCCCAAGCGGAGGTGGAAGGCTGGGAAGTGCCATACCTGCCCATCGATCCGGCGGACGTCGGCAGCTCTTACAAAGAGGCGGTGCGCGTCAACAGTCAGTCCGGCAAAGGCGGGGTTGGGTTTCTGCTGGAAGAACACTATGGGGTGAGCCTGCCGCGGGAACTGCTGGTGGAATTCAGCACGGTGGTGCAGGAGATGACCGAGTCCCTGGATCGCGAGGTGCAAACGGAAGAAATTCTCGATCAGCTGATCGCGACATACTCTGAGACCAAGGGGCCGTACAGCCTGGTCGATTACGATCTGTTGAACGGGCGTGAACTGGATCAACGCTGCGTGGCGCGGATCGAGGTCTCAGACAATACCGTCACGGTGGATGGCGAAGGAAGTGGTCCGATCGAAGCGTTCGTTAACGCGTTGGTGGAGACCCTCAATGAGCCGCTCAAAGTGTTGGCCTATCACGAGCACTCGCTCGGATCCGGATCAGACGCGCAGGCGATCTGCATCCTCTCCATCGAGGATGAAGCCTCGGGTGGGCAGTGTTACGGCATTGGCGTGAGCCGCAACACCATCACGGCCAGCCTGAACGCGATCATCTCCGCCATGAATCGGCGTTGGGCGCGTGCCTAGGCGCAGGTGATGTCGGCTGGGTAAGATGTGGGGCTAGCGCGGTCAAACGGGGCGGCGGGTGGCGGCTTTATCCTGGCGATCAACAGTGAACGATGCATCGCCTCTACAGGTGCGACGTTCACTACCGCGTTTCTGCGCCGTGGGTTGATCTTTGAACACGGCTCGAGTTGGGTCTTGCCGAAACTGGTCGGGACCAGCCGGGCGCTGGATCTCTTGCTCAGCAGCGACAAGATCGACGCGGAAGCGCGCGTTGCAGATCGGTCTGGTAGACCAGGTGGTGGCGCCGGGCGAAGACCTCGAAGCCGCCAAAGACTATGTGCGTTAACTGGCCGCCAGTGTGGCACCCAAGGCCATCGCTGAGGCCAATCGCCTGGTGTACCGCCACTGGTCGGTGGATCATCATCAAGGCTTGCAGGACACCGACAATCCACAGGATCTGTTCGTCACCTCAGCCGATGCCGCGGATGGCACCCGTTCGTTTGGCGAAGAGCGCGCGCCGCGTTACGAACGCATCGGGAGGACGTCTAAGGCCGGGCGGCGATAGGTCGTAGCCGCGCTTGTGAGCCCCGAGCGACACTCCGGCACACCGCCGGTTTCGCTTGGGTATAAGCCAACCCACGGAATTAAAGGCTTTGCAGGAAACGCCCAACGCTATCGTTGAACCGGTCAGGATGTTCCATGTTCGGCAGGTGCGCGGCGTCCGGGTATTCGATCCACACCGAATGGGAGATCCCATCGCGCATCACCTCGGCGGCGGCCTGAATATAGGGGATGTCCAGAGCACCGGTCAGGATCAACGTCGGCACGCTGATTTCACCGAGACGTTCGGCAGCGGACGGGGTCAGGTCCGGTTGGCGCTCGCCGTTACGTCCGCCGCCAATCGCACGACGGTTCATCGCGAACAAGCGGGCCCGCGCCGCAGCATCGACTTGGGATGCCTCGCGCCCGTCCCCGTCGAACCAGACCTGGGTTTCGAGTTCACATGCAAGATCGAGATCGTCAGCCTCGTAGGCAGTTTCGATCTCGGCAAAC
>JBCCHL010000020.1:0-34797 GCA_039028775.1 Pseudomonadota bacterium | reverse complement strand
TTCTGGTTTCACAGCCGCGCCGCCATGGCGCGACTTCGCCAGCCGCTAGGTCGTCTCAGCTGAACACACAAGTCGCCCGCACTTCGATGCTGTGGCGGGCGGGTGCACGTGCCAGGCGTTGTTCCGCGAAGGCGCTGTGGGGGGTCCAGAAATGACCACCCTGAGCGGCCAACTCGCTGTCATAGGTGCGAAACACAATCGCCTCGTCCCTGTGCATGTCCGGGAAGGTGTACCAGCGATGCGCACCCGTCTGCAGCGGAGCGGATACCCCGAAAGTATCAAACGGCAGCGATTCGCCGCCGTACTCGGGTACTGTGAAGCTGTGCAGGTCAGCGACCGGCACCGTACGGGTATCACACAGCGCAAGGGGCAGGTCCATCGTCACCGGCCCAACGTTGCGCCAGAACTGCAGGACCAGCAGGCGTTTCGCGTGGACCACAATATCCGCATCCACCCCGGCACGCTCTAGCGCCTGCCGGGCACCCTCTTCGACCACCACGAAGCGGTCGCGCAGCAATGCGCCGTAGCTCTGGGTGAAATCGGAATGTACATACTGAATCGGCGCAAAGTCTATATGCCGAGCCGCACTGGTCGGATTACGGGAGATGTGCCCCCCAATGAGCGCCACATCACACCTGGTCATCTGCCTGGCCAGCTGCTCGGCCTCCGCATAGTAGATCGCCGCCACCTGCTTATCATCGGCCCAATCGTCCACTGCGGAGGTATGCTGACACAACTCGAAGCCGTGGGTCTGCCAGGACAGATCAGCTTCGCGACCGTTATAGATATCTACTTCGACGCTGCTGACCTCGGTCTGGGACAGCGCATAGTTCATCGCGGCACGGCAGTATGCGGACATGGCTCGCTCCTGATCATCACATCGGACTGAGTATGCGGCATGATCCTTCAGCCTGGCAAACGTCCCAAGCGAGGCTCAGGACCACATCTCAGGAGACTAGGGCTTCAACGACTCCCGCGGCAGCAACCGGGTTTCCCCTATCTTGAACACCGCAAAATCCTCCGCGTCGATGTCGTAAGCCGCACGCGCGGCGTGCAGGTCGATCGGCGGGGTCAAGACGCCCTCGCCGGCGAGCACAAAGGTACCCCAGTGCACGCCGAAAGACTGCCGGGCCTTGATGTCCTGATGGATCAAAACCGCCTGCTCCGGATTGACGTGGATGGGCCCCATGAACCAGCGCGGCTCGTAGGCTCCGATGGGAATCACCCCCAGATCAAAAGGCCCCAGCCTGGCGCCGATGTCTTTGAAGTGCACCTCGTTGTAGCCCGTATCGCCGCCGAACCAGACCGCGAAGTCCGGCCAGCGAATGGCCCACGAAGCCCACAGCGTTCGGTAGCGATCGAATAGCCCCCGACCGCTGAAATGCTGGGTCGGGGTTGCCGTTATGGTCAAACGCTCGGTTCCCCCGGGCAGCGGCAGCGTCACCTCATCCCACCAGTCCATCTCGGTGATGCGCCCGGCGTCGATACCTTTGTCGATCATCCAGGCTTTGATGCCGAGCGGGACGAAGTATTGGGGCACGTCGCCCAGCGCGCGGATCGACCGCGTATCTAGATGATCGTAGTGATCGTGGGAGATGACCACCGCATCGATCGGTGGGAGATCTTCGATCGCGATCGCGGGCGCGGTAATCCGCTTTGGGCCCGCAAACTGCACCGGCGATGCAAACTTGCTGAAGATGGGGTCGGTGAGGACGTTGACGCCGCGATATTGCAGCAACACGGTGGAGTGGCCTATCCAGGTGACCCGCATCTGCGCATCCGCACCCGGCGCAAGATCGATCGCGTGCGTGGTCTCGGGCACCACATCACGTTCGGCATCGTAGGCGATCCAGTCCCCGCCAAGGCGCGCACGAAATATATTGAGGAACCCGCCATGAGGCTCGGTGACGTAGGGGTTAACGAATCGGTTTGCACCGTGATGGGCGGGTGCGGCGTATTCTTGCGCGCCTTCAATCAAACTTTCTTCCGTAGCTTCTTCCGTAGCTTCTTCCGTAGCTTCTTCCGCAGCGTATTCCGCGGCGTGAACGGCTGCCATGAATAATAGACCCAGACACAGGCCTGACAGACGCCGCCACCGGCTGCGATTTGCGCCTATAAATTCGAAAGTGTCGTTCAAGCCACTCGGCACCCGCTCGAGTTGCGGCATAGCGGGAAGAATCGCCCGCCACACACCAACTTCACAGGACGCGCTGTCGTTCTCAGCGTCGGCGTGCCGCCGCAGCTTCATCCATCTTGGCAAGCAGTAGATCGCGGTAGTTGGCATACGCCGCTTGCTGCTCTGCGCTCAGGATCGCGCCCATCTGCTCGTCCATGCTCTCCACTCTGACACGGCGCTTCTTAGCGATCTTGCGCGGCATGTTGGTCACATTGTTGCCGTTCAACAGCTTGCGAACGTCGGCATTGAAGCCCTGCAAAAATTCGGTGATCGCGCCACGAAACTGCTGCGATTGCTCCTGCGTCATGTTGATATCGATGGCCGCCTTCAACACCTCCGGCGCCATCCACGGCGGTACCGGCTGATCCTGAGCCAGGCTTGTCCCGGACAGACCGAACAGGCCCAGTAGACAACCCGCCTGGAGTATTCGCAACGGTCGCAGTACAAATGTCATCATCGATATTCCTCCCCGACAAAAAGCGTCGGCCAATTCAACTCGTCAAAGCCATCCGGGTTGCGCTACGGGCAACACACGCCAATCGGATCGCCAGCACCCGGGCACTCTAACGCGTCTCAAAGCGAATGTGTAACTCAGGGAGGTTGCGTAAGACAAAGCTGACCTCGCTCTGCGGCGGCGGCGCATCCTCGCGCAGCGCAAAGTCCCGTCCTCGCTCGAGCAACGCTGCAAAGCCAACCTGCAATTCCTGACGCGCCAGCGGTGCCCCGATGCAGAAATGTACGCCCGCGCCGAACGCGAGTTGCGCGCCAGCCTTCCTGCGATGTATGTCTACTTCATCCGCCTGGGGAAATTGCCGTTCGTCGCGATTGGCAGCGCCGAAGCGCAACATCACCATCGCCCCGGCGGGTAGGTCATAGTCGCCGAGGCGGGTGTCCCGGGTGACCACCCGCGGCAAACCCTGCACCGGAGCCTCCAGCCGCAATACCTCTTCGCAAAAAACTTTGATCGCCTTGTCATCACCGCGCAGCTGTCGCTGCAGCTCAGGTTGCTGGCACAGCAGCAACATGCCCCAGCCCATCGCCGAAGACGTGGTCTCATGCCCCGCGACCAGGAACTGATTGAGGATGCTGATGCACTCGCCATGGGTGAGCAGGCGGTCTTCGTCCGCCAGCCGGCTATTGGCCAGAATGCTGATCATGTCTTCTTGCGGCTCGCTGCGTCGGGCCTCAATCACCTCGATAAGCAGCTCTTGCAGACCGAGGGCGGTGCGGGCACGCGCCACCAGCTGCTCACCACCGAGCGGCGTCAGGCGCAGCGCGCCTGCAGCTTCGGTCGCCGCGGCGTAGAAGAACTCGCGCGCGTCCATCGGTATACCCAGGCGATCGGCGATGATGCGCAGCGGCACCGGGTTAGCAAACTTGTCGATAAAATCCGCGACGCGTGGTCCCGCGACCGACTTATCGGTTCCGCAGAGTTGATCGAGGGCATCTCCAACCACCGCCTCGACCGCCGGTTGGGCAGCTCGGATCTGGCCCGCCGTAAAGAGCTGATTGACCAACGATCGGTAACGGCTGTGCTCAGGCTCATCAAGGGTCAACATGGTGGGTGGCAGCGGCAGCATCTGGCTGTTCAGCTCGATCAGTTGCTGTTGGATCTGCGGGCTGGCGGCTTTGAACATCATGCGCTGGGATTGCTGCAAGAACCCGTCAAAACGGGAACTGAACGTCTCGGTGTCACGCAGCGCTTCACGCACCATGTCATAGCGGGTGATCACATGGATATCGAGCGCCGGCTCATAGTGTACGGGCTGCTCGTCCCGCAATTTGCGATAGTAAGGGTACGGATCGATCAGCGTCTGCGCGTCGAACAAGCTCTGGTCTGTGTCACTCATCCGCCCTCCTTAAACCGTATGGCGCTTTTTTGTGGACCGCGCTCAACATCCCCATGCTCTGGGTAGACACTCTAACCCGGAGGCCGGGCGCTGTGCCAACCGCAGCAGTACCGGTCTATTTGGGGTAAGGTGAGTGCTTGGGAAAGGAGCAGCCGCCGTGAGCAACATCCAGATCGAGTACACCGAAGTACCGCGCTACGCGCCGGGCAGCGCCGAAGGCATCGCACACCTCGAAGAACAGGGCTTTGTGGTCTACGCCAATGCACTAAGCCATGACCAGGCTGAGCAGGCGCTCTCGTTGCTATGGGACTATCTCGAAGGCCTCGGCACAGGTATCGATCGGGATGATGTTGCGACCTGGGATGACGACCGTTGGCCTACCGCGGTGCATGGAGGCATTCTGCCGAGTTACGGCATCGGCCACAGCGCCGCCCAGTGGTTTATCCGCGATGTGCAGGCCGTGCAAGATTGTTTCGCCGCCGTGTGGGAGACCGACGACCTGCTGGTCAGCTTCGACGGCGTGTCCTTATGGCGTCCCTGGCACGTCAATCCTGCGTGGCGAACCAATCTGGGCCAGAGCTGGCTACATATCGATCAACATCCCATCGGACGCCCGGGTAGACATTGCGTGCAGGGCCTCGTCAACCTGCTGCCCACAAGTCCGGAAGCTGGCGGCAACGTCGTGATCCCAGGGAGCCATCGCCGTTTCGCGGACATTCCCGAGCAGTACCCGGAACGCCTCGCGCGCATTCATCCGACGATCGATCATTTTCGTTTTCCGAATGATGATCCGCTGCTGGCCGACACGCAACCGATCATCGCGCACATGGAACCCGGAGACCTGATGCTCTGGGATTCGCGGACAATCCATTGCTCAAGTCACGGCAGCGGGCCGATCAAGGCCCGCTTGGTGCGCGCCGCCAGCCTGATCTGCATGATGCCGCGCGCCAAATCCAACCCCGAGGTCATCGCCAGGCGCAAAGCCGCCGTGGCCGACATGACTTCCACCACCCATTGGTCCGATCGTTTTATCGACGCCGATCAGTTTCCGCAGATCACCGCCGCGCCCAATCATGATCGTTATCAGATCCCTGCGCCACCGATGTTGAACCCGCGCCAGCTGGAATTGGTCGGCTGGACGGCGGCTGAGTTAGCCGGCGCCTGATCCACCTCGGCAGGGGCGCCGGGATGGGGATGGATCGGGCGCAGGTTGTACGTGGCCGTTTGTTTGCGGGCGTAGGACCGCATCGCCAGCCACTCAAACCATTCCGCCCAGGAAGGCTGCCCCTGTTCGAGGCGCACGGTCTCCTGCCATAGGTAAAGTTTGCGCCACATGACCCCCAGCATGCCGCCGGCGAGGTCCATCACCAGATCCATATCGGCAAAGCCGCGTTTGACGGCCAGGCCCATCGTTTCAAAGGAGGTCGTCACCACCACCGCAGCTTCTTCGAAGGCGGCTCCCCGCTCGCGCAGCGCGACGGCGCTGATACCGTCCGGCAACGCCTGAAGTTTGACCACCGCGTGGGCCAGGTCGGCGCAGAGAAAGGTCTGACTCAACTGCGTGGCAACGGCGTTTTGTTGTTGGCGACGGTGCAGGCGGATCTGAAATCCACCGAATACCAGGCCGGTGAAGATGGTCACCATGCCGATAATCTCCGCGATGTCGGCCACTTGTCCTAAGTCCATGTCCATGTTGTGCTCCTCTACCTGGATTAACTCTATTGCGCTGCTCGATTGCTGTATCATCCAACTGCGGGACAATTTTAGTCACCCCACCCCACCCATCGCTTGGAGAGCCGCGGGCGGAGTTGTGCAGAAGTTCTGGTTTTGTTGTGCAGCGGCGGATGCAGAGGGCGGTGCAGCCGCACTCAAAATCGAGAAAAAGCGATACAGATCAATGATTTACCGCTTCGAAGACTTCGCCATCGACACCGCCAGGCATGAACTGACCGAGGCCGGTGAAGTCGTCGCGGTCGAACCCCAGGTGCTGCAGCTGTTGATCTATCTGATCGAACAGCGGGATCGCCTGGTCAGCAAAGACGACATCGTGCACACCGTTTGGAATGGCCGTTTTGTCTCCGACGCCGCCTTGAACAGCCGTATCAAATCGGCACGGCGGGTGGTGAACGACGATGGCCGCACCCAACGGGTCATCAAGACCATGCATCGTGTGGGCTATCGATTTGTCGCCCAGCTGCACGAAGATCCCCCCACCGCAGCCGATCCCAGCAACCCCACGCCGAGCGACAGGCAGCCGACCGTGGCGGTGTTGCCATTTGCCAATCTATCCGGCGATGCCGATCAGAACTACTTCGCCAACGCGATCACCTCGGACATCGCGAACAACCTGTCCCTGCATCGCTGGCTCGCGGTGGTAGCGCGCAATGCGCAACGCGCCTATGAGACAGAAGCAAACGTGACCGAACTCCTGCGCGAACAACTCGGCGTGGACTACGTCGTCGAAGGAAGCGTGCGTCGCGCGGACAATCGAATTCGCGTGGTCGCGCAACTGGGTGCAACCGAAAGCGGCCGGAATCAGTGGTCTGAGACCTACGAGCGTAATTTCGAAGACGTTTTTGATGTGCAGGACGACATCGTACGGACCATCGTCGCGCGCATCGAACCGGAGATCAGCTCGGCAGAGCGACGGCGGGTGCTGCGCCAACCCAGCCGCGACCTCGCCGCCTGGGATTGTTACCACCTGGCCATCGATCACTTCTTTCGCTTTACCGCCGCGGACAATCTCAAGGCCCAACAACTGCTGCAACGCAGCCGCGAACTCGACCCTGCTTTCGGCGAAGCCCATGCCTGGTGGGCGTATTCCGTCGTGCTCGGCATGGTGTATTGGGATGTGGACGCCTCCGAGGCGCTGCTGGACGAGGCGCTCGCCGCCACCGATCAGGCGCTGCAGATCGACGATCGCAACGCCACATTCTTTGCCCTAAAAGCCCGGGTGCAACTGGCGCGCGGCGACTACACCAGCGCGGTGGCCGAAAACGAGCTCGCGATCGAACTCAATCCCACCCTGGCGTCGGCCCACTGCGGCCTGGCGGATTCGCTGGCCTACGAAGGGCGCTACGATGACGCGATCGCCCGCTTCGAGCACGTGATTGAGTTGAGCACCAACGACCCCCAACGATGGGCGTTTTTCACCTACGGAGCGCTCGCCCTGATCTTCAAAGGTGACTACGCGCGTGCCGTGCGCTGGTGCGAAAAGGCGCAGGTGCTCCCCAATCGTCAATACTGGACGTTAGCCCATAAGATGGTGGCCCATGCCTACCTGGGCGACGACGAGCAGGTCGCCCTCACCCGGGCCGCCCTGCTGCGCGAGAAACCTGAATTTAACTCGACCTTTGCCAGCGCAAAACTCTTCTATCTGCGCGACGAGGAACAGAAACGCCATTACCTCGAGGGCTTGGCCCGCTGCGCGTTGGCGTGAGTTGCCGAACAACGCACACCGACGTCTCCGGCGATCGCTAGCCCGTGCGCCGAGCAGCTACCCGCCAGGAGAGCGCGCAGCCGATCAATCCCAACAGGAGCGCCAACACGAAGCGCGGGTCCCCCAACTGATACCAGGGATCGATCGGAAACGCGATGGTCTTGCGCATCGCGGCAACTTTGAAATGGTGCGCACCCTGAAACTGCGGATTGCTGGATATCTCGAGCAGATCGCGGCGACTGCGATAGCGCATCCCCGCGCCCTGGGTCCAGTTCTCCATGCCGTCCGCGTTCATGATATCCATGGCACGATGCGCCGCGGTACCAACGATCACCGGGTGTGAGGCACGGGCGATGAGCGCAGGCCACATATACTCCATGTACTTACCGAGCACAGCCGCGCTGCTCTCGCCAGGCGTCACACCCTCGATCTGCAATGGCTGCTCGTAAATGTCGATGACGTTGACCATCACAAAATCGTCACCTGTATCTTCTTCCATAAAGCGACGCATGTGCGCCAGCGACTCCGGGCCGGCCCCGCTCTCGCGCTGTTCGAAGCGCGCCATGTAGTCCTCGATTTCTTCCTCGGTCAACGGTCCACCGAACGACGTATACCAAGCGAAGAAAGATACATAGAGCAACGTCAGTACGATCCAGATCCAGCGTATCTGCACAGGCCACCTCAGGCGGGAGATTTAAACCAAAGTAATGCTTTACATTAGGTTACGCAAGCCGATATTTTGGCACCTTCCAAACACACAGGCCAAAACATGCAGATTCTCCGCACCCCGGATGAGCGATTCGATGGATTGACCGACTATCCGTTCGAACCCCATTACACCGATATCACCACCCACGACGGCAGCGCCCTGCGCATCCATCACCTCGAAGAAGGTCCGGCCGACGGCCCGCAGGTCTTGTTGATGCACGGCCAACCGGTATGGAGCTACCTGTATCGCAAAATGATCCCGCTGCTCACCGCAGCGGGTATGCGCGTCATCGCCCCAGATCTTCCTGGTTATGGTCGCTCTGACAAGCCGGCCGACCGATTGGACTATACCTACGAGCGACAAGTCGACTGGATGGGACAATGGCTGGTCGCCAACGACTTTCGAGGGCTGACGTTTTTCGGCCAGGATTGGGGTGGCCTGATCGGTCTACGCATGGTCGTCGAACACGATGAGCGTTTCGCTCGTGTCGCCATTTCCAACACCGGCCTGCCGTACAACCCGGATACCCCACAGGCCGTATTGGATGAGATTGAGGAGTTTCGCAACAACGCGCCAACCCCCACTTTGCAAAGTATGTCCGCCGCCCTGCGCGACATGGTCGGGGATCCAGCGCGCAAGTTCGCTTACTGGCAGAAGTTTTGCTGGGAAACCGTCGACATACCCATAGGCTTTATGATGTCGATGACCATGGAGCAACGCTCTAGAATGGTGATGGCGGTCGATTTTTTCTGTCACCGCCTGGGCATTCCATCGCCGGTGCGTTCATCTCTCGCCCGGGGTTATGAGGCCCCATTTCCCGATGCGAGTTACAAAATGGGGCCGCGGGCAATGCCCAGCCAGGTACCCATGCTGTCCACCTCTCCTTCGTTGGAAAGCCAGGCGCAGGCCTGGGCGTTCTTCGAACAATTCGAAAAGCCGTTCCTCTGCGCGTTCGCCGACAACGATCCCGTGACCGCGGGAGGACAGCAGCAGTTCCTCGACAAGGTTCCGGGAACCCGGGGGCTACCGCACACCACGATAAAGGGTGGGGGACACTTCGTGCAAGAAATTGCCCCCGAACAGGTGAGCGCGGTCATTGTCGACCTGATACGCAACAACTAGTCCCGCTTTGTTCGCTGGGTCGGAATGGGTTAGGGTGGCGTCGGGAGGCGAGCGCGCGCGTAGCTCGCCATCATAAGGGGCACGGCGCCAAACTCCCCCGCGAGGCAGCGCTGAACGCGGGAAACAGCGCAAGGAACAGCGCGGGGAACGGTGCGAGAGAAGGACAAAGATGAACCTACACTGCACACCATTGAGTCCGACTTTTGGCGCACAACTGAAGGCCGGTACCCAGCTCGTCGACTTTGATGACACGGCGGTGGACGCCCTTAAGCTGCTCGCTGCAGAGCGCGGGGTGGTCGTCGCCCGCAATCAGAACATGGACGTGGACAGCCAGGTCCGTTTCGCCAAGCGGCTGGGCGAACTCTTCACCACGCCGCTCAACAAAGGCGCGCTGCCAGCCGAATTAATCCGTATCAAGGCAGATGCGAGCTCCAAACGCGTGGCGGGCCAAACCTGGCATTCGGATGTATCGAGCGAAGCCGCACCGCCAGGTTTGTCGATGCTGCGAATGGAAGTGGTACCGGACAGCGGCGGCGACACGCTCTTCGCGGACATGTACCAAGCCTACGAAACGTTGTCTGTGCAGATGCAACAATTTGTCGAGCAACTGACCGCCCGTCACGTGCCGCGCGGGCACTATCTGTATCTGAGTGGCGCAAAGCGTCTCGATGAGCTGCCCGCCAGCGAACACCCCGTGGTGCGCACCCATCCACTGACCGGCCGTAAGGCGCTGTATATCAATGCGGGTTTCGTGGACAAGATCGTGGAATTGAATCGCCGCGAGAGCGATGCCCTGCTGACCCTGTTATACGACCATATCGCCTATGCGGTATCCACTCACATACGCGTCGCGTGGCAACCCAACACGGTGGTGTTCTGGGATAATCGGGTGGTACAACACCACGCCGCATTCGACTATCACCCCCAGGAACGCCTGGGGTATCGGGCAACGGTCCGCGGCGAAGCACCTTATTTGGAGAGCGCGGAAACTTGACCCGGTGATCGACACCCTCGAATCCCGAAAAAACAATTAACAAGAACGCGATACCGCAACCAGTAATCATCACAACCACACAACGGACCGTCTATTATGAAAATTCTGAAATACGCCGTGGGCGTACTTGTGCTCCTCGGCGTGGTGCTTGTCTTCATCACCCCGTTAGGGCCACTGCCTGGCTTCTTCATCGGCGGCAGGGACACGCCAATCCCAGCCCAGTGGCCGGACACCTCCGACGTCCACGAAATCCGCCTCGGTGTCAGCGCGACGCTGCCACGGGTGGTCATCATCTGGGTGGTGGAGTACGAGCAGGACTTGTATGTGGTCGGCTCCGCCGGGAGCGGCTGGGTCGAAGCCCTCGGTGAAGGTGGACCGGCCCAGCTGCGAATCGGCGACAACACCTACGCCGTAAACGCTCGCCGCGAAACGGAGAAGTTCACCGTGGTACGCGACGCCTGGTTGGACAAGTACCGACCGGATTATCCGGACATCGTGGCTGGTTTCCCCACCGGCACAGATGCCCAACGCATCGCAAGGGTATTCCTGCTGGATCGTTCCTGATCGGCACACCGCCGATCCGATCCCGCTAGCACCATAGACCGGGCGCGCCGCCACAGGCTGGCGCCGCCGCGCCTTTCACCTACATCCCTGCTAAGATGCTGGCAAACATGACACTTTAAAGCGCGAGTAGGAGCATTCATGATCGATTTCGAAATCCCCGAAGAAACCAAAGCGATTCGCAACAAGGTACGCGATTTTGTGCAGAGCGAATGCCACCCCGCGGAGGAGATCTGCACGGCAGATAACTTCGACGAGGTTCTCGCGGGCCTGCGTGCCAAGGCGCGCGGTCAGGGGCTGTGGTGCCCCTTTGTACCCGAAGAACATGGGGGTATGGGCTTGCGCCCGCTGGCCAATGCACTGGTGCAGATGGAACTGGGTGAGAGTTTCCTGGGCGCGCTGTCCCTGAACACTCAGGGTCCCGACGACGCCACAATGCTCACCCTGCTGGAACATGGTACCGACGATCAGCGCGAGCGGTTTCTAAAACCCCTACTCAACGGCGAGAAGCGGATTTGCTACTCGATGACCGAGAAGGCAGCGGGTGCGGATGCGACTGGTATGCAGACCACGGCGGTGTTGGAGGGCGATGAATGGGTCCTCAACGGCGAGAAATGGTTTTCGTCTTCGGCCAGCGTTGCGGACATCGCGGTGGTCATGGCCAAAACCGATCCGGATGCGCCGCGTCATGAACAGTACAGTACCTTTATTGTCGAGCTGCCCAACCCCGGCTATCAGATCCTGCGCAACATCGAGACCATGCAGCCACACACCGAACTCGGCCTGAAGCTCGGCGGATCCCACTCGGAAATCAAGATCGACAACCTGCGCGTGCCGCGCGACAACATTCTCGGCGGGCGTGGCCAGGGCTTTAATATGGGCCAGCACCGCCTGGCTTATGGCCGCTTGCGCCATGGCATGCACAACGTTGCGATGGCGCAACGCGCGCTTGATCTGGCGGCCAAACACGTCACATCACGTGAGACTTTCGGTAAGCGCCTGGCGGACCGTCAGGGGGTGCGTTGGATGATGGCCGATTGCGCGGCAGAAATTTACAAAGCCCGCCTGATGCTGCTGCACATCGCCTACAAGGCCGAAAAGGGCATGGATCTGCGCCAGGAAAACGGTATCGCCAAGGTATTCCTGGCCAACATGGTGCACCAGGTGGTCGACACGGCCCTGCAGTTGCATGGCGCGCTCGGCTACAGCCATGACACGCCGTTGGCACGGTGGTACACCGGGATTCGGTCCCAGCGTCTGGTCGATGGCCCCGACGAAGTGCATCGCTGGCGCACCGGCGCCAATGTGCTCAAGGCGTACGAAAAATACGGCACCACCGCATCAGCCTGTGGCGGCGAGTTGTTCGACTAAGGCCCAACATGGCGCAAAGGGCACCGATAGAAGTGCCCTTCTGGACCGGTTGTACGCCAGACATCGACACCAACCAGCGACACCAAGACAGAACAGGGGGGGAGGGATGAGCGACGCGATTGTTGAAATCCGTGACTACACCATCGAGGCCGAACACTTCGAGGCATACAAGACGTGGGCGCTGACGCTTGCGGCGCCGTGGCTCAAGGCGAATCTCGACGTGATCGATTTCTGGATGGATGACGGGATACCCCCGGAGGTTACCGGCTCCAATCCGCAAGCGCCCGCCAACGGCCAGGCCAACGTGTGCTGGATAATCCGCTGGCCGAGCAAATCTGCGCGGGACGAGAATTTTGCGCCGACCATGGAGGCTGAAGGGTGGCGAGCAATCTGGGCCGAACATCCCTGCCCCAAGGCCTATCTGCAGATGAACGTGAGGTTCATGAAACCCGCACTGTAATCCACAGCGCGGGCGCATGAACGACACCGACCTGATCTACGCCAGCCTGGAGGCTTGCGCCGAGCACCTGGGAGATATCACCCCAGAAATTTTCGCCCGCTTCTTCGCGCGCGACGTCGCCGCCGGCGATCTCATGCGCCACACCGATCCGCACATCCAAGGCAGGATGTTCGAGAGCATGGTGGAACTCTTCCTGCACGATCATCATTTCGAGCCCGGCGGCTATCTCGAGTGGGAACTCGAAAATCACATCGACGCCTACACGGCGACGCCGACGATGTACGCAAGCCTGCTCGAAGCCACCATGGAGGTGGTTGCGGGCGCTCTCGGGGCGGAGTGGGACGAGCGCTACGAAGCAGCCTGGCGGGCGCGCTGCGAACGGATCATGCACGGCGTGCACCAACACTACCGACCATCTTGACGGAAGCGTAGACGAGAACGTGCCAACCGACCCAAACGCTGCAACTACGGTCCGCGCCACCCCTTGGCCGCAGACCGCCCGCTGCCAACCGACCGGAGCGCGCTCGCATGCGTAAGGTCATGATAGTCGGCGGCGGCTTGATCGGGGTGAGCAGCGCCTACGAGTTGCAGCGGTCGGGTTTTGAGGTCACGCTGTTCGAGGCATCCGATGCGTTGGCCCGAGGTACCAGCTACGCCAACGGCGGTCTGCTGTCCGCCTCCATGCCAGAGCCATGGAACAGCCCCGGCGTCGGGCGCGCGTTGCTCTCGTCCCTGACCGATCCCTATTCTGCGATGAAGTTGCATCCGCGCGCACTCCCGGGCCTGGTTGGCTGGGGCCTGAGATTCCTGCGTTTATCCACCCCCGCAGCATATCGTCAGGCGTGCGCTGACAATTTCCCCCTCACGCGTTTTTCGGTGGACACCACGCTGGAATTAGCGGCCGCCCTGAATCTCGATTTCGATCAGAGATCGGTCGGAATTCTCAAAATCTTCGACCACCCGGCCTCGCTGCAGAACACCAAGCGCGGTGTGGCCGCTCTGCATAACCTGGGCTTGCGCGCCGAACGCTTGAGCGCCGACGAGTGTGTGGCCCAAGAGCCCGCGCTCGACGCGATCCGTGGGCGAATCTACGGCGGCCTGCTGTTTCCCGATGACCATAGCGGCGATGCCCGGCGTTTCACCCAGGGTCTGGGGGACGCCCTGCGCCGCGGCGGTGGCCATATGCATCATGGCGAGCGTCTGGTGGACATCCACGTCAGCGGCGGTGCAATCACCGGCATGACTACCAGCCGCGATCACTACGCATGCGACACCGTGGTGATCGCCACCGGGGTCGACAGTCCGAAAATACTGCGCAAACTTGGGGTTCACATGCCGGTGCAACCCGCCAAAGGCTATTCCCTTTCCATCCCGGTTGACGGCCTTGAGGGAAGCCCACGTACGCCGGTAGTCGACGAGGCCTTGCATGTCGCCATCACCCCGCTCGGCAATCAATTGCGCGTCGCCGGCACCGCAGAATTTATGGGCCACGATCGGACCCTCGAAAGCCACCGGGTCGACAACCTCCACAACGTGTTCGGCAAGATGTACCCGGAGCTGGCACCCCACATCCGGCGCGAAGATTGCACCGCCTGGACAGGTTTACGACCGATGACCTACGACGGCAAACCACGGATCGGCCCGGTAGGCCCGAACGGCCTGTTCGTCAACACCGGACACGGCGCCCTGGGGTGGACAATGGCGAGCGGCTCGGCGCGCCTGTTGGCCGCGTTGATCGAAGGGACAAAGCCGCCACTCGATCCTGGGCCGTTCAGACCCTGACCGACAGGCATTGTTTACCCGCGTCGGATGCACGGCGCTAAAGCGAAGAGAAGTCCGGATCGCGTTTATCCACGAAGGCCGCCAGCGCCTGTTTGTTCGCGGGACCGCCAACCAGTTCAGCCAGGCCGCGATTCTCGGCAGCGAAGCTCGCTCGCAGTTGCGCCTTGTGCGGTTCGATCATGAGCGCCTTGGTCTTCATTAGGGACGCGAGGGGCAAGGCGGCCAGCTGTTCGGCCTTGGACAGTACATGGGGCAGCAGCTCAGCCCCGGGCAGAGACTCGAGCGCCAGACCCGCCGCGACACATTCGGCACCATCCATCCATTCGGAAGACCATAAGAACCAGGCGGCGCGCTGACGCCCCATCAATTGCGGGAAGGTATAGGTGCTGCCGGCTTCTGCGGTGAGTCCCAGGGTGGAAAATGGCGCCTTGATGCGCGCGTCGTCCGCCATATACACCAGGTCTGCAAGCCCACAGATTGTGGCACCAATACCTGCCCCGACGCCATTTACGGCGATAATGAATGGTTTGGGAAACTCTATGATCGCCTCCAACAAGCCGGCGAACCCGTGACGGGCCTGATAGTCGGAACCCCCACCCATCTCGGCCAGGTCCGCACCCGCGGTGAACGCGCGCCCCGCCCCCGTCAAAACCAGCACCGTGACCGCGCTCGCCTCGGCACTCTCTAACATGACGTCACACAGTTCATCCATGAGTTGTGTGCTGAACGCATTCAAACTGTCCGGCCGGTCGAGATGCACGAGGCGCACCGCTCCGTGATCTGTCATGTTAAGCGTTTCCATCTTCACTTTCCCCACCCCTGGTCTAAGTTCGTTCCGATTTCTCGCTGCGCTTCAAACGCCCAGCAATTGGCGGGAGATGATCACCCGCATGATCTCGTTGGTCCCCTCGAGAATTTGATGGACCCGTAGATCGCGTACGATTCGTTCGACCTCATACTCGGAGAGGTAACCATAGCCACCATGGAGCTGGAGCGCCTCGTTGGCCGCGGCGAAGCAGATGTCGGTGACGAACCGTTTCGCCATCGCGCAGAACTTGGTCGCCGTATCATCTTTGTTGTCCAGACGTCGAGCCGCGTCATACAGAAAGCTGCGCGCAGCCTGCAGTTCTGTCTCCATGTCCGCCAACTTGAACTGGATCGACTGAAAGTCGGCCAGCCGCTGCCCGAACTGGCGGCGCTCGCCAACATAGGCAAGACTGCGGTCGAGCGCCTCCTGGGCGCCGCCGAGGGAGCAGGCCGCAATGTTGACCCGTCCGCCATCCAGACCGGCCATCGCGATCTTGAATCCCTGGCCTTCTGCGCCGATGCGATTCTGGGCGGGCACGCGACACTCGTCGAAATTCACAATCGCGGTCGGCTGCGCGCGCCAACCCATTTTCTCCTCGTTCTTGCCAAAGGACAGACCGGGCGTGCCGTTCTCCACCACAAAGGTCGAGACACCCCCCGGACCGTCTTCACCCGTGCGGGCCATGACCACATAGACATCGGAAAACCCGGCCCCCGAGATGAACGCTTTGCTGCCGTTGAGGACATAGCTGTCGCCGTCTCTGACCGCGCGGGTTCGCAGGCTCGCGGCATCGGAGCCCGAGGAGGGTTCGGTCAGGCAGTAGGAAGCGATGAGCTCGGCGCTCGCGAGCTTGGGTACCCAGGATTTGCGCGCCTGCGCAGCGCCGAACTGGTCGATCATCCAGGTCGCCATGTTGTGGATGGATAGAAATGCGGCGGTCGCCACACATCCCTTGGAGAGTTGCTCAAACACCAACGCCGCATCGGCGCGCCCGAGCGCAGAGCCGCCCACATCTTCGGAGACGTACACGCCGCCAAAACCCAACTGGCCCAGGTCCACTAGGGCCTCGCGGCTGAGGGTTTTTTCCTGGTCCCAGCGCGCTGCATGCGGGCGCAGCTGCACATCCGCGAAGCTCTTCGCAGCATCGACGATCATGCGCTGCTCGGCGCTCAGTAAGACATCTTCTCCCAACGGCCTATTCCTTGTGTCCTTGTCCACCTATGTTACTCGGTCGGTGAGGAAGAGTCGCCTCGAGCAGACGCCACCAAGAACGCGACCCGGTATTTCTATGCCGGGCGCCGAACAGCCTGCCGGGTCGATTCCGCCTCAGCTTCCGGCGGAGAAGGTAGAGACCTCGGTGGGATAAGCCACGTCCTGCAGGATCAAGCGTCCCGCATCACCGACGATCGAGAACGGTGCCCAGTAATAAGGCGCGCTAAACTGCTTGCTGTCGGCGAGATGCATCTGCGCTTTGGACATCGCCGTGCCCAAAGTGGCGCCCGCCCGGAGATGCTTGAACAGCTCCGTCATGAGCACCGTGGTGGTATCCGAATCCACCTGCCAATGCGACACCAACACCGAACGCGCACCCTGGTGAATGAAGGCCCGGGCCAGCCCGTTGAGACTCTCGCCCCGCTCCCAGTTGGAATCCGCAGTATTGCAGGCCGAGAGCACAACGAGGTCCGCGTTGAGGCGTTTCTTGAAAATCTCCTGTGTGGTGAAGTAGCCATACTCGCCGTCCACCGGCGAGGTCACAAGCGCGGGTTGGGCGATGCAGTCATTCTCATAGGGGCGCACCCCATGGGTCGCAAAATAGACGATGCGGTAGTTATCCAACGGCGCCGCCTGGACCGCCGCCAGGGTAAACGCCTCGCCCGCGATCGGCGCGGGGGCATCGAACAGCCGGGAAATCGCCGTCACTTCCGTTTTGAGGGTCTCGAATCCGGTTGTCTCACGGCGACAATAAACGGTGTCGGTGCGTCGTGGATCTTGCGCACGCTTACGAAAGTCCCCCAGGGCCAACAGCGCCTCGGGCGCGTTCGACGCCGGCATCTTGCGCAGGTGGATGAACGAACTGATCGACGGCGCGCGCGAGATCTGCAGATGCCGGCCCAACCAATCCAAGCCGCCGCTGCCCGTTCCGCCGCAACCTGCCTGCGGCACCCGCAACATCGCCATGGGCAGACTCAAGAAAGGACCATGACCGGTCACCACGAGATGCTGGAGACATTCCCGCAGATGGGCCGGCAGCAAGCGTGCGAACCTCGGGTCGGAAAGTGCCAGCTCGGCACCGGCGGCAATTGCGTCACTCGCCTGCGGTGGGCGGGAATCGACCAACTTCGTCCCACGGGTCACACCGCGCACATCCGTACGTACCTTGGCGACCAGGCGCTCCAATTCGGCCTTGGTCACCGGTGCACTGCCGACGCGATATTGCACCACCCCGTTCAATGCCCGTTTCACATAGGCGTAGTAGGTTTTGTCCAGCGCCGGCATGAGATGAACAATGGCCTCACCGGGGCGCAGCTGCGCCTCGATCTCCTGCAACGGTGCGGCGCGACCGGCCACCTGCAAGTACGCCGTATCCGCGGCCTGTAATTGCACCGCCTTGTCGAACAGCGCCGCTTCTCGGCTCAGACGCTCTTGCCTGATCCGCGCGTGTGCAGCCAGCGCCTGCTCGCTGCCGCTGAAGTTGGCGTGCCGCAACGCGATGAGTTCATCCGCTTGCAGCAACTCAACCGCCATGTGCAAGCCCTCATAATCCCGCACCAGTTCGGCTACCTCGGGATCGGCGTCCAACTGCTTTGCCAGCTGGGCGATACTGCGTTCCGTCAGATGGCCACGCACCAGTTGGCTGGCGTCAAAGTAGCGCCGGTGCAACGCCTGGGTGTCGTCTGTCGAGGCGCCGGTCAGGCTGTCGAAGAACGGCGCCAACTGGTGCACGTACAAGCGGTTGTTACGCAGTTTGGCCTGGGCGATGGCGCGATCAAACAGGTCGAGCGCACCCACCCGCCCAGGCTCATCGCGCTGCGCCGCCATCACGTGATGCCGTCCCAGGGCCAGCATGGCTTCAGCTTCGGGCAATTCCCCCGGCGCCAACTCCTGCAGCAGGGCATGCGCATCGCTGCGTGCCGCGTAGGACTCGTCGGGTTGAGCACCTGCTTCGGTAACCAACCCTTTGAGCCCGAGCAGCGTCGGCCGCCACAGCGGGGGCGGTTGGGCCGCTTTGTCGAGCAGCGCCAGGGCCTCGTTCAACTTCTCCAGGCTGAGAGCCGTATCCCCCAAACGCAGGGACATCGCGGCACCGAGATACTTGCCCTGCACCGAATCGGCGATCGGTGGCGGTTCGCCTTCAAGCATCAGTTCTGGGTCTTCAGACTCGCCCTGCACTCGCAGCGCGGATACGGGCACCCGGCGGGCAAATTGCCGCGGCGTGCTGAAATGATCTTCCAGCGCATGTTTCGCCAACCGGCCCGCTTCCTTGAAGAAACCCTGGTTGGCCATATGCAACGCGTTATACACGTCAAAACGCGCCTGATGGTGAACCCGGTAGCGGGTATTTTCCGCTTGGGCGAACAATTCATCGGCCGCGTCGAACTGTTGCAGATTGCTGTGCTCGAGCGCACGGTGCAGCAATACAAACGTCGCCAACCCGTTGTTTTCGAAGTTGACCTGCAACTGCAGGTCATAAGCATTTTCATAGTGCACCAGCGCGCGGGCATGGTTGCCGATCCCGTTGTAGTATTGTCCCAGGGACATGGCACGGTGGTACTCCATCAGCGTATCCGGCGTGAATGAGAAATTGAGTTCGCGCAGCGCCCAGGCCACCGCGGTGTTGGCTGACGGCGTCTGGGTCACCGGCAGGCCCAGGGTTGTACTCAACGCCTGCTCGATTGCCGCCATGTTCGGCGCGATCCCGTCCACCAACACGTGAAACTCATCGGTTTGCAGGGCTAAGCCGAAGTAGCCAAAGCCGCTGGCCAGCAGATTACAGGGCAGGAGGATGGCACGGCGCCCTAGAAATTCCGCCTGTTCAACCCGCGCGACGGCGCAGCGGCCATCTAGGGCGCTGCGCCACGGCGAGTCCTCTACCCACTGATCCCGGTCGCCGCGCTTGGGCATCAGCAGAAAGCGACCGGTCGGATAATTCCACTGACCGCAATACACCGCGTAGTAGTATTCAGCCCCGGGTACTTTCTGGCTCATGGTACTTTCCTGCCGATAGCGACAGTCCATCGGCGCATGCCCATGCGCGTTCCCGGCCACCACCAACGTACTGCCCGCGGGTAAAAACCCGAACTGGGCAAAACGATCCGGCGCCCGGGCGCTACAACCCAGCAACACACACACCAGGGTTATGGTCAGAATTTCAGTCTTCATCAGGGCGTTCCTCCTCGGTTGCTAGGAAACGTTCAGGCTGTTCCCACCACAGCCGCTCATTGCCGAAGTTCGAGTGGCGTGTATCCAAGGGATCAACCAGACGGCTAGCCCCATCGCGTAGCACCGTGGTGGCTTCCTGGGTGGCGCGGCTGATCTGGATCACGGGCGGGGGTAGGTTGACCAACCCACGGATGTAGCCGCCTTCACAGGCGATCGCCATGGCACAGCCATTGATCAGAAAACCCGCATCCGGGGCAAAGCCGCTCAGGCTGACCAGCGGCGCGGCCCCGCGTGCGCCTGCGCCGGCGACCACGCCGTACACCAGGGCCGAAGAGTTAGACGCGGCGGTACTGTCCACGTTCAGGCGTCCGACATCCAACGGGAAGTTGGGATTGTTCACCCAGCGGCCCGCCGCGATGGACAATGCAAAGCCACCGCCCTGCAACCCCAGATTCATGGTGACGTCCCCCGCTGCCAGACCCGGTCCCGCGCGCGTATCTAGTAACACGTCGCTCAACAGGACGACGCTGTCATTGAAGACAATCGGGCGTCCCTGAGTGAAAATGTTGCCCGCGAGGAAGGTCGTCTGTCCGGTGCCATTGATGGTAAAACTCGCATCGTCCAGCCCAACAAGATCCCCCACGATCTGCAGTTGAGACGCAGGGCTACCCTCCTGAAACGTCACCGGGTCGCGGAAAGTCGCGTCGGTGACCGTGATCAGGCTGGGGCCGATGAACGTGATCCCGGCAAAACCATCGCTGATGTTGGCCATTTCCGCGTCGCTCAGCCCGAAACCGGTCAATCCCGATTCGAACCCGAGCTCGACTGTCTGGGTGGGATCGGAGGGGCGAAACGAGATCTGCCCACTGCCGCTGAGCGGTCCCAAAATTTCCAGTCCGCCGGTGACAATGTCTACGTCGCCCGCACCGAAGTCCGAAGCCCCGAGCAGCAGCGTTGGCGCGGTCAACTCCACCCCGTCAGCGGCCTGTATGGATATCGTGTCCGCGAAGCTGTTACCCGTCCCACCCAGCAATACCCTCCCGGTCGAGGAGAGGGTCGTGGTCCCAGCCACGTCGAGGCTGGCGAACAGGTCTCCACCGACGGCCAGATCGAGCGCACCACTCACCACGCCGGTAAAACCATCGGCGGCGGCCGCGCCGATGGTGACGCCCGCAGCGTTAAAGTTGAGCTGCGCGAAGTCATTGGTGAGACTCGGCGCGTCTATACTGCCCACCCCGCCCGTCTCGAGGGTCAAGGCATTGCCCTGGCTCGTGACCGTGCCCGCAATCGAGATCGCCGCACCACCGGCCGGGCCGGGTATGGTGGTGATCGTCGCCGGGCTCGTCAGCAGAAGATCGTTCGCGGTGAAATCGCCAAACACCGTGAGATCGCCACCCAGTTCCAGAGGCGCAGCATTCAGGTTGATGAAACCGAGGTTGCCGCCGCTCTGCAGGGCGATGGTGGCACCAGCACCGTTGATCAACCCACCGCTCAGGTTTAATGCCCCGTCGACCGCAAAGCGATCCGCTATATCCAGGTTGAGGATCTGAGCGGTCACCGATCCGGCGATATCGACCGTCCCCACACCCTCGATGGTCAGATCCGCGAAGCCGGTAATGTCATCGATCCGCACGTTTGTCTGGGTCGTACCGAAGATCGTGATATTCGGGGCTGTGGTCGCGTCCGGATCGACGACCAGATCGGTGAAGGTCACATCCGCACCACCGATGTTGGCACCGAAAGTGGTGTCGATAACCAGGTCATCGCTCACCCTCACCACGTCGTCAAACACCAGGGGTGTCCCCTGAGTGACAATGGAACCGGAAAGCAACACCTTACCCTGAGTGGTCAGAGCGCTCTCGGAGAGGACGAGGCCATCGATACCGATCAGGCCGTTCGGCGCCTTCAACGTGAGCGGCACATCGAGTGCCACGCTCTCCGTAAGATCGCCGTTCGAGAGGAAGATATTGTCCGCACCGTTGTCGCGGCCGATGGTGATCGATCGAAAGCGGTTCTCGATCTGCAGAATATCGCTGCTGATGACCAGCGGTGAAAATGGCTCGAGGAGGAAAGACTCTGGGGCGACCACGCCGGTGCCCTGGGTCAATACGATCAGCGTGGGAGCCGCGCGATACGGCTCTATGCTGAGGTCTCCGCCGGAGAAGCGAATACCCGGCGCCATGTCCAGTGCATCCGCCTTGATGCTGATGGACTCCGACACGTCGAATACACCCAGCAGCAGATCGACATCCGGAGCCTGGACGTTAAGCTTTCCCAGCAATGCTGGATAGAATTGGCCAGGGGCTGCAAACAAAGCGACCCCCACCACCCTGGGTACCTGCCCACCGACCGTTGCGGACACACCAGCCGAGATATTCAGTTCCTGGGCAAACACCCGTTCGATGTTTGCGCTAACCACGCCTGTGATCGTCACCACACCTGCAAGGGCATCAGGTTCGCCAATCTGAGCGATGTTGACCTCCGTGCCGCGCGCGGTGACCGCGCCCCCGCCCACATCAAAGTCACTCAACGCGGGCTGCAGGATGTCGCTCTCAAACACCACATCGCCACCGCCGGTGATGATGCTGCCCGATTCAACAAAGTCGAGTTCACCCCAATCGTTCGGGTCCGCGGTGCCGTAGGCTTCCAGGGTCAGCGCGCTGCCATAGGTGCGGACCGCAAATCCTGGTTCCAGCCTCATCTGTGCACCGCGCAACACGACCTTGCCACTACCGGGGAGGTTTACAAAGTCGAGGTTAACTCCACTTTCCAAGACCAGGGACCCGGTCCCGTCGAGGGTGACAGAGCTGTTCAGGCCGCTCAGCTGCGCCCCCGTGACCACGCTTGTCGGAATATCCGCAAACATCGGCAAGGCCGCAATCGCGGAATTGGCTACCAGCACCTGGCTTCCGCGCAAGATGAGATGACCGGGCGTGGCACCCCCGACATCCACGTCGCCGCTGAGTTCGAATTGCCCGGCGGATAGATCGAGCGTGCCGCCGGAACCATCAGCCCTGCCGTTGGCGCTGACGCTGCCCTGGAGCTGGGCACCCGCGGTGGCCTGCAACGAGACCGTCCCCGCATCCTCCCCGCCGTCCGCAGGAGCAACGTCCAACGCCGCCCCCGAAGCGAGGAAGATGCGCTCGCTGATGTCCGCGCTAGCCGGCGTGCCCAGGCCGACCTCGACCTGACCTCCCGGAGCCTTGACGCTGCCACCCGCGAGCAGGCCAATGCGCTGGCCATCGATCGAAACCGTCACATCCTCGCCCGTGGCGGCAACCTCCCCGCTGACAAGCACGGTACCCCGAGTGCCGCCATAGAGCCTGATCGTGCCACCTTCCTCAGCCGCGTGCGTTGCCTGTACCACACCGTCCAGATTCACAACCTCATCCAAGATAGCGTCCTCCGCAAGCGCGCTGATGTAGACATTTCCACCCAGCGCCTCGATGCGGCCGTCACTTTCGTTCTTGACCAGCGCAGACGTCGTCTGGGTCGCCAAGCTCAACAAGCCATCGCCCGCAAAATCGATGGTGGCCGTGGCGACCCCACCGAGGCTGACCGAACCCAGCCTGGCTTGGATCAGCCCGTGATTAACAATCCGATCAGCCAACAGCACCGCATTACCTTGGGTGGAAATATCGCCGTGATTGGTGATCATCGAACCCGGCATCCCCGGCTGGTCAAACACCAACCGGTCATCGAGAAAGTCCTGGTCATCGATATCCGCGGCGCTGACCAGCAGTCCGCTGAGATTGACGTTGGCATCGCTGGTGAAAACCACACCTTCGGGGTTGACGATAAAAACTCGCCCAACTGCGGTCAGCTCGCCCGCGATGGTCGAGATACCGGGCCCCAGCACGCGGTTGAGCACTACGCTGTCGGAATCCAATTGCACAAAGTCCGTTTTTTCGCCGGCGCCGATATCAAAGCTGTTCCAGTTCAGAATCGCCCGGTCGGTCGTCTGCGTCACCGTCAATGTGGTGCCGCTCTCGCGCAGCGTGACGTCACCCGCAACCACACTGTCCAATTGGGGGTTGGCCAGGCCCTGGCCGCTAGGCAGCGCCAGCCCACTGACCAGCAGAATCACAAATATAAAACGCATAGTTCCTCCCTAAATGCGCAGCGAAAACTGGCCGTAAAAGCGCCCATCGCGGTCGCCTTGAGACGCCACACTTCGGGTCAGCGGCCGGGCGTATTCGACCGACAGGTCCACGTTGTCGAGCAGTCGCACGCGGACGCCCAGGCCGGCGGATGCGAGACTCATCCGCCGCTGGGCATAACGATCTTGATTCCAGGTCAGCCCCACATCGTAGAAGCCGTAACCCTGCAAATGCTGTAGCCAGCCGCGTTGGGTCGAGACCGTACGCTGCACCTCCAGCGCAAGCCCGACGCCGTGATCCCCAGCGATTTCCGCCGGATCGTAACCACGCCCAAACCGTTCTCCGCCCAGCAATAACTCTTCTGTGGATAGCAAGGATTGAAAGGCATATTGACCGCTGAGCTGCGCGTCTACCGTCCAGAATCGGTTCAGGCCGAAGTAGGTCGCCGCTTCCATTTGCAGGCTGGTAAAGTTGCTGCTGCCGGACAACCGCGAACGTTGCGGATCATCGTCCGGCGTGGCTCCAAGGCCAGGCAAGCCGTGCCGGAGCATCAGTTTGAGTCGGCTGCGATGGTTGTCGCCGTAAAAGTCCGCATAGGTGCCGATGGTTACCACCCGCGTGCGATCTTCGCTAAAGCGCGTATCCAGCACGTCCACCCGGTTGTTGTTGACCTCCAAGCCAAAGCGCAGACCAAAGTTCATCGCCTTGGAGCGGCGCAGGGGATAGTCGAAAAGAACGTGCGCCTGGTTGTTCACTGCCTCCACTTCCAACTCGCGCAGATTGGCACGGGGTTCGGAGGGGCCGTGGCGCACACCGGCTTCTACGCTGAGCCCGCTATACCCCACGTAGCGTTGGTAGATCAGGTGTCCATAGCGCTGCTTGCTGCCCTCGAGAGAGCTCAGCACCATCGCCTCAAGTCGATCGGGGCCCGCGATCCGATTCGCGCGGGCTATAGCCATCGCCCGCATCTCCCCGGTGTACCGGGAGCCACGGTTGTTGGCCAGCAGATATCCCTCGTAGCGTTCCGTCTGGGTTTTGACCACTAATTCCGAAGTGCCGACCTCGGTACCCGCGCGCAGCACGCCGCGTACGGACATACCGGGGATATCGTTCATCAGCAGCAACTGCCGTTCCAGATTGGCGTTGTGGGCAACCCCCGCGCTGGTGATCGGCTCTAGATAACCGTCGAGCAGGCGCTTCAGATTCCGAGTGCCCGGCTCGATGTGCGCACGGGCGATACGCCCTTCGAAGATGCGTATCCGAAATTCGCCGCTCGAACGGAGTATTTTCTGCTCCGGGATGGTGACCTGACTGAGCAGATAGCCGGCCTCGCGATATCGTTCTTCAAGGTTTCGGGCAGCCTCAGCGTAGGCTGAAACCGGATACCATGTGTTACAGCCCGGCTCCACAAGCCCATCGAAATCCTTTTCTATTATCTCGTCGTCCGAAAAGACTTGGTTGCCTTCCACGATCAGCTTTTTGACACAGATGGTATCGCCCTTCATCAGCCCTGGCGGTACGTTCAGGCGAGGCCGGTCAACGTTGAGCGCCACATCCCCGAGCTTGCTTGCCGCGCGCTCGGAACCCGGATAAGTACTGGCTTGCTCGGGCTGGCGGATGGGCTCGAGCCCGGCCGGGGGCTGAACATCCGGCACACCGGACGCCTGCGCCCGGGCCAACGGCCCTGTCCCTATAGCGAGCAGCACCGCCAGGACCAGCGAAACAAAATAGAAACCGCGGTTAAACGTCGGCACAAGCTATTCTCCGTGAACATGTCGACGCCATACGCACCGACCCTCACCCACCTTGTGAGCTAGACCGCAAAATTCTCTCAGCTAAGAAACGCACGCAGCATGCGTCCGGATCAGACAGGACCAGCAGGGGTGAACGGAGGATGCTCCGTCAGAACAGGAGAAACAGGAGAAAGGCGATAGGGCTGCGCGTCGGTCGTATCGGCTTCGAGCGACGCTTATGACAGGTGCGGGTCTATTCGATGGCCCAACTGACCTCGATGGTCACCTGCTGACTCTGGGATCCAGCGGCGATCGGAACCGCGTTGCTGGCCGCCCGAGCCATCGAGACTTCGTGCACAGGTCCAGGGGAGTGTTGATAGCTACGGATGGAGGTCACCGACCCCAGTTTAACCCCGGCGAGGGTGGCCAATTGTTGCGCTTGCGCGAGGGCATTCTGCCAGGCTGCTTCACGTGCTGTGACCAGCAGTGGTGTCGGATCGGCAATCTGAAAACGCAGACTATCCACCCGGTTGGCGCCGGCCTCGATCGCCCGATCCAGCAGACGCCCTACCGCGTCGATATCGCGTATTTTCACCTCGACCACATTGGTGGCGGTATAGCCGATCACCTGGCGCTCACCCGCGCGGGTTTGGCGTTCGTAGCGTGGCTGCAACTGCAGGGCCAGGGTGTTCAGGTCACGCTCTTCGACCCCACCCTTGCGCAGGCTTTGCAGCACGCTGGCGATCAAGGTGTTGTTGGCCGCCATGGCGGCCTGCGCAGTGTCCCCCTGAGCGGTGACGCCCAAGCGGGACAGCGCGATGTCGGGGCGCGCTGCTGCCACACCGGTACCGCTGACGCTGATCACCTGTTGCGCCGCGACAGGGGCTTCGACCGCCCCGCCGTCGGGTGCACAAGCGCTCAACAGCAATCCCAACGCGGCGATCCGCAATAGATGGACGCGGCGGTTTTGGCGACATTGTCGCAAGGGTTGCCTCACATGTTGCATCCCGGATCGATCGTTTGCCATGCGCTCAACATCTCCTCAACAGGTAAGTTCATCCTAAGCCGGTGGACTGAATGATGCATGAACGATCGTATCCGGCATAGTATGCTGAACCCACCACCATCGACCGGTCGCGCCATTGAACCTCGAAAAACTCCACGACGCCCAGGCTCTGTTCATGTTGCAGTACCCCGGCGGCTTCGACAACGAAGACCTGCAACGGGTGGTCGCCAAACGCCACAACGTTGGCAAACTGAGCGACTTCGCACGCGCCGCGTTGGCGAAAAAGAATTTTGCCCAACAAGGCAAAGTCCTGGACGACATCATCAAGGTGGTTACCCGCTCATCGATGGTATCGATGTTCGAAAAACCCAAGTACCGTGACTTTGTGAACGGCATGTCTCGCGACGACCGCGAATTTCTGGCCGGGGCGTACCAACGTCTATTGCATGGCGGCACCGCCAAGGCGTTCGAAGATATCGTCGACGTGCTCGCCGAAGGCAAAATCGCCAAGTGGAGCCTGCTCACCGTTCACCTGTACCACTATCGTCCGCACAAGGAGGTGTTCGTCAAACCGACCACCACCAAAAACGTCCTACGCCAGTTCGAAATCGAAGATCTGGTCTACAAACCGCGTCCGAGCTGGGCGTTCTACAAGGCGTATCGCGAGTTGATCACACAGATGAAGCAGCAGGTCGATCCCAGCCTGGCGCCAAACAACGCCGCTTTTACCGGGTTCTTGATGATGAGTACCGGCGTACGCTGAGCTTTCGCGCGCGATGACCTACAGGGTCAAGCGCCCCGACCACGCATGCGAAAACTCCGGCACCACCGCTGCCGAGCGGGCCAACCCGGCGGCAGCAAACTTCTGGCGAATCAAGGTCAGGTGTTCCCGGCCGAAGATGCCGAGCAAGCGGCCGCTCGCCGGGTCGGTGAGCATATAGTGCGGCACGCCGGCATAGCCGCTGGCATCAGCCTCGTCGAGACAACGTGCCACCTGTTGTGCCCCCTCTCCATGCGGCGTAACAAAATCCTCCGCACCATCGAGGTGACAGCCCGCGGCGCGCAGCGCAGCTTGCAGATCTTCGTCGGCCTCCAGGGTGAAGTCGCGCCATCCACTACCCCAACCGCGCATGTATACCTGCATGATGAAGGCGATCTCACGCTGCTGCGCCTTGGCGAACATCATGTAGCGGTGCGCAAGCTCGGAATCGAGCAGGCGCACTGGGGTGCGGAATGGCAGGCGCTGCAGCGCTGCGTACTCTCGCGCTGCCGTGTAGTACATCCGCGCCTTGCGATCGGCGGCCGCACTGGGGGGTTTGCGCTGCATGTCAGCGCCAACCTCCGTGGTAAGACCATGCACTTCGTAGCTGAGTGTGTACGGCAACACATTGACCCGCACGCGATAGTCCCTGGCCACGGCCAGAGACGGGCGCACCGCCAGATAGGCATGCGGTGACTTCAGATCGAGATATACCCTCAGTTCGGTCTCAGCCTGCATCGTGCTGAGCTGCTGCCAGACCTCGGCCTCGTCCCAGATCGCTGCAAATTTCTCTTCGTTTGTCATCGTCACGACCACTGCCTCCCGCGGATCATCGCGTTGTCTGGTTTGTCAGCGTGCAGCACGGCCGAGGATCTGTTGCACCAGTGCTTCCACCCATTGATCAGCGCCCGGAACGAACCAGACGATCAACGCCGTGGCTACCATCAACAATAACATCGCCATAACAAAGCGACTCATCGTTCATCTCCGGTCCGCGGCTCGGCCTCGAACAACCATACATCTCCAACTGCCACGCTCTCACGCGCCAGCCGCGAGGGATACTTGGCCGCCACCGCCGCCGCGATATCTTCCACCAGCGGACCATCGGGTATACGCGTCAGCTGACGCAGATAGCGCACCCCCTCGACCCGGATCACCGCCCGCCCATCGCGCTGCGCCTGTAACGGCCAACGCTTCCACCAGCGGCCCACGGTTGTCCCCATATAACCCGACCAGACATAGAGTCGGCCGTCATGCTGGGCCGCCCACAGCCGTCGCGACAGCGGTGGATCGACGAGTTGCAGTTCGATCGTCGCCACATCATCGATCAGCGACCAGTCCGGCTCCGGCCCGGCATACAACGACCCCGACAGCAGCGGCCCGCCGGAGAAAACCCGGCTGGGTCCGTCGGCCAGGCGTTGCTTGAACGCCGCGGTACCAACCGCGGTCAGTACGATCACCAAGACCCCGGCCAATAGTTTCAGCAGCAATCCCACGATCCTTCCCCCTCGCTTCGAGCGTCCAGTGTATACCGCCTCGGCACGCCGCCCTATGCTTGCACGATCCTCTGCACAATCTTTCGCACGATTTTTTGCAAGATTGTTTGCAAGACTTTACGCACTCCTTGCGCCAGCCTTTGCACGCGCCACCGTCACTGCGGTATCTTGCCGCTCGATCGAAAACGGTACGCATCAGCAAGAGGTCAGGCATGGACATGGAAACGCTGCAATTCTGGCAGACCCAGGAAGTGACGTCCTTGCAGCGCCTGCCCGCGCATGCCCCCCTGCACAGCTGGCGCGACGAAGACGCCGCCCGTCAGGCCCTAGCCAGCCCGTCGGAGTGCTCGCTGGACGGCGCGTGGCAGTTCGCCCTGTTTCCGTCCCCCGCCGCCGTCGATCCGGCCTGGCCTGCTCCGTTGGCGCACATGTCGCAGATCGACGTGCCCGGGAACTGGCAGACCCAGGGGCATGACACGCCGATCTACACCAACGTCGAGTATTCCTTCCCGGTGGTCCCCCCACGGGTTCCCGACGACAACCCCACCGGCTGTTATCAGCGCACTTTTCAACTCCCGGACGATTGGCAGGGCGAGCACATTCGCATCCACTTCGCCGGAGTCGACAGCGCCTTCTTTCTCTGGTGCAACGAGCGTTTCATCGGCTACTCCCAGGACAGCCGTCTACCCGCCGAATTCGACCTCACTGAGAGCCTGGCACCCGGCCCCAATCGCCTGGCCGTGATGGTTCTTCGGCGCTGCGACGGCAGCTACCTGGAAGATCAGGACATGTGGAATTTGAGCGGCATCTTTCGCAGCGTCCATCTGCTGGCCAAGCCGCACAGCCATCTGCGCGACGTCCAGGTCACCGCAGAACTCGATCAGGGTTTGATCGACGGTAAGCTGCGCGTGCAGATCGAAGGCAGCAACGCCCACGATCACACCGTCTTGATAAGACTCTACGACGCTGAGTGTCGCGCGGTCCTCGAGGATCGACGCGAGTTACGCACCGCGCCGGTCGACGAACGGGGACGTTATCGCGACCGTCTGATCTGCTCCTACGACGTCGAGCACCCCGCACCCTGGAGCGCGGAATCCCCCGGTCTTTACCGCTTGACCGTCACCCTGGAGAATCCTGACGGCCAGGCACTGGAGAGCGAAGCCTATGACATCGGCTTTCGGCGCGTCCGCATCGAAGGTGGACGCCTGCTGCTGAACGGCCAGCCGCTGCTGATCGCAGGTGTCAACAAACACGAACACCATCCAAGCCGAGGACATACCGAGAGTTACGACGAGATCGTCGCCGACATCTGTCTGATGAAGCAGCACAACTTCAATGCGGTGCGCTGCTCCCACTACCCCCACCAGACGGCCCTGTACGACATCTGTGATCGTCTCGGCATGTATGTCATCGACGAGGCCAATCTCGAAACTCACGGCATGCAGCCCATGAGCCGCTTGTCGAGCGACCCGGCCTGGGGTCCAGCCTACCTGGAACGCATGACCCGCATGGTCCACCGGGATTTCAATCACCCGAGTATCATCGTCTGGTCGCTGGGCAACGAATCGGGTTACGGCCCCAATCTGCAAGCGATGTACGCCTGGGCAAAACAAGCCGATCCATCGCGTCCGGTGCAATACGAAGGCGGAGGTTCGAACACGGCCGCAACCGACATCATTTGCCCGATGTATGCGCGGGTCGACGAGGACCTGCCTGCACCCTTCGCGCAGCCCAAGTACTCAATAACAAGCTGGCTGGACGTGCCCGAGGAAAGCCGGCCGGTCATCCTCTGCGAATACGCCCACGCGATGGGCAATAGCCTCGGCAACTTTACCGACTACTGGGATGCGTTCCGCAGCCACCCGCGCCTGCAGGGCGGATTCATCTGGGATTGGGTAGACCAGGGTCTGCAGCACTACGATGACACAACCCCGTTCTACGCATACGGCGGCGATTTCGGCGAGACGCCGGGTGATCGGCAGTTCTGCATCAACGGCCTGGTGTTCCCCGACCGAACGCCCCACCCGACCCTGTACGAGGCGAAGCGCGCGCAACAGCCCTTCCGCTTCAGCATCGACGCCGCACAGACACTCACCATCGACGTCAGCAGCGAGTACCGCTTTGTCAACGCTGAGGTCACCCTGCATTGGCAATGGCACAGCCCACACGCGGCGAACAAGAGCGCCAGCGTCGGGCTATCGATCGCGCCGTTGGCGAGTACGAGTGTGGACACAGGGATCGCGGCGGCGGCTGAGGGCTATCTGAACGTCTGGCTGGAGCAGGACGTCGCGACGTCCTGGAGCCCGGCGGGTTTTGAGGTCGCGCGTTTCCAGTATACATCGAACCATCGAGCGCCAGACCTACCCGCGCCCGCGCCGTGTATCGACGTCCGACAAGATGGCAAACGCTTCGTGGTCGAAAGCTTAGACACGACCTGGGTAATCGACGGCACCTCCGGCCAGATCACGAACTGGCGGCGGGACGGTCGTGAGCAGTTGGCCGGACCGCTCCAGGACTGCTTTGTGAGAGCGGCCACCGACAACGACCTCAGCGGTGGAACGGTCACACACCCAGCGCCACACGGATGGTTGCGGCGCTGGCAGGACGCCGGGCTTTACGCGCTGCAGCACGTCTGCAGCCAGGTGGACTACGATCCTCAAAATCAGGTCCTGAGCAGCCGTCACCAATACCTGCACGAAAACACTCTGCGAGTGTCCAGCGTGTGGCAACATCGATTCTACGAGGATGGCAGCGTCGATATCGATGTCGAAGTATCGATCGCCGAAGACACGCCGCCTCTACCGCGCGTTGGCGCCCGGTTGCTTCTGCGCGACAAGCCAGAAGAGATTACGTACTTCGGCCGCGGCCCCCACGAGAACTACCCGGATCGCTGCGCTAGCGCCGATCTGGGCGTCTGGACCCAGTCCCTGCCCCAGATGCACACGCCCTACCTATTCCCGGGCGAGAACGGTTTGCGCTGCGCGGTCGAGGAACTTGTTATCGGCGATCGAGTCATCGCCGGTAACTTCGCCTGCGCGCTCAGCGAGTACGGCGTGGATGAATTGTTGCGGGCAGATCACAATCACGAGCTGGTTTCCCAGGACTGGCTCCATGTGCACATCGACGGGCATCACATGGGCGTGGGTGGGGATGACTCCTGGTCACCGAGCGTGCGGCCCGAACATCTTCTGCGCGACACACGCTACCATTGGGGGATGCGGATCGGTACCAGCGCCGACGGGCTATTGCGACACCGCAAGACCGGCTGACTGGGCCTTCGCGTATGCTTCGACCGCAGCCACCACCGCGCGCGCGCAAGCGCCGGGTTGGTCACCGCCGGCAAACATGTCCTTGCACACACCCAGCGCGATATCGGGTTGTGCGGCCAGCATATCTTCCACGATGGTATTGAAGAGCGGGGGATCGTCGGCTTCGAAGGTGATGTCGACGATCACGCCCTGGGAGAGCGTCAACTTGAACGTATCGGTCGCTTGGTAGCCGAGCGCCCGGCCAAAATCGTCAGAGACCTTGATTGCACATTGCAGCATGTCGGCGCCCGCACGTTCGCAGGGACGGCGCTCCTCGACCGCATAGTTGGCCGCCCGCGCCCAAGCTTGATAGTACACAGCAAGCTCCACCGATTCGGCGCGGGCAAGGCTCTCGCGCAGTACGCTTTCTTCAAAACTGTAGAACGCATCCACCACAAACTCCGCCTGCTCGAGTTCACGATCCACACCTTGCTGGCAGCCGCCGAGCAGGGCCAGCCCGATAAACATCATGCGTCCGAAGCCTGTGATATGCTCGCGAAGGGGTCGCACCTTCGAATCCTCTCCTACTTTGCGAACGTAAATATGAGTGACACGCAAACAAACGTCAACGCACATCAGCCGCCAACAAACGCAATTGATGTGACGATATTTTATGGCCTCCAGCCCGCGCTCCTGGCGGGCGCGATGACGCTCTGGTACATCAACCCGGGTTGGGATGCGGGGTACATCGCCACGCTGCTCGGGTTACAGATTTTGCTGGGGTGCATGGAGTACTGGCGTCCGGCCCGCCCGCATTGGCGTCAACGGTGGCCAGAGCGGTTACGCAACATCGGCATCTGGTTCGTAGGCTCTACCCTAGCCGTCACCATCATCGGCTGGTATCACACCCATTTGACCGAACCGCTCGCTGTCTTGCGCGAACGGTTGCAGCTGGACATCTGGCCACACGAATGGCCGGTACTGGTGCAGGTGTTGATGGTGTTCCTTCTGGCCGAGTTGATCTGGTACTGGATCCACCGTGCAGAACATCGTTGGGGCACCATGTGGCGGGTTACAGGCCATGGCGCGCATCACTCGTTCAAGCGCCTGGGAGCGATCAACTTCGGTGCTAACCACCCGTTCGAGATCGCCTTTCTGGTGTTGCCCGCGGCGACGATCGAACTGCTCTTCGGCGTGGGAGCAGCCGCTGCCGGAGCCGCCATGTTGGCGTTGGTTCAGGTGTCCGTCGCACACGCCAATCTGCGCATGAACTCGCAGGTGATCGGCTGGCTGTTCACCACCAACGACTATCATCTTCTGCATCACTCCATCGTTCTGGAGGAAAGCAACACAAATTATGGCTGCGCAGCGATCGTCTGGGACCGTCTGTTTGGTACCTTCGCGCACACGAAGGTGGCCGAGGCCGGCACCGGCGCGATTGAACCAGGCACCTGGCGCAAATTTCTGATGCCGTTCAAAGAGCCGGAAGGCGTCGATATCGCCCCGACCTGATCGCTATAGCCACACTTCCAGATTGTCGCGGCGGCCCATCTCGCGGTCGAGCCTGCACGTCAGTATCGGTTCGAGACCGCAGGCGACCAAGACTTCTTTGACGCTTTCTTTATCTTGTGCTGACAAATTATCAAACGCCTTCTGCACGCGCGCCAGCACGAAGAAACGAAAAGGTTGAGCGAGCGCTCGGATCGAAACACCTTCCACCTCAAACTCACACATACCCACGCCGCGCACAGCTTCCGTACCCGCGGCCAGATTTTCCTGAGCCCCGAGCCAGGCGTTGATGTACCGCGCTGCCGCGAGGGTCTCCGGCACATAGTCGAGGCTCAGATGGCGCAATACTTCGATCAAGGTTGCGGGTATCCGGTCACCCTCGAGGTAATCCGGCGCAGACGCTCCGTATTCACCGGCATCGGGTCCCTGCCGGTTCATCCGCTCCACCCAACGAAATACGCGCGGCGCCAGGCGCTGCATCAGCGCCATTGGTGCCGGGTCACGGCCGAGGTGGCCGTACAGGGGTGCCATCAGGCCGAAGTCGCCCAGCGACGGCTTGCCGCCCAACAGGTAGGGTTGCGCAACAAAGTGCGCGTCCAATAGGCGCAGCAGACGGTGATGCATGTCCTCAATCAACGCATGGGTCTCGGGGACCACACCCCAGGCGGGATTGACCTGCGTGCGGATCAGCGCCATGCGCTCGCTCGCCATGCGCTGGGGATCGTCGTGATCCATGTAAATGGTGGCAAAGTGAAAACGCAAGGCAGCATCGTTATCGCGATCGAAATTCCAGCGGTAGTGCATGCAGGGACGCAACAAACCCTCTGCCGCTATCGCATCGAACAGCAGGCTCACGATATGCTGGCGCGGCGTCGGCGGTGAAAACTGCTGACCATGAGCGCGCTCAAAATGGTCCACGATCGCAACGCCATCGCGTATGACCTCCCCGGACGCGAGCTCCAGAGTCGGGATGCCGCGTCGACCGCCCGCACGCGGCAACACATGCTCATAGAAGTGTGGGGTGGCGTGTGGCAATTCCCGATAGGGGATACCGGCCTTGATCAGATAGCTACGCGCCCGCCCGGTATACAGCGACATCGGGGATCCATACAACGTGTGAAACTCTGTCATTCGGCACCCTGTTTTGCTAAGAAGCCCTGCGCCGAGGGGTCTCGCTAGCGGCCGAACAGTCCACGCAGCAAACGCGGGCTGCGGGCGAAACCGATCCCCGCAGCGATGCGCAGTGCTGACGCGAGCGGATAATGCAGCGTATGGATCCCGCCGTGGACCCGC
>JBCCHL010000019.1:0-34848 GCA_039028775.1 Pseudomonadota bacterium | reverse complement strand
TGCTTAGTCGGGCGAGCTTTCTTTTGTGCCTTGAAGTCTTGGTGCTAAACCCCCAGGCGATCAGGTTCGCCTCTGGTGGGTTTGCGCGCTGCGGCGGGAGGTGCGCGCGCCGTCTCTGGAGCACCCGCCCGCTGTTTTAAATGGTCTAGGATCGTCTGAATCACATCGGGATGGGTGATGTCGACGATGATTCTGAGTGTTCCATCACAACGCGGGCGGCGGGCGATGTCGATGTTGAACACCCATTCGAGACGGGTCGCCCAGGTGAGCCGCGAGATGGGTTTGTTGTTGTTGCTGGGATCAATTCGTGTGTCGCAGGCCAGGACCGCGTTCTTGCGATGGCTTCGCCGTCACTTCTGGCCAGCAGAACCGCCTGGCCGGGCGGGGGTGATTCGCGAACGCAGTGCAGCACTGGGCGCGAACAGAAGAACCTGTTCAGCCGTTGGTCCACAGTCTATCAGCATGCAGCGCGCGATCGGATGCGTGCCCGTGTATCCGTGCATGATGGACTCAGTGCGTAACTTTTGTCCTATGAATGTCTACACGCCCGATGTTTGGGATGGCCACAGCAGTACACGGCTGATATCAATACCCGCCTCAGCAGCGCTTCTTTGATCCCACGCGCCTCTTGTCGCCGCTGTCAGCAGATGAGGCGAATAGCCTGATCAAGGACGGTGAGCGTGCGACCTGGCCAATGGTGGAGATGATCCGCAACCGCACGAAGGTCAGTCGTCAGATCGATGGAACGCTCGCTCGGGAGCTGAGTCTGCGTGCCCCGTTCTGGTGCGCGCACCGCTACGGTGCGCGCGACAGGGTTCTGGTGAGCATCATTTCGATCGGTGTTGCCACCACCTCGAACCTTCCTAATCTGTATTTAAATCAGATGCTTGGCCGCTTTCTTCCGCGGTTTTCCTTCGCCACACCCGCACCCTCGCAGGCGCCTCCTTGCACCGTGTGCAGTGCCTGGCCCGCATATTGCACCGTCTATCAACATGAAACCCTGGTTGGTAGTCACAGATCTAGACGGCACGCTACTGGACGATTCCTATCCGGTAGCACAAGCCGCGGCATCGATCGAGCGCTTGTGCGCCTCGGTGCCAGGCGTGCAGGTGGTGCTGGCCAGCAGCAAAACCTTTGCCGAGATGCAGGTAATTGCCAGGCATAGCGAGTCTGTGGCCCTGGTCATCTTCGAAAATGGCGCTGGCATCGCCTGGCGCGAGGGTACATTGCTGCGCGATGGCGATGAGCACATCGGTGACTTTCACGTACAGCGCTTGTGTTTGGATTACGGGCAGGTGCGTAGGGTCTTGCTGCACTACCGTCGTCTGGGTTACGCCTTCACTGGGTTTGGCGATATGGATGAGGCGCAAATCTGTGCGCGGACGGGTCTGCAGCCCGACGCTGCGCGGCGCGCGGCCGACCGGCTGATGACAGAGCCGCTGGTGTGGCATGGCGACCAGAACCTGCTGCCACGTTTTGTTGATGCACTCAAGCAGCATGGCCTGACGCTGCAGCTTGGCGGCCGCTTTCACCATGCTTCCTCTGGGGCAAACAAAGCCATCGCGTTCAAATACTTGTTGGATGCGCTCGCGTACGAGAAGGGCTTGTGCCCCAGTGTCCTCGCCTGCGGCGATGCGCCAAATGACCTTGAGTTGGTCGACCTCGCAGATCAGGCGGTACTGTTTCCACAAAGGCACGGCGAATATCTGCTGCCACCATCCAACAAGATTTCACACGCTCCACGGTCTGGGCCAGCGGCCTGGATGGAAGCTGTTTTCCCAATAGTCACGGCACAGGAGGAATGCGCATGAGTGATTTTTTTCAGAACGGGATCATCACCACTCTACATAATCTCTGCGATCGCAGCCTGGAAGAGTTGGAATCGGAACTGCTCGCGTTCTCGAAAAGTCAGCCGATGGCATTGATTTTGCCTTGTTTGTATAGCGAGCTTGAGCAGCCCGCGTTGGCGGACATAGTGGCAAAGCTGGCCAAGGTGCCTTACCTGTCGGACATCATTATCGGTCTGGACAAAGCTGATGAGCAACAGTACGCCCACGCGGTGGAATACTTCTCGGTGCTACCTCAGCGCCATCACATTCTCTGGAACGACGGTCGGCGGTTGCAGGACGTGTATGCGCGACTTGGTCGAGACAAGCTAGCGCCCGTTGAGCGAGGCAAAGGCAGCAACGTCTGGTACTGCCTTGGTTACGTCCAAGCGCTGGGCAATATCAAAGCCGTGGCCCTGCACGATTGCGATATCAAAACCTACGATCCGATCATGCTGGCGAGGTTGTTCTATCCGGTAGCTAATCCGAGCTTCAAATACCAGTTTTGCAAAGGCTATTACGCACGCGTTACCGATACCAAGCTAAACGGTCGCGTCGCTCGGCTGTTGGTGTCGCCGCTGATCAGGGCGATGAAGAAAATCTCACCTGGAGAGCCATACCTCGACTATCTGGACAGCTTTCGCTATCCGCTAGCAGGTGAGTTTGCCCTGCGTGCGGATGCCCTGCATGATTTGCGCATACCATCGGATTGGGCTTTGGAGATAGGGTTGCTTTCGGAGATGTACCGCAACCACTCGACCAACCGTATCTGTCAGGTGGAGATAGCGGATACCTATGATCATAAACATCAGGAGCTTTCGCCTGAAGACGCCAGCCGTGGTCTGTCGCGCATGAGCCTTGACATCGCCAAAGCGCTTTTTAAGAAACTCGCAACGTTTGGCGTTGTGTTTGACGAAGGGGCCGTGCGCACAGCAAAAGCCTGCTACTACCGTATCGCGCTGGATCTCATTGAGTCATATGCTAATGATGCGGCGATGAACGGTTTGACCCTGGATCGACATGCCGAAGAAAAGGCGGTGGAGGTGTTTGCCAGCAATATTTTGAAAGCCGGTCAGGCGTTTCTTGAAGGCGGCGATGAGATTCCGTTCATGCCTGCGTGGGACCGAGTTGGCGGAGCAATCCCGGGTGTGTACGACAATCTGTTGCAGGCGGTAGAGCAAGACAGCACCGCCGTGAGCGAGGTCCCTGCACCAAAGCTTGCAACTGCCTGACGTGAAATTGACTTATGCCGGAACGTCGAGCCAGCACACGGCATAGGCTTGTAGCTCCATTTCTTTGGCGACGGTTACCTCGTCACCGAGATGGTCGTTATAGGTGCCCGGGTCTAAGCCGAGAGTACCTGCGGCAACCTTCACCGGTTGAGGCGTGATATTGGCCACCACCAAAATCTCCTGGTCGTTGCTTTTCCTGCGCAGAGCAAATGCATTGGGCTCGGTGATAAGAATGGTCTGGTTAGCTTCGCAAGCGAGTGCGGGCAGCGAATTGCGTACGGCAATCAATTCGCGCATAGCCTCGAGGGTTTGGGCACGCAGGGAGGTCGGATCGGCAAGTTCATGCAGTAGATCTTGCAGCTGCCACTTGCGGCGATTTATCGAACGTGTGCGCCCCGTTTGCTCGACCAGATCGAGATCGTTTTCGGTACCGAGGAAGCTGTGGATATAGAGTGCCGGCGAACCTTGGAAGCTGAGCATCAGCGCGTGAGCAGCCAAATATGCAGGCAGGCCATCCGCGCCGCCAAATGCGGACATCAAAGAAATGTTGATTTCATATGGGCGTTGCTGCTGACCGCCGCTATCGCGCAGGGTCGCAAAACCGCCACGCTCGTGCATGCGTGCAACAAGTCGATCCACGTCTGGGTCTGGCACCAGCCCCTCTAACGGGCGTAGGCCGATGCCATCGTGACTGGCAAAAAAGTTCAAATAGGTGGCGCCGGCCGGTGGTGTGTCCAGGTTTTGACCCCACCGCTGCAGGTAGCGGCTGTCGCCGAAGGTGAAGGTATATAGAAGCAAAGGTGCGAGACTGAACTGGTAAACAAGATGGGCTTCATCGCCAGCGCCGAAGTAGGCGATGTTCTCCTCGTGCGGGACGTTGGTCTCCGTGATGATGCGGACCCAGGGTGCGGCCTCGTCGAGGAGTAAGCGCAGGAGCTTAACCACCAAATGAGTCTCCGGAAGGTTCAGGCAGCTGGTACCCAGGCGCTTCCAAAGGTAGCCGATGGCGTCAAGCCTCAACAAGCGCGCGCCGCGTTGAATATAAAACATGAGGATCGCCACAAACTCGCAGAGGACGTCGGGATTGCTGAAATCGAGATCGATCTGGTCGCTACTGAACGTGTTCCAGACATGGCGGATACCCGCGTAGGTATGGATCGGGGAGATTAAGGGTGTGCTCCGGGGTCGTGCTACCGCGCTGGTGTCTGACTCTTCAGGCAGCGTTATAAAAAAGTTGCGGCCGGGTTCGCTCCCGCCGACGAAGTCTGCGAACCACAGGTTCTCCCTGCTGCAGTGATTGATGACGAGGTCGAACATCAGGTCGTAGCGGGCCGCCAACGGCTCGATATCGCCCCAGCCCCCGACGTGGTGATCCACCATACGGTAATCGATGACAGCGAAGCCGTCGTCGGAAGACGAGGGATAGAAGGGCAACAGGTGGACGCGGCCGCAGATGTTGAGATGGGTATTCAGAAACTCGCCCAGCGTTTGTAGCGGTATCTCGTCCTCTGCCTGGATAGAGTCGGCGTAAGTGATCAGCATGCAATCGTTGCGCGGTGTGGCAGGTTCAACGTTTTCTGGCGTTTCAGGGAATATTGACCACAGCCGTTCGACAGTTTGTTGAGCTGTGTCGACGTCGTACAACGCGCTGAGAATCTCCAGCGCTTGAGTCTTTGGATTCATGCCTGACCTTGTGATGAAAGATTGGGTTTGAACGCGCGCTACGTTTGGATTGCAAGCTCAATAGTAAACCATGCGCGCATAGTAATTTGCGAAGAAGTAGTCTTGGATGTGAAGTCATGCATTTGATCGATTGGATAGTCGTTTTTGTCTACCTCCTGGGGATGTTGATCATGGCGGCCGTTTACGGACGCTCGCAGAACAGCGGGCGCGACTATTTCCTGGGCGCGAATCGTCTAAGCCCGCTTTCTCTGGCGGCATCGACCGTGGCTACCCAGTGCTCCACCAACAGCCTGCTCGGAGCGCCTGCCTTTGTGGGGTTCTCCTTGGGCGGAGGCTTGATTTGGATGCAATACGAGCTTGCCGTGCCTCTTGCAATGCTGCTCCTGGTACCGCTGCTCGCCAACGTGCGAGAGAGTGGGCATGTGTCGATCTATGCTTTTCTGGAGCAGCGTCTTGGGCCTCGGGCACGCCTTCTCGCGAGCACCATGTTTCTCATCTTTAGAGGCATCGCGACGGGCGTTACGGTCTATGGCGTGGCTATCCTTGTTACTCTGATAGTCGATATCTCTTATACGCAGGCAGTTCTCTTGTTGATGGCGGTGACCATCGCTTACGACGTGATGGGCGGTATGCGTGCGGTAGTCGTTTCCGACGTAGTGCAGCTGGTTCTGATTGTTGTGGCCGTGGGAATAAGTTTCGTCTTGCTGCTGACAGAAATTGGCGGCGTGGAAGTGTTGTGGGCGTTTCAGGCGGACAGTGAGCGCGGTCGCGCGCTCGATTTCTCTTGGGGATTGGCCGGCAGTGGGAATTTTGGTTTCTGGCCGATGCTGTTGGGTGGGCTGTTCCTGTACATGGCCTACTATGGCTGTGATCAGAGTCAGGCTCAGCGCGTGCTGGCCAGTCGCAGCGCAGAGGATGCTCAGCGGGTACTGTTGTACAGCGGTTTGTTAAGATTTCCGATTGTATTCCTGTATTGCCTATTGGGTCTCGCGCTGGCGGTCTACGCCGCCCAAGTCCCTGAGTTCGTTGGTTCCCTGCCAAGCAACAGCGTGGGGACACCCAACTTTAACCTGGTCTTTCCTGCGTATGTACTCGAAGCCTTCCCCGTAGGCTTAGTCGGCTTGGTTCTGGTCGGAGTTGTGGCGGCTGCGATGTCTTCGATCGACTCTTCGTTGAATGCGCTGTCCGCCGCGACCATGGAAGATCACATTCGCGGCCGCTGGCAACCGAACAAAGAGCGCCAGCGTTTTGTTCTCGCCAAAGCGGTCACCGTCCTGTGGGGGCTATTTGCTGTCGCTTTCAGCTACCAGGTTGAGGCCATAGCGCCAACAATTCTGGAAGCGATCAACAAGATCGGCTCGGTTGCAAATGGTCCTTTGCTGGGACTTTTTCTAACGGCGCTTCTCATGCCGAGGGTGGGCGAGCGTCGTGCAATCATCGCGTTCGCGATCGGCTTTGCCAGCAACGTCGCCTGCTGGCTGTGGCTCCCTCAGGTATCGTGGTTGTGGTGGAATGTGATCGGTTGCCTGGTTGCGCTGGCTATTGCAGGTTTGAGCGGTGCCGGCCTTACCTGGGAGATGCGTAGTCAAGTTCGACTCTCGACTGCGGTCAGCTTGCTCGCGATGATGGGGTTGATTCTCGTTGTCAGCGCCGGGTTTGGTATGCGCACCAGCTGAAGTTTTAGCGATCCGCTACTTTTCGTTCTGGTACTTGCGGGATGATGGGTTTGTGTGTCTGCTTGTCACAGCGCACTCGCCGCCTCTTTTCGAAGCGTGCATCTGTTTGTTAAACAGGGTGCGTACTTTTGGTCAGTAAATAGCCGTTTTTCGAGAGTAAATCCTGGCCGGCGAATCTTCGGTTCGGACGATGGTGCTCGACCCTGGGACTGGCGCAGCAACTCTCACTTTCTCTTAGCCAAGTACAATGCGGACGACAATCACAGCGTTGGAGTTCTCTTTATCTGCTGGACTTCGAGAACGATAACCGCCTGCCAAATTCAACCTCCATCTATGGCGTGACCTTTCGCGGCAAAATCTGGCCGGCCAATATCGTTGGCAGCCATGCCACACAGGCTACTCGCCGCTCAGCCATGACGCCGACTACTCTGCCAATGGCATCGAGGACCTTTCCTTTGGGGTAGCGGGCAAAGTGGGCAGCGTGAAGCTTGCCACCACTTGCGATGTTCACCTCGAACGAAGGCTCTATCGACTACGGCACCGAGTTCGACGTGGTCGCGAACTTCAGCGTCATGAAAGGGCTGAATGGACAACCGGTGTCGGGGGTTCGTTTTTTGGGGCTTTAAAGTCCGGGCGCTAACCTGTCAGACGATCCGGTTCGCCTCTGGTCGCGACATGTGCAGCGTAGCTGTTTCATGACCCGCCAAAAGCGGATCTCTGGGAAACTAGCGTCCACCTGGGCCGGACCCATCGCCAACCGGCGCGGCGACCAGACGATTGTCCTCGACCGTACGCTCGAATAGTCCGTCCGCATCGATCAACAGGCCGCTGCCCACAACACCGGGTGCACCAACATTCAGCCACTGACGCTCTGCATCTGTTGAGCGCAGTAACACACGATCCGGTGGGGCCGCTTGTTTCCAACCGTTCACCGCCCAGATCCAACGTCCCGCGCTGATGGTACTGGCCCCGGCGGCACTCACCACCGCGACATCCCCCGCCCGAGGGGCGGCGAGCAGGGCCGAAGCGTCGCGTCGGCCCAAGGTGTGTTCCAGCGCGTCGAGCAACGGTAGATCCTGTGCTGCCGACAACGCAACCGTAAGACCGGCAGGCGTTCGCGTGGCATCCGCTGCTCCCCAATTCTCCAACGCGAGGGTAGCGTAGCGCGTCAGCCATTCGCCGTTCGCGTCCGCCGTGGTGGTGATCGGATCGTCGCTTTCGGCAAAGATCTCTATCAACCGATCGGCATGCAGTTTACGCAGCGCGACCAACGCCTCGAACCCACTGCGTGCTTCCAGGCAGCGCATCGCGGTCCATCCGGCGACCCCATCTACCAACCACTGCGCGCCATGTTCGGCGCGCAGATCATATGCGTCGAGCAATGCGCTTCGCGCCATAGCCCGACCCAGATTGAACTGACGCTGCCAACCCCCTAGGCCGGTGCCGGCGGACTCCCATGCTTTGTCTTCCGGTGCCCACAAGGTGTTGCCGTGGATCGCCAGGTCACCAAGATCGCGCGGCGCCTGCACTACGGTGCGAACAGCGGGCGTAAGGCCCAACTCTCCACTCACACAGCTTTGCAATTCTGTCACATCCGCCAGGAAGCCTGCCGCCTGTTCATGGCGTGCGGGACTGACAAGAACCTCAATGCCATCATGCTGCACCAAATCCTCAGGGGCTTGCGGTAACCAGACGAAGGCAAAATCCAGAGAGGTAGCGGTCTGTCCATCCGCGCCCCACGTACGGCCACCGGGGGTGCTCACCCGCCAGTGCCAGTCACCCGCGGGGGCAACACCCTGCATCGCGGTCAACGCTGTCCGATCCGGCATCGCAGGGCGTGCATTCGGCACACCATAGGCCTTACGGTCGCCGATGGAGCGGACAAGACGTCGAGGGTCGTGTCCCAGCGTCGGCAGGACATCTTTGGCCCGCAGCCACACGCCACTACCGTGCAGCCATGGCGCATTGTCCACCGGCCAGCCTTGGGTGTTGATCGCTAACGACAGCCGCAATGCGCAGCCCGCCTCGCAGCCGTCCAGGCGCAACACGAAGTGGTCGCCATCCTGCTCGATCGCAGGCGCAGCGGCGTCCGTAGTGGCTTTGGTGAGCGTCACGCCATGGGGCAGCGTGCCGTGCAGTTGTTGCGCGACCAGCCCGGTCAACTCCCAATCGACCGTGCCCCGACGCAGATCCGGCTCAAGCTCGATCTCGACCTGGCCGCCTGCCAGCTTGAAATTGCTGGCCTCGGACCACCAGACCTGCTCCCAGGCGATATCTCCGGCGATCTCCTGCGCCTTGGATTCGAATTCGCCCTCCTGGATCAGGCGGGTGTTGAAGACGCTCGTCATGGCCGCCATCAGGAATACGGCGCTGGCGGTGATTGCGCCCGCGGGCCCCCACAGCCGTCCTGCCGCCATGCGCAGGCGTTCCGCCCCGGTCAGGGCGCTGCCGCGCCGCCAACACAACCATGTGAGTCCCACAGCCAGAACAAACAGGCCCAGCTTGAATACCGCCATGGCGCTGACCATCGGCAACCACGGCCCCCAACCGGACAGCTCCGAGGGGTGCGCATGGATCGGCAGAGCCAGTTCCCACGGCGGGTACTCAACCGCCGCTATCTCATGATTGATGATGGCGATAAAGGCGATCAGCACAGACACCACATAGGCTGTACCGGCATGGCGGAAGACCGTGTGTGCGAGGATGGATAAGGCGCCAACCTCCGCCAGCGCCGGGAAAGTGGTGACAAACATGTAGGCAAACGGGAAACCAAAGTCCAACGAAGCACGGGCGTCGAGCGCCGTGACCACCAGCGATGAAAGCGCCGGAATCACACAGAGCACCGCGATCAGTGCCAGGGCCGTGAGACATTTGGCAATCAGGAGCACAGCCATGGGTGCAGGACTGGCGTCCACCCACTCGTCATAACCCAGGCGATCATCGCGGCGCATCAGGACACCGATGAAGCCGACCACCATGAAGATCACGATCAGATAGAAAAACTCGGTAAGGAACGGCAGCAGCGCCTGTGGCGTGGGTACGAGCGGTCCATCGACGTGCGCGACAAAGTTCACCCAGGTGCCTACAGCGCCGGAGATCAGCAACATCACCAACGCAAGACGCACGCCGAAGCCAGACATGATGAGCTTGAACTGCCAGATCGCCTCGTTGCCCAACGCGCGCAACCAGGCCGGACTGGTAATCGCAGGTAACTGAGTGCCTGCGCTCTGGTGTGTGCCGACCGAACGCTCATCATCCCTGTCGTTACGGGAATCACCGCCGATGGCGAGTTGTTCGCGGCGCAAGCGCAGGAGTACATACCCCAAAAGGGCCATCGGCAGACCGACCCAGAACAGGCGGTTATAAAACAACCAGTCCGACACCGCGATGATGGCGGTTTTCTTCTCGATCGGGGTCCAGAGCATGGACTGACGTTCGGCCTCCGAATAGCCGGACGGATCCAAAACGGACGCCGCAGCGATGTCCACTTCTCCACCCCGCAGCACGATCATGGCGACCATCCACACCAACGCAATTGCGGCTGCAACGGCAAACGGTCCAGCCGTGCTGCGGGTCCAGATGGCGGCACACAGGAACAACGCACCGGTGCCCAGGGCGTTGGGCAAGGTGAATAGCAACAGCGCCCATCCCATCGCCGTCCACGGCGCGGGACCGACGGCCTCCGGCGGCAGCGCGGAGACCATGACCAGCAAGGGTGCGGCGAGAAAGCCGAGAAATACCGAAGCACCCATGAGCAGGGCGACCACCAGCGCGCCGGCGAAACGTGCCATCAGCGTGAGGTGCAGTGGCACGGGTGCCGCAAGTACTACCTCCTGCAAGGCGGCCGACTGATCACGTACGATGATCTGGGCGAAAACCCAGGCCCAGCCGAAGAATAGCCACAGCGACTGTCCGGACGCCATAAGGTAGGTGAGATGTGCACTGTTGCGCTGGATGTCTACCGCGCCCATGGAGCGCATGTAGTCGGCGTTGAGGAACATCAGGAGCATGTAGATGCTCAAGACGATCGTAACAAGCGGCACAACCAGACTGCGCAATCCCATCCTGATCTCGTAAAACGCTTCGCCGCAAAAGTAGCTAATCACCGAATGGTTCATCGAGCAGCTACCTCAGGCCGCCGCGAGCAACGATCGATTCAACGCAAAGTGATACACGTCTTCCAGGCGTGGCTCGCGGGCTCTGTAGCCCGGTTGCTGATCACCCTCGACAATCACCCGGGTACCATGTGGCGTGGCGCTCGCGTGCAGAGCGTCCGCGGGCACACTGTCGTGGCGCGGCACCTCAATCTCCCAGATGCGTCCGGCGAGGCGGGCTTTAAGCTCCTCCGGCGTACCTGCCGCGACAATCTGCCCGGCATTCATAATCGATAAGCGCGTACATAGGTTTTCGACGTCTTCGACGATGTGGGTAGACAATAGCACCACCGCCTCACTGCCGATCTCCGCCAGCACTCGGTGGAAGCGGTTGCGTTCCGCCGGGTCGAGACCTGCGGTGGGCTCATCGACAATCAGAAGTCGCGGCGCGCCGATCAGCGCGATCGCAATTCCAAAACGTCGTAACATGCCGCCGGAGTAAGTGGCCACCGCGCGGTGCCCATCCGCTTCCAGATTAACCCGCTCGAGTAGCGCATCCACCTCCGCGCGCCTTACCTGTTTATCGGTGCGCCCCTTCAACCAGGCGAAGCGATCGAGCAGATTGCGACCGGAGACCCCGGGATAGCTGCCGATCTGCTGGGGCAGATAGCCCAGACGCTGGCGTAGCTGATCCGGGTCGGCCAGCACATCAACCCCATCCAGCGCGATCGTACCCACATCCGGTTGCTGCAAAGTGGCGAGTGTGCGCATGAGGGTACTCTTACCGGCACCGTTGGGACCGAGCAGTCCATACAGACCCGGTTGCACCGATAAATCGACGCCCGCCAGTGCTTCGACACCACCAGGGTAGGTTTTGCGCAAGCCGCGCACCTCGAGACCTATGTCGCTCATGCTACTGCTCCTCACCTTGCACTTGCTTACCAGTTGATCTGCACACCCAGCCCGGCACTGCGCGGCCGACCCACACGGCCATAGGCACCGGGCAAGCCGAAGGTGGTACCGTCGAACAGACCTAATTCGTATTCGTCGTCGAGCAGGTTAGTGCCCCACAGATACACCTCCCAGCGATCACCGGCATACCCGAAGCGCCCGCTGAGGAGTTTGCGCGCGCCGATCGCGGTGACGTCAGGCGCGTTGATCTCAGTAAACGTGCTGTCCACGTAGCTCATGGTTGCCGCACCGAACCAACCCTGTTCATTCTCCCAGTTCACGCCGACCGCCGCGTTGAAGTCCGGCGCCTGAGGGAAGGGTTCGCCGGCGAGATCCACGCCGTTGAGAACAAACTCTTTAAACTCCGTATCCACAATCCCCAAGCTCGCAAACAGGTTGAATTCGTCGCTCGCCAGCCACTCGATCTCGAGTTCCAGCCCGCGCACTTCGGACTCACCAGCGTTCAAGACCTGATCATCGAAACCCGGGAACCCGCCTGGCAAGGTGGACGTGACCTGCTGATCCGACCAGTCAATGTAGAAGGCGTTGGCATTGACGATCAACCTGCCATCCTCGCTCTTGTGGCGCAGAAACACCTCGAAGTTGTCGGTGAATTCTTCGTCGTAGGGGTTGGCCCGGCCGAGGAAGACCGCAAAGGCGATACCACCCGCCTGGAAACCGCGTGCGTACTTGAAGCCCACACTGGTGCCGTCACCCGCCTGCCAGGAGAGTTCTGCGGTCGGAATGAACTGGTTGAATGACTCGGAGTCAGACAGGTTGCTGATCAGGCCATTGTTGTCGGCAAAGTTGTCATTGCTGCGTTCTTCGCTGTTCAGGCGTGCGCCGAGGGTCAGCAGGAAGTCGTCACTCAAGCGCCAGGCGATCTGGCCGAACAACGCACGCTGCTCGATGTTCTCGGTGTTGTCGGTGGACGTGTTGAAGGGCGCCACACCACCCATGCCATCAGGGAAGATGCCAACACCTGCAAAGCCGGTGCTGTAGTCAGCATCCGAGTAGAACACGCCGACCAGCGCATCGTAGCGATCACCCTCGTAGTTCAGACGCAGTTCCTGACTGAGTTGCTCCTCTTGAATGAAGCCACTCACGCCGAGGAAATCGAACTGGGTGAGATCCCCATCGAAGCGCTGTTCGAGATCAAAGTCGTTACTGCCGGTCACCGAGGTCAAGCGCCAGCGATCGTTCAACTGCCAGTTCACTTCAAACGCAAACTGTTCAAAGTCGGATGGGTACTCGTCCTCGACGTTGTAGGGCTGTTCGCGATCGAACAGATCACCCCCCGGCGGTGCCACCACCAGGCCGAACGCATTGGAATCGGAGTCGTTGTTCGTATAGGTCAGGTCCAGGGTAAGCCGCTCATCCGCCATGGGTTGCAAACGTAGCGCCAAGCGCACGGTTTCTTCGTCGATGCGTTGCACGTCGTCAGCACCGGAGACGGTGTTGGTGACGTCGCCGTCTGACTCACGCCGGTCGACGACCAGGCGCGCTGCAAACGTGTCTTCGACCAGCACCAGGTTCTGCGCGAATGCAATGTTCTGGGTGCCCAGCTCGCCACCCTGAAGGCGCAGCACGCCGTCGTACCCGCCAAAGCTCGGGCGGTTGTAGTTGACATAGACCGCACCGATCAGCGAATTGGGTCCCTGCAGAGACGACTGCGGTCCGCGCAGGATCTCTGCCGAGGCGGCGTCGAACAGCGATGGCTTGATGTAGTCCCCTGACGAAATTCCCAGCGCGACCCCGTTCAATACGATCGAGGCCAAGGCGTTGGAATTGCTGAAGGCGCCGGCGATGCCGTTGTTGTTCACACCGCGGATGCTGTATGCACCGAAGCCGGCGGTCCCGGTGAAGGCGTTGGCGGTGCGATCGAATATGTCCTCGACGTTCAACATCGTCTCAGCTTCGATGCGGTCACCATCGAAGTAGCCGACGCTGGTGCCGAGTTCCTGCCGGGTCGCGTTGGTCTTACTCCCGACAACGATGATCTCTTCGATCGCATCGTCCTCTGCAGCCGCCGCGGGCGCGAGCGCCAGGCTGGCAAGCAGTAGGCCGGCGGCAGTCCAAATAGCTTTCACTTTTGTATCCCCAAGTTTATTTTGCGGCCATTATTACTAAATGAGAATGATTTGCAATCGCAAGTTAATGATGTTAACAATAAATCACGTACTATGTGTTTAAGCAACCGACAAGACAGCTGACACATTCGGTTCGGCGCTTGCCACGAATGCGCAACACCTGGAAACCTGCTCATGTTGGAAAACTAATGCCAGAAACGGATGTCTTCGCTCTGCTGCGAGACCCAAAGGTCAGCGCCGTGCTACAGCGCCTGCATAACGCCGCGGACAAACAGACCCCGCGCCTGTTGGCACACTACCTACCGCAGCTACCGCGTATCCTCACCGGACGCGAGATTCCCTTTACGACAGCGCAGGCCACCACGTTCTACGCGGATAAATATCTTCCCCTGGACCGCGACCAGGCCGCGTTCTGCTACCAGACCGTGCGCGCCCTTGGTGCTACGACCGTCGCGGAGTTTGGTACCTCGTTCGGCATATCCACCATTTGGCTTGCGGCTGCGGTACGCGACAACGGCGGCGGCCGCGTGATCGGTACTGAGCTCGTTCCCGCCAAAGCGGAGCAGGCCCTCGCCAATGTGGCGGAGGCTGGGTTGGCGGACTATGTCGAGGTGCGTGTCGGGGACGCCAGAACAACGCTCGCCGATGGTCCCGAGCAGATAGACTTTCTGCTCAACGATGGATTTCCAATGCTGGCGTTGGAGATTCTTCAGCTGCTGACCCCGCGCATCCGTCCCGGCGGCGTTGTGCTCACGGACAACGTCGGCACCTTCAAAGCCAACTTTCGCGACTATGTCGCCCACGTGCGCGAGCCTGCCAACGGCTATGTCTCGAGCCTCCTGCCCTACAAGTCCGGCACCGAGTATTCAGTGCGCATCGCGGCGGATGACCCAGGTTGAACGCCGACGCCCAATCCCCGTTCAGCGTACCGGCGTACCGTCGCCTGTTCACGGCGCACAGTACCGCATTGATCGGCTCGGGCATCAGCACCATCGCTCTGGCGCTCCTGGCAATCAACATCGCCCCGACCCAAGCCAGCGCCGTACTCGGGGTAGCGCTCGCCATCAAGATGGTCGCCTATGTGGCCATCGCGCCATTTGCGGGACAGGTGAGTACGCGGATACGGCCAAAGACGCTGCTGGTCACCCTCGATCTGATCCGGGCCGGGGTGGTGCTATCGATGCCATTCATAGAGGCCGTGTGGCAGATTTATCTGGCCATCGCCTTGTTGAGTGCAGCGGCGGCGTTATTCACGCCCACCTATCAAGCGTTGTTGCCGGGAGTGGTCACTCACGAAGGCGCCTATCTTCGCGCTCTATCCTGGGCGCAAGTGGCAGGGTCGGTGGAGCAGATCGCCAGTCCTGCGTTGGCGGCCTTGCTATTGCTGGCATTGACATTCAACGACCTGTTTATACTGAACGCCCTGACCTTTATCTTCTCCGCTGTATTGATCGGCCTCACCGCCTTAGCGCACGCCGGTACAACCGGCGCCCAGGCACCACCCTGGTGGGGTATCAGCGCGTATTTGCGGACGCCGCGGCTGCGTGCGGTGGCAATCGCCTATGTCGGGGTGGCCGGCGCCAGCGCCATGGTGATCGTCAATACGGCCGTCTTCGTGCAACAACACCTCGGCGCATCCGCGAGCATCATGTCCCTGACGCTGATGGCCAGCGGCGTCGGCACCGCGCTCGGCGCGATGGCCGTTCCGCGCCTGCCTTACTCGCCGCGCACCCTCCTCGTCGGCGGCAATCTGCTGATGGCGAGCGCGCTCGCCGTCGGCTGGATGGGCGTAGACTGGCCAATCCTGATGGCCATGTGGCTATGCGTGGGCATGGGACTGGGCTTGGTGCAAACCCCGGTCGGAAGCGTGATTCGCAGCTCCTGTCACGAGCGCCATCGTGCCGCGTTTTTTGCCGCCAACTTTGCGCTTTCCCACGCGGGATGGCTCCTGGCCTACCTGCTGGCGGGCTACCTGGGCGCCGCCCACAACTGGCCGCTTACGTTCGCCCTCATCGCCAGCCTGCCGCTGGGCGCCGCGCTCGCCTGTGCCGCAATTTATCCGCAACCGGACGAGACGGCGCTGGATCACAGTCACGACGGTGTCGTGCATCGGCACGTCTTCTACATCGACGAGACCCACACCAGTTGGCCGCGCTGAGATGTCAGTGGTAAACACAAACCTCTCGACGCTTAGGTCTTTCGGATTGTCAGGCGAATTGTCAGGTTGTAGTTCGCGCGAGCTTCGGCAACAGCCGTCCGGAAACGCGGCAGTACTCTTCGTAAGCGTCGCCGAACCGATCGCGCATCATCGCCTCTTCGATCGGCGTACGGATCAGGTACATGGCCAGGAACGCGGCCAACCCCGAGAGACCTGCAAGCCAGTTGTGGACACACAACGCCTGGCCGCCGTAAAGCAGGAAGATCGCGCTGTACATGGGGTGACGTACCCGGGCATAAACGCCCTGGGTCACCAATCCGTGTTCGGCGCGCAGCTCCAACGACACACTCCAATTACGCCCGAGATCCGCATGGCTGCGCCAGAACAGCCAAAGGCCTGGCACGATCAACATCACGCCCAGAACCGGCCACCAGACCGGTACGGTATAGCTTGCAAAACTCAAGAGGCCGGTGGCGAGCTGCAGTGCTGGCAAGACACCGGAGCCCAGCGCTACCAACGCGAGAAGAATGTTCTCGACGGTGTCTTGACGATTGTCTTCCGTGGCGGTGGACAGCGCGTTTCGCTCGTGGGGGATACGGATGATCGCCATGCCGGACATCATGGCGAACCACACGAGCGAGCCCCAGCCGTTGATCGGCAGGCGCCAGATCAGCGCCAGCAGAAGGGCTGTTGCGAGGAGAATGCCGATGATGTTACCAATCTTGTTATTGGAGCTAGGTTGCTCGGCTTCCGGGAGCTGGGGCTCTGACATAGGATTATCGTTAGGTTTTCAAATGAGAATGATTTTCAGTTAGGATCATACCGAATGACATATTTTGCTGTCGATGTTTTTTGTAGGGGGTTGCGATGAACGCACAAGTCGAGATCACTGAGGAAGTCGAGGAGCCCGGGCTGTGGAGCATTATCGCGCCGGTCAATCGCGAAATTTACACTGGCATGGCCATCTCCCTGGTGAGCCTTGTGGCCTGGCTGGGATCGATCATGCTGTTCCTGCCCATCGCCCGGGAGTTGACCGCCACCATACCGAACGCCGAACGCTTGTGGATGCTACTGGCCATCAGTATCGGTCTGGTCGCCTTTTCTTTTGTGTGTCGCGCCTGGTCTTTCCGCGTCTCGCATCTGGGCGCGTTTCGTCTGGAGCAGATCCTGCGTACCGAGCTGACCACGCGCCTGGCCCAGGTGCCATTGGGATACGTGGTCAACGCCGGCTCCGGGGCGCTGAAGAAAGTCGTGCTGGACGACGTCCGAGCGCTGCATGCGTTTGTGGCGGACAGCACGCCGCTGTTCGCGAAAACCTTCTCAGCCCCAATTCTGGGCATTATTCTGATGCTATTCCTCGACTGGCGTCTGGCGCTGATCTCCCTGGCCCTGTTCCCGGTGGGTCTGGTCGGCATGTTCTTCGCATTCCGCGACTACGACGTGGCACGTAAGAAAGTGGACGATGCCACCGAGAAGATCAACGGCGTGATCAATGAATACGTCCAGGGCATGCACGTCGTACGAACATTCGACGACGGATCCGGATCGTTTCAACGCTATCGCACGGCCCTGAACGAGGCCACGATCACCATGCGCGAGTGGACCACTAAGTCACAAACGGGTGCCTATATCGCCCGCACGCTGTTTGCCGCCCTACCCACCGTGCTGGTCCTGCTGGCAGTGGGCGTGCCCATGTACCAGGCCGGCATGATCGAGTTGCCGATCCTGATGATGTTCCTGCTGATCGCCCCCACCGTGACCGAGTCGATCGTCCCGATCGTGTGGCTGCAACAGCTGCTGATGAATGCGGCGGCTTCAGTAAAGCGCATTGGCGAACTACGCCGGGTGGCCCTGATCCCCGAAGTAGAAGACGGTCAGGCGCCGACGGATGCCTCGGTCTCGCTGCAGAACGTCACTTTCCGCTATGAAGGACGTGCTGACAATGCGCTCGAAGATGTCAGCATCGACATCCCGGCGGGCACGGTGACCGCCCTGGTCGGTGCATCGGGCGCGGGTAAGAGCACGGTCGCACAACTCATACCCCGCTTCTGGGATGTAAGCGCAGGAAAGATCCTGGTCGGTGGGGTGGACGTGCGCGAGATGACCTCGGACCAGTTGATGGGTCACGTGGCGTTCGTCTTCCAGTCGCCGTTCCTGCTCAGCGACACGATCAGGAATAACATCCGACTCGGCAATCCGGCGGCCAGCGATGATGACATCATCGCGGCGGCCAAAGCCGCTCAGGCACATGATTTCATCATGACCGAACTGCCCAACGGCTACGACTCAGTGGTCGGCGAACGCGGCTCCAGCCTCTCGGGTGGGCAGCGCCAGCGCATCACGATAGCCAGGGCAATTCTCCAGGATGCGCCGATCATCGTGTTGGATGAGGCGACGGCGTTCGCCGATCCGGACAATGAGGCGAAGATCCATCAGGCACTGGCCGCACTTGCGCGGGGTAAGACTCTGATCGTGGTGGCGCATCGGCTGTCCACCATCACGGACGCGCATCAGATTGTGGTGCTGGATCAGGGTCGGGTGGTGGAGTCCGGCAGCCATGAGGAGCTGGTGGCCAACGGTGCTCGCTACGCACGCCTGTGGTCGCACTTCGAACAGGCCCAGGGCTGGGGACTGCGCACGCACGAGGCGTCGACCCCATCGTCTTCCACCTCACCCGAGTCTGTCGCTTAGAAGGAGATCACCATGCTGGCTACGTTTAACAATATGATCCAAGCGTGTGGCTCCAAAGCGGACCTGATGCGCGGCTCGCTGCGCTACGCGGTATTGGCCTCGGTCGCCCAGGGCCTCGCCTACGCGCTCCTGTTCCCCTTCTTCACCGCGCTGGTTAACGGCTCGGATATGGTCTGGTGGTACGTCGCCGCTATCGTTGCGCTGATCCTCATCGACGCGGCGGTACGTCTGGGCGAATCCCATACCGGTTGGAAGGTATATATCGAAGTCGCCGACGAGACGCGGGTCAACCTCGGCGAGCAACTCAAACGCATGCCGCTAGAGCAACTGGCCCGGCGTCAGACCGGCGATTTGAACAGCGTGCTGACCGGCAACGTTAATGATGTGGTATCCATCGCCGGCGGTCTGTTCAGCGTCGTCATCAACACCATGGTCGCCCCCGCGGTCACGATCATCGCGACGTTGTTTGTCGATTGGCGCCTGGCGCTGGCGATGCTCATCCTGTTCCCGATGGCGATCCCGGTGTATCGCCTGATCCGCACCAATGCTGCGCGCGATAACCGCATATCCATGGTCGCGCACGCGGATGCGGCCTCCCACATCGTGGAATACACCCAGGGCTTGAGCGTCCTGCGCGCCACGCGCCAGGTGGGCGAGCAATCCGAGCGGCTGCAGGGTTCCCTCAAACGCCTGCGCGACGCGCAGGTGGCCGGCACCAAGCTGGTGACGCTGCCGAGCATCATCCTGGCGGCACTGGTGCAACTCGGCATTATAGCGATCACCGCCCTGGCGGTTGCACTGGTGCTCGGCGACTCTCTGAGCTTTGCGGCGGTGCTGGCGTTGATCGTCATCGCCATCCGCTTCAGCGAGCCGCTGGCCTTGTTCGCTAACATGTCATCCATGTTCGACTTCATGGAAGCGGCGATCGATCGCATCAGCGAACTGATGGCAGTGCAGCCGCTGCCGGCTACACCGGCAGAAAACGCGGCAACCGACGCCCACGTGCTCTTCGAAGACGTGCACTTCACCTACGACCAGACCGACGATGCCGTCCTGCACGGCGTATCCTTCGCCGTGCCGGAGCGCAGCCTCACCGCGTTGGTAGGCACCTCCGGCAGCGGCAAGACCACCATCACCAAACTGCTGACCCGCTTTGCCGATCCTCAGATCGGCACGATTACCATCGGTGGCGCGGACATCCGCACGATGGACCAGGCCGAACTCATGCAGCACTTTTCCGTCGTTTTTCAGGATGTCTATCTGTTCGACGATTCCATCGGTGCCAACATTCGCCTGGCGAAGCCCGACGCTACCCAGGCGGAAATCGAAGCCGCCGCCGTCGCGGCCAACTGCCACGACTTTATCTCCGCCCTGCCCCACGGCTACGACACCGGCGTGGGTGAGATCGGCGGGGCGTTGTCCGGCGGCGAGCGCCAGCGTATCTCCATCGCCCGGGCGATCTTGAAAGACGCGCCCATCGTCATTCTCGACGAGCCCACCTCGGCGCTGGACACCGAGAGCGAGGTGGCGGTGCAGCGCGCTATCGATGCTCTGGTGCAGGACAAAACCGTGCTCGTGATCGCACACCGCCTCTCCACTATCGTTGCGGCCGACAACATCATCGTGCTGGAAGAGGGCCAGATCGTGGAACAGGGTAATCACCAGGAACTCCTGGCCGGCGACGGTCGCTATGCGCAGATGTGGCATGCCCAACGCGCCGACCGACATTGGCAGATCACCGGCGAATGACTTTCTAAACCCGACTACCAGGAGGCGCGCATGAACGAACTGAGCACGGACTATCTGATCGTTGGCGCCGGGGCCACCGGTGCTTCGTTCGCCGATACGTTGCTGTCGCACACCGCCCACGAGATGGTGCTGGTCGACCGGCGCCACCAGCCGGGCGGTCACTGGGTGGACGCCTACCAGTTTGTGCAGCTGCATCAACCGTCGGCCTACTATGGCGTGAATTCGCTACCGTTAGGCGAAGATCGGATCGACACCACCGGCATCAATGCTGGCTTCTACGAGCGCGCCGCCGGCGTGGAGATCAAGCACTACTACCAACGCGTGCTGGAAGAAGTGTTTGTGCCCAGTGGTCGACTGCAATTTCACGGCAGCAGCGACTATCTGGGCGAGGAGGACGGCGTGCACCTGATCCGCGCCAACTTGAGCGGACGGATCACCCGCGTGCGGGTACGCCGCGCCCTGGTGGATGCCAGGCTGATGGCATCACAGATTCCATCTCGCCACACCCCCGCGTACAGCATCGCGGAAGGTGTACAACTGCTGACCCCTAACCAACTTGTGGACGTGATCGATGCGCAGGGTTATACGATCGTGGGCGGCGGCAAGACCGGCATGGATGTAGGCTTCTGGCTGATGCAGCAAGGCGTCGCACCGAACGAAATCTGCTGGATACGCCCGCAGGAATCGTGGATGACCGAACGGACCTATACGCAACCTTTGAGTCTCGCCGCCAACATGGTCAAGAGCCAGGCGGCGATCATGCGCAGCGCTGCGTCCGCCTCCAGCGCGATCGATTACGGCGAGCGCGTGGAAGCAGAAGGCATCTCGCTACGCATCGACCCATCTTTGCCAGCCACCATGCATCGCGGCGCCACCATCTCGCTGCCCGAGCTGCACGCGCTCCGCGAGATCGAACAGGTCGTGCGTAAAGGACACGTACAACACATCGGACAGCACAAGCTCACGCTGGCCACGGGTGAGGTGGCCACCAACCCCGGACGCGTCTACGTCGACTGCACCGCCCAGGGTCTGAGCACCGCAGGAGCGGTGCAAATATTCTCCACGAGTAAAATCACCATCCACGCCACCACCCTCGGCGTGACGCCCTGGAGCGCGGCCGTGGTCGGCTTTGTGGAAACCCTGGACTTGACCGAGGACGAAAAAAACGCCCTTTGTCCGGCCCTGCCGCGCACCGGCGAAATCCACGGCTCGATGGAAATCATGCGTCTCGGCATGCCCGCCGAGATGGCACGCCGCAAGGTGAGCGAAATCGTCACGTGGAGCGCCTCGTCACGTCTCAATCCTGGACGCGGTATTGCCGATCACATGAACGAACCGGAAGTCCAGGCACTATTCGGCGAGATCATGCAGAACTATCAGCCCGCGATGGAAAATCTTGCCCGCCTGTCAGAGCAGGACAATTGAGCAGCTCCGGCTGAGAACATAATCCACCGCTATAGTCGCACGACGAGTTGCAACGGGTCGCGGCGCGTCGCGCACCGGCATGTGCGAATGCTCTTATGCTCTGCGCCACGCAATCGCTTCGATGCTAAACCTCAGGTCAATCCACCTTCGGTGAGCTTGGCTGGGTCCAGCAATTCCCGCAGGCGCTCCTCGGTGAGATCGGTCGCTTCCAACGCCACCTCTATGATGGGGCGCTGTTCCGCATACGCCTGCTTGGCGATGGCCGCCGCTTTGTTGTAGCCGATGATCGTATTGAGCGCGGTGACCAGAATCGGATTGCGATCCAGACTGCGCGCCAGATTGTCGACGTTGACCGCAAAGGTGGCGATCGCGCGATCGGCGAGTTGGGTGCTGACGTTGGCCAAGAGTTCGATGCTCTGCAAGAGGTTGCTGGCGATAACCGGCAGCATGACATTGAGCTCGAAGTTGCCAGCCTGCCCGGCGACCGTGATGGTCGTGTCGTTGCCGATCACCTGTGCAGCCACCATACAGGTCGCTTCGGGGATGACCGGGTTGACCTTACCCGGCATGATCGACGAACCCGGCTGCAGCGCTTCCAACGTGATATCCCCGAGCCCGGCGAGCGGACCGGAGTTCATCCAGCGCAGGTCGTTGGCGATCTTGGTCAGAGCCACCGCCGTGGTTTTCAACTGCCCGGACAGGGCTACGGCCGCGTCCTGAGAGCCCATCGCAGCAAAGAAGTTATCCGCGCAGCGGAAATTGAGGCCCGTCTTCTGTGCGAGATTGGCTGCGAAGTTGACCGCAAATTCTGGATGGGTGTTGATGCCGGTGCCAACGGCAGTCCCGCCCTGGGTCAGGCCGAGCATCCCGTCCTGGGCCTGTACGATGCGTGCGGTGCATTGTTTGATCTGACTGGCCCAGCCCCCGAGGATCTGCGCAAACGTCACCGGCATCGCGTCCATCAAGTGGGTGCGCCCGGTTTTGACATGCTGGCCCACCTCTTGCGACTTGGCGTCAATCGCATCCGCGAGATGTTCGAGCGCGGGCAGGAGTTGCTGCTGCACCGCCAGTGCAGCGCTGACGTGAATCGTGGTGGGGATGACGTCGTTGCTGCTCTGCCCGAAGTTGACATGGTCGTTGGGGTTCACTTCCTGCCCGGCCCTGGCACTTGCCAAGGTGCCGATCACCTCGTTGGCATTCATGTTAGAACTAGTGCCGGAACCGGTTTGAAATACATCTACCGGAAACTGGGCCAGCAGGTCTTCCCGCGCCGCGGTCTCTTCACAGGCGGCGATGATGGCCTGGGCGACATCGCCGTCCAGGCACTCAAGCGCTTCATTGGTGCGTGCCGCGGTTTCTTTGACCAGCAACAGGGCTTCGATAAAACCCCTTGGCATGCCCTGGCCGCTGATCGGAAAGTTGTTGATGGCGCGCTGTGTCTGCGCGCCATACAAGGCGTCAGCGGGCACTTCGAGCTCGCCCATGCTGTCGCTGACGACTCTGGTTTCCTGGGTCATATCTTCTTCTCTTTTCGTTGGTTATTCGCGGACTTGCAGCAGCGCCTCGCTCACCTGCTGCACATGATAGGAGCAGGTGCGCACCTCACGCAGGTCCGACTTGGTGCGCGCACATCGATGCAGTTCCTGTATCGGCCGGTAGATGTTATCCAGGCACAACCACCGCCAGTGCGTGGGGTTCGCGGTATCCGAAATTGCTCCCATAAGGACAGTAAATACCCTGCGATAGAGCATTCTGCGAGGCCGAAGTCGGGTTTCCCAAGCGACTTCGTCACACACCCGGAGATATTCGTAGAGAACTCGAGGCTCATCCGGGGCCAGGGCGTGGCGCACATGATCTTCGAGCGGGACGAACACAGGATCTAACATCGGCTAACGCGCACCAGGCGACCGTGAGGATGAATGGCTCATTGCGCTGTGATGAGTGAGTACGGCACGTTCACAGCTGCTTCCTAAAGAGCCACCAAGTTAATCTAAACGATTATCATTTACAATCCTGTAGCTGGCGATCTGCACGCGCGCAGCGTCAATCAGGTAAACGCACATAGTGACCAGGCAAAGTACATAGTGAGGTACAGAACATGGGTAAGACGCAATGGGTGACAGACGTCGCCGCTCTTGAAGCGTGCGTGGGTCGCAAAAACCCAGCCTTGGACCTGAAGGTCATCGATCATCTCGACGATCTCGCCAGGGACTGGCTGAACTGCGCGACGTTGGGCTTTGCGACGCTGGCCGGCACAGGTACCTTGAGCGCAACTCTGGTGAACGCCGCCGAGCTGAGCGCAACCCGTGAGCGGCTCATGCTACCGTTGGGCGCCTGGGAATCCGCAGTGGAAATTCAACCCGACACCAGGGTGGGCACCCTGTGGCTCATCCCCGGTGTGCGGGAGTCGTTGCGCATCAACGGCAAGGTTGTGCAGGTTGATGGCACGGGCGTGCAGATCGATGTCGATGAGTGTTTCGGCCACTGTGGCAAAGCGCTGATCCGTTCGGACTTCTGGCAGGCGCAAACCACCGATCATGTCGCGGCCGATCTCGCCGAATTGGTGGGCGACGCGCGCTTTCTCGCGCTCGCCACGGTGAGTGCGAACGGCGCTGCGGATCTGAGCCCCAAGGGCGATCCGGCCGGTCTCCTGCTCAAACTGATCGAAGACGAGTTGTACCTCGCCGAGCGCCCCGGAAATCGACGCACCGACAGTCTGCGCAATCTCCTGCAAAACCCGTCGGCGGCATTGCTACTGCTCACCCCCGGCTCCGTGGGCGTGGCCCGCATCCATGCCCGCGCCCGCATCACCGCCCAACCCTCCCTGTGCGAAGCGCTAAGCGTGGATGGCAAAACACCCAAGCTGGTGATCCACCTGGCCGATCCGAAGGTGGAACTGTTTCCCAGTCGCATCCTGCAAGCCGCAGCGCCCTGGCCTGCCGCACCCGCGCCCGCGCACATCGAACCGGCAAGAATATTTGCAACCCATATCCGCCTGAACAAAGCTCGGGGCTTATCGGCCAAACTGACCCAAACCATGGTGGCCGTGCCGGGCCTGATGGATAAGGCCCTGGAGTCGGACTACAAAAAGAACCTCTACTGACCCGGCATCGGCGCTACCTTGTCCTGCAAAGGCGCAGCGCCGATCGACCATCACTTTTGTGGGACCGCCGGCAAAATTCATCTGGAGCCAGCAGGCGCCCTTTCCGCAAGCACCGCGGTCCGGGACGAACTCACTCAACTTGCCTCAGGCGGTTCCGATAGAAAGTGGTGCAGAGGTATATGCGATTGATGATGCCCGTCTGCTGAATATCTCCCCAGTCGGCGCACTTGGCAGACCCCTCCTCCTCCCAGATCGTGAAATGCTCAGGCTTCCATGCCGGGTTGCCGGCAAACTTTCCCGGTCATGAACTTCATCAACCGCAGGACAGAGTCCGAAGCTGGCCATCCGGGCACGCCGCGCCGCGGCGTTGCTCAGCTGGGGTTGGAGATCGATTGGGAGCTGTTGAAAGGGGCGTCAGCGTTGCCGCCAGCTAAGTATCAGCGCCACCATCCAAGCCGCCAGACAGACCCACGCACAGAACGCGGTCAGGCCAATGCCCACGCCATAGGACTGGGCACCCGCCCAGGCGCTGACCAGCAGCAACAGGCCGCCTAGACTTTGTAGGACCCTGCGGACGAGCTGGGGTAACGGTCGCGCGAACATCGTGCGGGCATGCTTATTCTGGCTGACCGCGAGGCACATCATCGCTCCGAGGGCGGTCAACAGACCGATGATCACGCTGATCAACCGCCTATTTTGGGGCTGGGGAGGGAGTCCATGGCGATGATGGGCTGGCTGCGTGGCTCCGGGGCGGGCAGTCGCCGACGCACAAATAAGAGGGCGACCCCAAACACCAGCGCGCTGAGATCAAATCCGGCACGCACCCAATCGCCCTGGCCCAAAGTGACCCCCAGATGCACATCGGTGGTGAGCGCGTTGAGCAGCGGCAGCGCCATGAAGAGGCCGGCGAGCAGACCTACCTGTTCGCGCCACGCGCAGCGCAGTTCCCGCGCCCCGGCATGCATGAAGCTCAGCGCCCAAACCACAAACAAGCAGTGCAACTCCCAGGCGGCACGCTCGTCGAGCCCCACCGGCAACAGACGATTGGCCCAGAAATAGGCCGCACAACCCAGCGGCAGCCCGACGATGGTGCCCAGATTGGCACGTTCCACAAAGCGGATGCTGCGCGGCGGCCTGCCGCGATATTGATTGCGCCGCTTCTTCGCCCACAGCAAAGACCCGGTCGCGATCATGGCCGCACCGAGCAAGCCGCTCAGGAAATACAGCCAGCGCAAATAGTAATCGGCGAAGTGACCTTCGTGCAGCGACATTGTTGCACTCGCAAACACCGAACTCGGGGGCTGGGCCGGCATCCGCTCATGGAGTTCGCCACTGACCGCGTCGAAGTAGAGAATCTCGCCGCGCCGGGCGATGCCTTCCGGCCAGCGTCCAATCGAGAGCGTCGCTGCAGCATCACCAGGGTGATTGATCTGCAAGAACCGCAGCCTGGCGTCCGGCCACAACGCCTGGGCGGTCTCGAGCGGGCCCGCTACCGGAACCATCTGCGCCGCATCACCGGTGGCCTGCGGATTCTCGATCCGCGGATAGAGATACCGGTTCAAAGTGCGGAACGTCTCCTGCTCGGCACCCAACGACAACACCGCCACTCCGGGCGAGTACTGGAAGGTATAAAACACCAGACCTGAGTAGGTGATCATGAGCATGAACGGCAAGGCCAACACACTCGACATGTTGTGCGCATCCAGCCAGGAACGCTGACCCTTACCCACTCGCAGGGTAAAAAAATCGGCAAGAATTTTCTTGTGCGTGACAATGCCTGTGAAAATCGCCAGCAGCATGAACAGCGTCGCGACCCCGACGGTATAAACCGCCGCCTGATACGGGATGTAGTGCAGCGCGTAGTGCATCCGATACAACGCATTGCCACCGCCGGTGCTGCGCGCTTCGATGGGCGAGCCCGTGTCGGGGTCGATCAATTGGTTGAGATTGCGGGCGCCCTTCGCGTCCGGCGTTTTGAGATTAGCAAACACTCGGATCGCGCCATTCGCCCGCTCCGAGGGAAACCTCACCAGATAACGAGAGGCATCCGGCGCGACCCGTTGCAGGTGATCGAGCGCGGCCTGAGATTGCTCGGCAACGTTTAGCTCGGCCTGCAAGTGAGGCATCTCCGGCTGCATCCAGTGGGTGATTTCGGTGTTGAAGTAGCCGAAGCTGCCGGTGATGAAGACGAAGTACAGCAGCAACGACAGGACCAGTCCTGCCCAGGTGTGGAGCCACGCCATCGACTGCCGGAAGCCACCATGAAAGGTCTCCTCCTGCCCTTTCACCTGATCGTCGTCATCCATCGTTCGCCTCTTACCTCAAGCGGTATGCAGTACAACCAATAGGATACACAGCGCACCACCACTGCCTAATAACAAACCGGTCACCCGGCGCAGCGAGGGCGCATAGAAAATCCACATGCCGAGCGCGCACCAGCCGATAAAGCTCGCGAGAGTCATAATGTGCACACCCTCAGGCATGCTCATCCATCCGAGCCGAGCAAGGCTCAGGCTGATCACCGCACCACACGCGCTGACCCACAGAACCCCGCCAACCAGGGCCAGCAGGCATCTAGCGGCAACCTGCCAGCGATAGGAAGTCGCCACATTAGCGCCGTCACGCCGACCCATCGTCGAGTTCCATTGCGCGCCCGGACCGAGCGTTCTCTGACTGTGAGTGATCGTACATCGGCTGCCCGGTTGCGTCCTGATGTGGTTGCCCGACGCCCTTGGTATCGTGACCTGTAGACGCTCTGGGGTGACCATTTGACCCCAAGGTGGCATTTTCGTGCACTGAACTCAAGTTTCAGCCAGGGCGCCGAGTAACCGTTTCAACGCAGCGGCCGTCGCTTTACGTTGCGCCGCGGGTAGCAAAGCGGCCACATCCTGAGCTTCGGCAAAACGTATTGCCACCAGTTCTTCCGCGAGGGTCACACCACGCGGCGTCAACCGGGCGGCCATACTACGCCGGTCCGTGGGGCTGGGTGTGCGGGTCAGTAGGCCTTTGCGTTCGAGCCGGTCGAGGGCCGCGCTCATCGCCCCCGAGGTCAGCAGCACCGACGCGCGCAGCGCCGACGGGGACAACGTGTAAGGGTCGCCCGCTCGCCGCAGCGTCGCCAGAACATCGAAATCGGTATAGATGAGTCTGTGCGGTTTGAGCCGTTCGGTCATATGCTGTTCGAGCGCACGGCCTAGGATGATCGCCTGACCCACCAGCGCCATCGGCTCAGGATCGAACTCCGGCAGTTCCCGGTGCCATTCATCGATCGGCCGATCTATGAAGCCTTTCCCATCCTACAGTTGCAGTCCTAACACGTTGAACACCACATAGGCGGGCCAGCTAGCGAGCGCGCCGAGTGCCAGCAGGGTCACTTGCCCGCGCCACAGCTGCAGCCGCCAGCCGCCACTCCCCTGCCAGGCGAATAGCGCGGCGACAACGAACCCAACCCCAACGAGCGCTATGAGGTTCAGTAGCAGCGTGATGATCACCGTACGGGTCAGATCGCCGTTGAAGTAATCGATGAAGGCAAAATCGCCGACGGTATCGTAACCGACCAGAACGCTGAACGGCAGGGCGATGATCAACCCCAGGCCGAGCCAGCCGAGCGCGCGGATACGCCTCTGCACCGCGGTGCGTTTGGGCCATATCGGCACCAGCACCAGGGTGCCCAACAGCACCATGCCCAGCAGCAGACCGGCCATCGCCGTGCCCGGGTTGCTCAGGCCGGTAAAGCGGCGGTAGGAACTGCTGGCCCCAAGATGCAGATAGAGGTGTTCACCCACCTGCCGGAACACGTAACGCCGATGCTCATGGTCGAAGACCCCCGGCGCAACCTGGGTGGCCTCGCGGCCACGAATCTGCAACGTCGTCGGCCCGGTGACCTGCACCTCGATGGTCGCGCTCGAACCGAACAATGCGGCTACCGAGTGGAACGAGCGGCGTTCGCTCCAGTAGGTGCCCGCGAGGCCGCCGATGTCCGGTCCGCTAGTACCCGCAGTGGGTGTCGCCACCACCAACGGGCCTGCAAAGTGCTGCGCGAAGTCAAACCAGGGCGCCCCGGCGCTAAGCTCTGTAGGCGGCGGGGCATCCTCCGGACTGACCAGCCTGCCCACGCCAAACCACTCGCCGATGACATCGGACAGTGCGGGCGTCGGGCTGGCGACGAATAGCGAGATGACCACGGCGGCATCCAGCTCGGGGAACACCCCGAGATTGGAGCGCGTCCCGGGCAAGCCGCAGCCGTGGGACACATAACGATGAGGACCAAATTGTTGCGGATAGAAGTGCAACCCGATGCCCTCCTGAGCCGGATGATTGCCGAACTGACGCTGCTGCATCTCGCGCTTCGACGCATCCGCCAGCACGTTGGCATAACGATTGTTGACCACATCGGCGTGAAATGCCGCGTACTTCAGCATATCCACCGGCGGCGCGATGATACCCCCCGACGCTGCGGTGAGCGGGTGTTTGGGATAGAACGGCACCGGTTGCAGCTCGCCGTTGGGGAATACCCCGTAGGGTTGGACCAGATGCTCGGGCACGCTGGTATCGTGGTGCATCAGGCTCTGATTCATGTCGAGCGGGTCAAGGATGTGCTGTGCCACGTAGTCCGCCATGCTCAACCCACTGACGTCTTCGATCACCACGCTCTCCAGGGCGACCCCGAGATTTGCGTACTGGCCGATCAACCCGGGTGGGCGTTCTATGTTCTCGCGAAACAGGCTGGCCACTTCGGCCGCGTCGACCGGCACCGGCAGGTCCAGCTTGGTACCCTGTGGCGTGTAGTGACCCGCCATGCCCGAGCTATGCGTCATGAGCTGCCGCAGGGTGACCGCCGCGCCGGCAGGACCGGGCAGCTGATAGCGTTTTAGGTAGGTGTTGACAGGGTCGTCCAGGGATTGGATAAGTCCACGATCGCGCAGCTGCAGGATCGCCGTGGCGGTGAACGTCTTTGACACCGAGCACATGCGGATTTTGCTGCGCTGCGGGTCCAGTGGGATTTCGCGAGCCATGTCTTCCCAGCCATAGCCGCGCAACAGTACGGTATTGCCGTCCTGGATAACACCAATCGCTGCACCATTGATCACCCCGGCGGCAACCCTCGGGCCAAAGTACTCGTCAGCCCACGCCGCCACCGCGTCCGATTCAAACACCAGCGGTGATGTTTCTTCCTGCGCCAGCGCGCCGGATTCGAGCGCACAGACCAGGCAGGCCAAGACAAGCCTGCTCACCGTCGAGTGTCTTCGGTAAAACGTTGTGCCGAACATGGTCCTGCTCCTACCGTTTATCTTGATATTAATATTGTTTGTGTTGTGATTAAGTGCTTTTTTTAGGGGCAGCATTTAGTAGGCGAGCGCTATCACACCCAAGCGGTGATTAGCCACGCCACACCCGCCGCGAGAGCGGCAAATGGCAGCCCGAGTAAAAGCCCCTTGAGCGACGCGAGCGCGTGAAACACAAAATTGCGGTACCCAGCCGCGTGGGCGGTACCTTCTATCGGCGGATCCGCAGGATCGATCGCAAGCATGATGCCGCAGTCGATTACCAGAAAATCGAAAAAGTTGAAGATCTGGAACAGCAAATACGCGTGCAAGAGGGCGAGCAGGTAGCCATGTTCGAAGCCGTAGCGCAGCGTGCTCACAACCTGGCCGCAAAACAGCAGGCTCACAATCACCACCCCTATCAGTTGGGCGCTGCGAACCTCGGCATGGGTCATGGGCGCCGTCCGGCTTTGTATGTCTGCGGGTAGATCGCGCAGCCACATGCGGGGTGCGCGCGCAAAGCTGCCGGCGACCAGCATCCCGATGAACAAGCACAGTACGGCACCGTCGAGCAACAACAACCCCAGATCGATGTGCTGCCATAACATGACGCGCCAGCGATCCCTAAGCGCCCTTGCGCCCGATCACCTGGGTCTGTCTACCGCCATGTTGTCGGGTGACGCTGGCAAAGCCGGCGTCGCTCAGCCAGCGTTCGATTTCCGGCGTCGGATGGGTGCGGCCACCCGTCACCGTAAAGTATAACAAGGACGTAAACGCAGCGAAGGTATCGATGTTCTCGCCCTCCCCCGGAAACCCGGGTTCGTTGGTGATCAACACACCTTCGGGGCCAAGGGCTGCGAAGGCCATGTCGATGATCTTGCAGCACTCCGGCTCCTTGAAGCAGTGCAGCATATTCGACAACAACACAATGTCGTAGCCAGTGCCCCAGTCCGCGCTCACCAGATCACCGATCTGATAGGAGATACGGTCCGTAAGGCCGGCTTTAGCAATTTCCTTCTCGCCCTCCTCGGCTGATTCGGGTAGGTCGAGAATCACCGTTTCCAGTTCCGGGTAGCGCTCGCAGAAAGCAATGCTGTACATGGCCGGACCACCCGCCACATCCAGCATACGTCGCGGCGTCGAACCCAGCTTGACGTTATCGACGATTGCGCGGGTTGGCCGATCGGCGCTCAACTTGAGAAAAGTCAGATAGTGGCCCCACTGCTGCGCGTTGACCGGATTGAAGTGGAAGTCGGCAACCTCGCCCGTGGTCACCGCCTGGTCGAGACTTTCGAATTTACGCGCGACATCCGGCGCAAACGCGGCCATCGAGCGTGCCATCTCAGCCGAGCGCCCAGCGAACGACTTGCGCAGGGCCTGGCTGTATTGAAACCGGCCATCCTCCCGCTCCAGATAACCAAATCCGGTCAGCGCTTCCAGCAGCACCTGAACCGCGTGAGGGTCCGCATCCACGGCCTGCGCAACCGCCTCAGCCGAGTGTGCGCCTTCCTCTAACAAGTTCATAATGCCAAGACGCTGGGCAGCAAAGAACGCATTGTTTACCACCATCGATATCATCGGCACCATGGCAAGCTCGGGTATCATTCCGGTCGCCAGAAACAGGCGTTCACCCACACTCTCACCTTTGAATCCAACCCGCATATTCACCTCATTGTCAGTTTGAAAACGCCACAGGCTAAGCGCGGATAGCCTGAGCGACGCGGAGCGACCTAGGACCGCACCGCGATCAGCCGGTCAGGCACGCGAATGCCACTGCGACCATACAGTAATGATATTGATTCTCATCTGAGCATTTCAATCCGCCGCACGCCGGTTTGACCAGGTCATTGCTGGAGGCCGTCGCAGTCCGGCCACAGGTTTAAGTCGGTATGCGAGCGGAAGATTGAGCAGATCGCTTCGCGCAGCGGCCTCCCCGAGGCGGCTCTATAACCGCGGAATGCCAGAGTCGGGCAGGTTTCGTGACCTTACAGACCATCGTGGCCATGCCAGTGCCGAGGCGTTTGGTCTGGCAACACCTGCGGTCCATCGCGCCCACTCGTACGCCCAACCCGCTCCGCTTTCATCAACGCAAACAAGCTGCGACTGAGACGGCTCGCCAATGTGCGATCGAGGCTGCGGAATGCACCCGAGGCATAGTTGCCTGGCAAGCTCATGTATTCGCGAACCGCAGCTTCGCTCGGTATCTCATCCGCCAACGGGAGCAGCGCTTGCAGCGCGGTCAAGCCGTCGGCTTGCTGGGTATCGAAGATCCGCGCCAGGCAGGCCATCAACTTAGGCGCGAGGCTGCGTTGCGCATCGATGTAACACTGCAACATGAACGTGAACGTCGCGAGACGGTTCTTGGCCTGCAGGCTCAGGAGGAGCGCCGACTCGCCGTGTCGACTCTCGGCGAACGGATCGGCACCACGCCCGTACACCAGCTGCGCTATCTCCGCGGACTGGCGTTGCACGGCGACATGCATCACCCCGATACCCGCGACGGTCCGCTGGTTAACGTCCTGGCCCGTGTCGAGCAACCAGTCCACCGTGCGCGGCGCGCAATGCAGGCAGGCATAGATCAGCGGCGTGAAGCCACCCAGATTGTAGGGGGATCGCCCAGTCCGCGCCGACCTTGTGTAGAAGCTCCAGGATCGCCAGATTGTTGCTGCGCAGGGCATCGTACAGCACGGGAATACCCAGGTGATTGCGATCCCCCGGCGCATCCCCACACGCCAGGCGGTCGTCGACGGCGGCCAGATCGCCGCTGATGATGGCAATCTCCAGCGGTGTGCGCAGCTCTGTCATAGGTCGATCAAAGTCCCCGGCGCAATCTCGGCGACGGTGGCGAAAGCCTCGACCGCAGATGTAAAGTGTTTGACCGCGTGCGAGGGCGGTGCCAGAAACAACAACTTGGGCAACCGGGCTGGCAGTTCTTCCCGCTGTGGTGCGCGATCGAGAAGGTCGGTGAAGTACACCAGCGCCTGCAGGTCATCGGGGACAAACTCCGGCTGCTCGTCGACCCAGCCGAGCACCTCGTTGATGACCCGGGTAATGTCCGTCCCACCACGACCGAACAGGCACAGCCGGTCCGGTTGGCCGGCCAGCTCGTGGTCGTTGAAGGCCAGGATGTCGGCGCGCAAGGTGGTATCCGCGCTGACAATGTATATCTGCTGTGAAGATATGCACTCGTGTTCGACCAGGTGGTTTAGCTCTTCCAAAAAGATCTTCAGCAGCTCTCCCGACACCGATCGTGATGTGTCGATGATGCACACCACCACCCCGCTGGGAGCTGCCGGCGCCTGTGCGCCGACAAACAGAGCGCTATCCAGACCCATCTGCTGCGGTTCGATGAAGTAGATGTCACTCGGCACTTCGTCGCAGTGTGCATAGCGCATGCCTTCACCGACCACCAGGTCGCGCAACAGATTTTTCCACTCGAGGCGTCCGTAGGTCTCAAAATCCACCCACTCACCCCAGGCTTCTTCGAGATGTTCGCCGGCCATCGTGCGCCCCGCCGGATGCTCATCGCGAATCTCCTTCGCTTTGTCGAGATCGCCACTCAGATACAGCGCGCTGACGGATTCGAGGTTGGCAAACGCGGGCTTGTCGTTTGGGTCAGGCATATCTAGGGCCGCGCGCACATGGGTCAACCCACTGTCATCCAGCGTGCGGGCGAGCTCAGCGGGATGCACCATATGGTGGTGAATGTCCTGGGGTGCACCGCGCAGATCGATCTGGGGTGCCGGTGGTTTTTGCGCCTGTTTGAGGGCCGTCTTAAGTTGCGCGATAAACGCTGCGTCTTCCGCCGGAGGTGTCTCCCACAACCCATGCAGAATATGCTCTTCGCTGTGGCCGAGGTAGGCATCGATCTCATCACGACGCGTACCCCAGGCCTGGTCGAACACCCCGCCTGGGCGCAGCTGCGGGTAGGCGCGTAACAACCGACTGTTGATCGCGATATCACAGGCGATAGACCACAAAAGCGGGGGGGCATGGGGCGGCAGGCGTGTGTGGTGCCGATACAGGATGTGACTGAGCTCGTGCAACAGGATCAGGCACATGGAATCCGCCTGTTCGGCGCCATCCGCAGCGTTGATGTCAGCCAGAAAGCGGGTGCTGACAAAGACATGGATGCCGTCGGTAAACGCCGTGTCGCACAACTCGAGCAACGCCGGATGGTCGTACAGGTGAAACGGTACCCGGCGGGCAAGGATCGATAGCACCCCATAGCGGGGCAAACCGTGTTCGTCGGCCTGGATGATATGGCTGCGCAGGCGTTGCAGCACCGGCTGCCATTCGGTCTGCCGATTCAGCCGCGGCGCATCATCCGCCTCGGTGTGGGCAGCATCGTCCGCGGCTGCGGTTGGAAGCTGAGATTGATCTAATTGACTCATAACAAAGCACACATCGCCGGACGGATTGTCACGTATACTTGGCGCGAACACCATGTTCGCCGGCACACTTCGCGCGCAAGCGTGACACCGTTCAGATGCGAGGAATGACGTAGAATCGCGATGCTCAGCAAACCCGATATCGCCCTGCGCGAGGCCACCACCGATCAGATCATAGACCGTCTAATGCTCGACATGTTGCAGTGTTTTTACCGCACTGAGGAGCTCAAAGACGCCACCTGGAATCAGCGAATCGAAACCGCGTGGCGAGCGCTGCGCGGTGTGCCTTTCCTGGCCCGTTCGGTGACCCCCACCTATCTGCGCGGTCATCCCGGACAGGGTAAGACCACCAGTTATCGCGTTGCCGCCCTGCAAGTCGCCGCGCTGCTCGAGCTTGAGTTTATCAGCAATCCTGCGGACGATTATGTCCCCACCGGTTCTGAACTCTTGTTTGTGGTGCAGGAACTGTCCGGGCAGGTCTCCGCCGTAGATTTTGGCGGCATCCCCAACGTGCG
>JBCCHL010000018.1:0-35169 GCA_039028775.1 Pseudomonadota bacterium | reverse complement strand
GTGTGCCCATTGCTGTGTGTCAACAGGTCTGGCTGAAGGTGAAAGAGAGATGTGATGGTTATTCTGCTAGACATTTCTACGCCAAAGCAAGGTCGGGGCAGCATCAAGGCCCGCGCTGAGTTCAGCGTCGAGAGCGGTGAGATTGTGATCACCGCCCTGCCCTACCAAACGTCTCCGGCCAAGGTCCTGGAGCAGATCGCGCAGCAGATGCACGCCAAGAAGCTGCCGATGCTCGTCGATCTGCGGGACGAGTCGGACCACGAAAACCCAACCCGCTTGGTGTTGGTGCCGCGCTCCAATCGGGTGGATACCGCGCGCCTGATGAGCCACCTGTTCGCCACCACCGATCTCGAGCGCAACTTCCGGGTCAACCTGAACCTGATCGGGCTGGACAATCGACCCCAGGTCAAGAGCCTGGTGCAGATCCTCAAGGAATGGCTGAGCTATCGCCAGGAAACCGTCACCCGGCGTCTGCAGTTCCGTCTGGATAAGATCAACGAACGGTTGCATATCCTCGAAGGTCTGTTGGTCGCCTACCTCAATATCGATGAGGTCATCCGTATCATCCGCGAGGAAGACGATCCGAAAGCGGAACTGATGAAACGGTACAAGCTCTCGGACATCCAGGCCAATGCGATCCTCGATATCCGCCTGCGCCAACTCGCGCGACTGGAGGAGATCAAGTTGCGGGGTGAGCAGGATGAGCTGAACGCCGAGAAGGCCGAGCTCGAAAAAATCCTCGGCTCCAAGGCCCGGCTCAAAACCTTGATCAAGAAAGAGCTGCTCGAAGTCGCGGAAGAATATGGCGACGAGCGCCGCTCGCGGTTGCTCGATGTCGAAGCGGCGGAGGCGTTCAGCGACGAGGATCTGCTGACCAATGACCCGCTCACCGTGGTGTTGTCCGAGAAAGGTTGGGCGCGGGCTGCGAAGGGGCACGACCTCGATCCCAAAGAGCTGAACTATCGGGGTGGGGACAGCTTCGCCCAGGCGGCGCGCGGCCGCACCAACGAGACCCTGGTGTTCGTCGACACTGCCGGGCGCGCGTATAACATGGCGCCCCATACTTTGCCTTCGGCGCGGGGTCAGGGCGAACCCCTGACCGGACGCTTCAAGCCGCCGGCGGGTGCCAAGTATATTGGGGTCGCCATGGGCCAGGCCAGCACGCCGCTGCTGATGGCGTCGAACGCTGGCTTCGGCTTTATCTGTCGGCTCGGCGATATGGTGACAAAAAACAAAGCGGGGAAAGCCGTTTTGAGCGTGCCGGCTGGCGGTGTCGCACTGATGCCGAGCCCGATCGATCCCGAACAGGTCGACAACAGCTGGGTGGCGGCGGTGACCGACCAGGGCCGTATGCTGGTGTTCAAGCTCGCCGAGCTGCCGGAACTTGCCCGCGGCAAGGGTAACAAGCTGATCAACGTACCGACAGCGGCGTTCAAGTCCGGCGAGGAGTTGATGGTCGCCGCGGTGGTAGTCACCGAATCCCAGGAGTTGCTGGTGCATGCCGGGGCGCGGCATCTGCGCCTGAAGCACAAAGACCTCGACAACTATATCGGCGAGCGTGCCCGGCGCGGACGCAAGCTGCCGCGGGGGTTCCAGAAAGTGGATACGCTCACGGTCGAATAGCCCGCCAACCCATGTCAAGCGGACGTGGGGCGACGGCTCAGGTGATCGCCAGGTCGATGATCTCGGCCTGGCGCTGTCCGTCACCGAGGTTCAAGCGGGCGACGCAGATGGGCAGTGAAAAGCGCCGTGGACCGGCACTGCCCGGATTGATGTACAGCACCCCGTCGCGCGTTTCGATGTTGGGCTTGTGCGAGTGACCGCTCACCACCACGTCGTATCCGGCTTTGGCCGGATCGAGATCCAGGTCCGCCCGGTTGTGCAGGACATAGATCGATGTGCCGGCGTGCTCGAAGGCTAGAACCAGTGGGTAGGCGTCCGCCCAGGCCGCCTTGTCGATGTTTCCTCGCACCGCTTCAACCGGCGCGATTTCGCGCAGTTGATCGATCACTTCTGGTGCCCCGATATCGCCGGCATGGATGATCATGTCCGAGCTTGATAAGGCGTCCAACGCTTCTGGCCGTAGCAGGCGATGGGTATCCGAAATCAGGCCGACGAGCATGGGGCGCGGGGCTGGTCAGTTGGTGAAAAAGTCGAAGATATTGCCGAGCGTGGAGGTGTCGCCGCGGTAGATCTCGGTATACCCGCAGCGCTCACAGCTGACCGTCGAGAAGCGCTTGTTCTGCACATCGAAGATTTTTGCGAATCTCCCGCCCGTGGCGCGAAACGTATCCGTATCAAAACTGCGATGGCCGCACTTGAGACAAGACCAATTCTTATGTTCCATATCGCTGTTGTTCCATTTGGTTGTGCACCCGGTTATTCAACCGCTTCTCAGGTTTGTAAAGAGTATGATCGCGAGGTGCAAGAGTGGATAGCCGCGGTCGGGTACCGCGCAGATGTACAGCGTCAGCCCGCCGCCTGGCTGAAACCCAGGATCAGCTGGCCCTGATTGACGATCAGCTGGGCCTGCTGTTCCGGCAGTTCTGCGATCAGAAAGACGTCTGCGTGAGGTGCGATGTCGCTGAGCAGCGGATGTTCGAACGCCTCCGCCCTGGACTGTTGGTGGGGCAGATGTTTAGCCCGCACCGCGGCGCTCAATTGGGCCGTCTGGCTGCGCGCCAGAGCGGCGAGCAGCCAGCCGCTGTCAAATCCTTCCTCGGCGTAGATCTCCGTCAGATCGGCGGCGTTGAGCTCCGTGGGGTTGTCGGGGGCAAGGTACTCGTCGAGATAGCAACGAAATTTGCCGTCGGTCTCAAATTCGTGCAGCAGGTCCTGCAACAGCAGGGAGGCGCAGATCGCCTGGGCCGCGGTAATGACCGTCTGGTCGAGCAGGACCAACACACCCCGGTCGTCTGCGGTCAGCGCTACGCCCTGATGGATGGCACACACCTCTTCTGCCATCGCCAACGCATCTTCCAGCGCGGCGCGGCGCTCATCCCGCGACAACGCGATCTGATTGTGCAGGTTGACGAACAGGCAGAAGCAAAGCTGTGGGCTGTGTGGTTGTTCCGGCACGCTGACGATGGGCAAGGAACGATTGCCGCGTTGGCTGAGCTGCACGCCGAGCAGAACCACGAAGGGCGCGAGCAGGATACTGAGCACCGACAGCAGCCATTGTTGCAGACGAGCCGGCGGTGCAAAGGCGGTCGGTTCGAGGAACAGGTTCACGTAGCCGATGATCGCGTCTTCTGCGGTGATCGTCGCGGGATAGCTTGAGTTCAGATCGTTGCGACCGTGCAGGGCGATCACTTCGTTATTGATATTGTAAAATACAATGCCCGCTACTTCCGGGTGCTGTGTTGTATCATTGGCCAGCACGGCCAGTTCGATGCGTTGGTTGTTCAGCAAGTGGGTGGCGCTGGTTTTTGCGATGGTCGTGGCAAGGACCGTGCCGAAGCGTTGCATGTGTTCGTTCTGATCAACCGGTCGCGCCCAAACGAACAGCAGACAGATACCGACCAGGACTGCGCTTGTCACCGCGGTGGGCAATACGGTCTGATTGAATTTAAAGCGCTTCCAGTAATTAGACACTCGAGACGTCGAGCCGGTTCGCGTAGGGAGCGCTAATATCCGGCAAAATGTGGCGAAGTGCAATCATGGCTAGCCTCTGCGTCTGGAGTGGTGGCATGTCAAGAGTTTTATCCAGCCTGTGGAGTTGTCCTTGGCACAAGAGAACGTACTGATCAACGTATCCGGGCAGGACAAACCGGGGTTGCTCAGTCTGATGACCAATATCCTCGCGTCTCATGGCGCGCACATCCTCGACATCGGCCAAGCGGTCATCCATGACGATTTGGCCCTGGGCATCCTGGTTTGTGTCGAGAGTTCTGTTACCGGAGACATGATCAAAGACGTCATGTTTCAGGCCAACGAGGTGGGCTCTACGGTGCGCATCGCTAACGTTTCCCAGCAGCAACACGATGCCTGGCTGCAAGCGTCCGGCAAGCAGCGCTATATCCTAACGGTGTTGGCTGCGGGTAAAGGCAGCCCGCCGCTGCAGGCGGTCAGCGCGATCACCCATCGCTACGATCTCAACATCGACACCATCCGCCGTCTCACCGATCGGGGCGCGGGGGTCAGCGCGGAAGCGCGCATGTGTGTGGAGATGCGTTTGCGCGGCGACATGGCCAACCTGGAGGCCGTCCAGCACGATCTGCTCGAGCAGGCCGAACGCCACGATTTCGATTTCAGCCTGCAACTCGACTCCGTGTTTCGGCGCAATCGACGCCTGGTGGCGTTCGATATGGACTCCACGCTGATCAAGGCCGAAGTCATGGACGAGCTGGCCAAGCTGCATGGCGTCGGCGATGCAGTCGTCGCGATCACCGACGAGGCGATGGCGGGCAAACTCGATTTTCAGGCCTCGTTCCGACGCCGGGCGAGCCTGCTCAAGGGCCTGCCGGTCACTGCCCTGGATGCGGTCGCCGAGACGGTGGAGTTAAACGAAGGCGCCGATCGACTGATCCGGGCGTTGCGACACTTCGGCTACAAAACCGCGGTGCTGTCCGGCGGATTTCAGTACGTGGGCGAAAAGCTGGCCCGGGAGCTGGGCATCGATTACGTCCACGCCAACGAGTTGGCATTGCAGGATGGCGTCATGACCGGTGAGGTGGTGGGGCAGATTGTCGATGCGCAACGCAAGGCTGTACTGCTGCGCGAAATTGCCGACAACGAGCGGGTGGATCTGGCACAGACTATAGCCGTGGGGGATGGGGCCAATGACCTGCCTATGCTCAGCGCGGCCGGGCTGGGCGTGGCCTTCCACGCCAAAGACATCGTCAAGGAGAGTGCACGCCACGCAATCTCGCGTTTCGGCCTGGACGCCATTCTTTATCTGATCGGCTTTTCGGACCGTGATATCGCCGAAGCGTTGGGGGAGATAGACGCGGAGGGCTGAGTTCCATGTCAGGTGACCCGCGTCACTGCCTGCCGCTTATCTGCTAGTCCGAAACGCGCGCCCGCAATCTGGTGAACTTATGCAACCACGGGTGCCCGCATCACGCCCCAGCACGCTGCGGCAACCTACTCCTCGGTTGAGAAGTCGTAGTTCATCTCGGTGCTGGGCTCTTGCATGTAGTGACCCTGGATATAGTTCGCACCGGCCTGCCACAGCGTGCTCAGCAGCGTTGCGTTCTCCACCATCGGAACGATGGTCAGTTTACCCTGCCCCTGCAGCTGTTTGATCGTTTCCACCAATGAACTGCGATCCTGTTCGTCGTCGGTCACCACGTTGCCGTCGAGCTTCACCAGATCGGCGGGGATGTGCTTGAGCGTGTCGAACGGTTGATCGATCAGGCCGAAGCGTGAGAGCGAGGCGCGACAGTGCATGTTGCGCAAGCCTTCGACAAATTCGCGGGTCTGGCGCAGATAGGTGGTGGCGTCGCGCTCGGTGATCTGGAAGATCACGGCGTCGCTGGGGAGGCGCGCGGCTTTGATCGCCACGCCCAACCAGTTGACGAATTCGGGATCGACAATGCTGTTGCTGGTCACGTTGATGGTGAGGCGCGTCGCATTGCCCTTGGCCCGGTGTACCGACAGCATCTTGATCGCCTGGAGGATCACCCAGCGATCGATCTTGCCGGCCACGTTGTTGTCGATCGCGGTCTGCAGGAACTTGCCCGGTTCGATCTGTTCGCCGTTGGGGCCGGTCATGCGCAGGAATACTTCGTAGTGCTCATCGGAGTCGCCGCGCAAGCTGATGACGGGTTGGAACAAGAGCACGAACGTTTTCTTCTCGATGGCGTCCGTGATTTGTTTCAGAATCACCTTGGCGTCGTTCCAGCTTTCAGTGGTGGCGACGTTGTCCATGTTTGGCATCGATACCTGATTGCTGTGACCATCCTTCACGTCATCGAGCCAATTTCGATAGGCGTCATCCAACGCGCCGTTGAGCTCAGCATCTTCGGCCACCTGGATGCCGGAGAGGGAGATGGTCGGACGGACGGTTTTGCCGTTGATCTCCAGGATCAGCTCACTGACGCTGTGGCGGTGTGCGTCGGCTTGTTCCTGAATCTCATTAAGCTCGTCGCCGCTGATTGCCAGAACGTATTGAAAGTTGTTCAGGCGCGCGCAGGGGGAGGCATCAACCGTGTTCTGCAGATGGCTCCACACACCCTGGGCGATGCTCTGGGCGCCGAGCAGACCGTACTCGCTGCGGTACTGGTCGAAGTGATCGATGCTGACAAAGAACAGACAGACATCGCTGTTGGTCCCTTGCTGCAGCACCTCGATGGTTTTCAACAGGCCGGGAATTTCCAACTCGTCCGCAGCTTGCGGGTTGGCCGCTTCATCGGATGCGGCTTGCTCACTTTTCGCTTGCTTGGGGCGTACTGTCACCTGCAGGCAGGGTTCGCCTTCATACTTCGAACTGGTGAGGGTCATCGAGCCGGCGCACTCGCTGTGGTTGGCCGAGCCGGCGAATTCGAATTCGACATCCTCGGCACCGCTGCGCACGCGCTTGAGGCTCTGCTTGAGAACCTGGCCACTCTCCTCGTCGAGCAGATCGACCAGGGAGACGCCGATCAGTTCTTCGCCATCTGCGTAACCGAACATTTCGAGGTATCCGCGATTGGCATGAATGTGCATGCCTTCGTGGACGTAGGCGATTGCGGCATCCGCACCTTGTAGCAGCAGCTGGCAACGCTGCTCGGCTTCCTTGAGTGCGCGGCGTACCTGGGAATAATGTTGCCGTTGGCAAATGTGTTGCAGCTCGCGTTTGACGACCAGGGCGAGCTGTTCGCCACAGTCTGCGGGCACGGCGTCGGTGGCGCCGAGCCCCAGGGCACTGCTGACGCTCCATCCCGGTCCCGGTGCGTTGTCGTGGGTGACCAGGATGACCGGGGTGTGGGGTGCATTCTCGCGCAGGCGGGGCAGGATCTTGTCCAGGCCCTCCATTTTGTCAGTGAGGAGCGCGATGTCTGTGGTGCCCTCTTTGAGCAACTGCTCAACATGCATCAGATCGTCACTGATCGAGAGTTTGGTTGCGATGCCCGCGTTGCGCAAGGTTGAATCCAACTCGTGCGCAGCGTTCTCGGATTTTTCTCCGATCAATACCCGGGTCGTGACCTCGGGCAAAGGATGGGTGTGAGGCGTCGCTGCCGCTTGTGCGGATGGTGATAATTGTGCCGACATGTCCCTTTTGGTCTCACGGCACAAACATCAACCCAGCCTGAGCGAATGCTGAGTTACGTGCCGGGAGTAGTGTCCTCTCTGCTCATGGCTGTCAAGGACCCTATATTGGAAGCAGCGCGGTTGCTTTCCAAGTAACCATCCAACATACGAAATGTGAACTGGTTAAAGCTTTGCGTTTTCAGTTCTGCTACCAGGAGTTGGCCGGTAGTCTGAATCCCTTGCCGATGGAGCTGAATCTTCTGTTGCGCCGCAAACGGCATGCGTGGGGTGATCAGGGTTTCTGGCTGATTGAGCACGGAGATCTCCGGCAACAGCAATCCGCGGGCGTAATCGGTGGGACCGCCGCGTTTCTGAATGACCCGCACCGCCAGCGGGATGGCTTTGGGAGAGAGCAACTCGACGCCCATCAGGTAGTCGTTCTGCTCCTGGCTTATCCAGCGTATGACCGCCACACACCAGCGCGGGTCCAGTTCTTCGCGCAGACCCACCACCTCGCCGATGCGCGTGTTGGGCGGCGGCGTATCCAGCCAGCGCAGGCAGTACCCGCCTGGGCTTGTATCTACCCCCACAGCATCGTGGTGATCAAACGGTGAGGCTTCTTCTTCCTGGTTACCCGCCTCTTGTGCGCGCACCGCCAGCAGCCGCTCCGGATCCTCGATATTGGGGTTTTCCGGAATCGCGACCTTCAGATCGTGGGCTTGGGACCAGGGGTCGTCATCCTCGATCCGGCTGCCCTCAAACTTCACATCGAGGAAGGGATTCACCTCGCGTCGCAGCAGACCATCGGTGCGCAACACCTGATCGTTGAAGACCACGCCGCCGGAGAGGAAGTAGTGCACCGCACCCAAGCCGACACACACCCGGATAGGCGTGTTGGTTTCGATGCGCTTGAAGGTGCGATCTTTCATCGCGCTCCAGGCATCGACTAATTGGCTGAGCAGCCTGGCCGTCAGAGTGTCGGGCACGCTGATCGAACCGCTCACATCCTTTAAATAGGCTTCGATTTCGTAGGCCAGCACTTCGGTGTGAATCGCTCGGGAGACGCTGGCCTTGGCCGCGACCCGTGCATACTGCGGACCGGCGTCGTTGGACAGGCCAATGATGATGGGTGCGTTTTCGATGGCGTCGCTCAGCAGGACATGACTCGACCAGTTCTCCAAGGCATGGAACACGTTGGTGAGTTCCTGGGCGCGCAGTTGATTCGGATTACAGGTAGCGATCAGCAGGGCTCGCATATAGGCCGACTCGATGCTCATATCCTGTTGGCTGTGGTTTTCTTCGTCTTTGCAGCGAAACTCGAGCAGCTCCAACTCCTCCGCGCGCAGGCGGATCTTGTTCAGCTCAAACCACAACCCGGCAGGTGGGGTTTCGTAAGTCTGCAGTGCGCGCAGAAGAATGCGTGACAGATCGGTGGCGAGGCGATGGAGGGTCCGGGCGAGTAAATCTTTCTGGGCACGCGTGTCTTCCTCGCACGCTTCCCAGATACTTTTGTAGGCTACGCAGAGGCTGATCAGCAGGGCTTCGGTCCCGAAATCGACACCTTCGCGAGGCCGGTCTTTGCGATCCATGCGGGAACACACATAGTGGGTCAGCGGTCGCAGTACTTCCAGATAGTCAAGTTTGTCACCAGCTTGAGCGTCGAGGGCAGCCAGCTCCTGAATGGCGTTAAACAGTTGGGCGGCGGTCTCGTCCGTATTCACCAGCGGCAGATTGGCGGCCCAATGATTAATGGCGGTCGTGTCCGCGGCGCTGAACGTCAGTTGCGCCAGCTTGCGGTCGGGAACGCTGAATAAGTCGAGCCTGGACATTGAACTAGTCTAGTGTTTTTCGGTGCTGGAGATTGTTAATTCTACCGCAGATCCAATATGGTTCTCACTATCCATAACCGCTCAGGCGGACCGCCAATCCACAGCGGCGCTCCCCAGGCGGGCTGATCGCAGGTATCATTCGGACCTGATCAACAGTGGTATTTATGGACCCATGGCGAGCTACTCCACCAATGAATTTCGATCCGGCCTGAAAGTGATGCTCGAAGGCGACCCCTGCACGATCTTGGAAAATGAGTTCGTGAAGCCCGGCAAAGGCCAAGCCTTCAATCGGGTCAAGTTTCGTAACCTCAAGTCCGGTCGCGTATGGGAACGCACGTTCAAGTCCGGTGAGTCTATCGAGGCTGCGGATGTGATGGATCGCGATATGGAGTATCTGTACTACGACGGCGAGTACTGGCATTTCATGCAGACCGATGGCAGCTTCGAACAAGTGGCCGCAGGCGCAAGCGCGGTAGGCGACGCCCACCACTGGCTCAAAGAGCAGGACGTTTGCCAGGTGACGCTTTGGAATGACGATCCCATAGCGGTCTCCCCGCCAAACTTTGTGGAGCTGGAAGTCACCGAGACCGATCCCGGGCTCAAGGGCGACACCGCCAGCGGTGGCACCAAGCCTGCCACGCTATCTACCGGTGCGACCATCAAAGGTGTGCCGCTGTTCGTCAATATCGGCGATGTTTTGAAAGTCGATACCCGTACGGGTGAATACGTCAGCCGGGTGCGTTAGCGCTCCGCCGTCGCATGGATGATTGGCGTCCGTTAGCGGAGCCTGCGGTGCTCCGCGAACGCAGCACCATTCTCGGCGATATCCGCGGTTTTTTTGCAGAGCGAGAGGTGGTTGAGGTCCACACACCGGTTCTCGCGCGCTATGGCGTCACCGACCCGGATGTTCCCGGTATCCGCGTTGCGGACGTTGGTGTGCTGCAGACCTCGCCCGAGTATCACCTGAAACGCTTGCTGGCCGCCGGCCTCGGCGATTGCTACCAGATGGGCCCGGTATTTCGCGCTGATGAACAAGGCAGTCGACATAATCGTGAGTTCACACTGCTCGAATGGTATCGACTGGGTTTTGATCATCACGACCTGATGGCCGAAGTGGCACAGTTGGTCGACCTGATACTCGGCTCGGCGACGTATCGCACGCTGACCTATGCCGACCTGGTCGGTGATCTGGAGCGTGAGCGCGAGGTACTGGATCTGGCCTTCGCGGAGGCGAGCGATGCGCTGCAGGGGCGCTGCTTCATCACCGAGTACCCCGCCGATCAGGCCGCTCTGGCGCGCTTGGAACCGGCCAACCCGGGACGTGCTGCGCGTTTTGAGTTGGTGATCGATGGTTTGGAACTCGCGAATGGCTATTGGGAGCTGACCGACGCGGATGAGCATCGACGTCGATTCTTGCAGGACAACCGCATCCGTGCCGAACGAGGGTTGACCCCAATGGCTCTCGACGAGCCGTTCCTGGCATCGCTCGATGCGGGGCTGCCGGATTGTGCTGGGGTAGCGTTGGGCGTTGATCGACTTGTCATGCTGGCGCTGGGCTGCGGGTCGATTGAGGAAGTGCTCACCTTTCGCTGAGCACGGACGCGCAGCGAGCTGGATCAGGTTGGGTCCGCCAACCGTGCCATAGCCATGCCCATTCGGGTCTGGCAACCGGGTTGCAGCGTTTCGTCCAGCACCACCGCGCCGGGCGGGAAACAGCAGATCACCGTCGACCCGAGCAGAAAACGTCCGATCTCCTCACCCTTGGCAAAATTGAAGTCGTGCGTCGTGCGTTCCTCGGTCTCGTAGGGAGAGGCCGGTCCCGGCCACACGGTCTCGATCGAGGCGACGATCAGCGCGCCAACCAGAATCACCAGCATCGGTCCGAAGTCGGTCTCGAAGCGACACACCAGACGCTCGTTGCGCGCAAACAGGCCCGGGATGGAGGCTTCAGTGGTGGTGTTGACGCTGAACAGGTCGCCGGGCACGGCCAGGGTTTCGGTGAGGTTACCGGCAAACGGCAGGTGCACCCGATGGTAGTCGAACGGGGCCAGATAGATGGTGCAGAACTGGCCCTCGTGCAGACCGCGTGCGAGGGGGCCGGCCAGGGTATCCAGGCGGTATCCGTGTCCCTTCGCCTGTAGCAACATGCCTTGCGCGATGGTACCCGCCTGACTGACGGCGCCATCCGCGGGGTGCACCACAACGGTCGGATCGGCTTCCACTGGGCGAGCGTCCGGCTGCAGGGCGCGGGTGAAAAAGTCATTGAAAGAGCGGTAGGCGCGGGGATCGCGGATCTCCGCCTCGTCTAGCGAGACCTTGTATGCGCGTGCAAACTCGCGGATCAAGAGGTCCTTCAACCAGGGGGTTTCGCTCGCGGCAAGGGTGCCGAGACCGCGGGATAGCAGGTGTTGTGGAAGCGCCCGCTGCAGGGCGGCGAACCCGGTGGACATAGTGCTAAACCTCAATGGGCGTGTCGTCGCGATTCCCCCACTCCGACCAGGAGCCGTGATAGGCGCGGATGGGGATCTCGAGGATGCGACCGATCATGTAGGACAGTCCTGAGCGATGATGGGTCTGGCAGTGGGTGATCACCTGGGTACCTGCGTGGATACCGAGCTCCGCCAGCACGGCGGGCAGGTCTGGCACCAGGCGTTGATGAGCGGCTGGGTCTTTCAGATGCAGCCAGTCGAGATTGACGGCACCCGGAATGTGCCCGCTGCGCGCCGCCGCCACCCGCTGGCCCAGGTATTCTTCCCGGGAACGCACGTCCCAAATGATGTGGGTGTCTGAAGCGATCGCCGCCAGCACATCGTCGATCTCCGCAATGGGCGTGGTGTCGATCGAGAATGCTGGGGTCGGCTCTTGTGCGGGCGGCGCGCCTTCGCCCTGTGCGAGCGGCAGACCCGCCGCGTGCCATGCGTGCAGACCGCCGTTCAGATAGCGCCAGGCGCGCTGGCCGACGACATCGAGGGTCCAGCCCATGCGCCCGGCCCACCCGCCGCCTTCATCATCATAAACGACGATGTCCCGGTTGCCGTTAAAGCCGATTTGGGTCAACAGGTGCTGCAGCTGTGTCCGTGTGGGCAGACGACCCGTGGCCGGCGGTGTACCGGCGACCAGCTGTGCCGGCGTCACACGGATCGCACCGGGGATATGGGCCTGCACAAAGACCTCGGGGCTGGTGATCTGCAGCAGCATAGGTGCGGCACCCGCTTCAAGCTCGCGCTGAAGCTCGGTGGCTTCGATCACTGTCACTTGCTGGGAGGACACTTTCAGGGCTCTCGTTTAAACTGCTGCGTTGCAGGCGGCGATTCTAACAAATCGTCCCGACCTCCACAGCTAGACCGGCCGGCGGATCGCGGGGGTCGATCGCGATTGCGAAGGACCGGGTCAGTACTCCGATCAAAGGCTTAGGCCGTCGTGTCTTAGACTGAGGTCCTGTTAACCCTCCTGTGAAAGAGACCTGGGAAAGAGGAGAAATCGTTGGCGTCACATCTAGTCTGGATAGATCTGGAAATGACGGGGCTCGACCCGGAGCACGATCGGATCCTGGAGATGGCCACCATCATTACCGACAGTGAGCTGCATGTGATCGCCGAAGGGCCGGTGTTGGCGGTGCGGCAACCGCAGAGTCTGCTCGACGGCATGGACGAATGGAACCAGACCCATCACAGTGCGTCGGGGCTGCTCGATCGGGTCGCAGCGGAAGGGGTATCGGAAACCGAAGCCCAGGCGCGCACGCTCGAGTTTGTTGAGCAACATGTTGGTCCACGTGAAGCACCGCTATGTGGGAACACGATCTGGCAGGACCGACGCTTCCTCGTGCGCTACATGCCCGAACTCGAGCAATACCTGCACTACCGCCTGATCGATGTGAGCAGTATCAAAGAGCTCGCCAAACGCTGGGCGCCGGAGGTGGCTAACGGGGTGGTGAAAAAGAACGAGCACACCGCCTTGGCAGATATCCGTGAGTCCATCGCTGAACTGCAATTCTATCGGGAACACTTCTTTCGCAGCGACTGACCCTCAGCCCAGTGCTACTGTCTCCTAATCCCTGGGCGGGATCGGTTAGGGCGTCGTTGCTCTCACGTTGCTGCTGGTAGTTTCGGCCGCCTTCGCCTCCAGACGCTGCAGCGCCCAGTCGATGTGTTCCGCGACCATGTCACACGCGCCGGCTCTGGCCTCCTGTAGCGCTCGCATCGCGGCGCGGGTCGGGTGACCGTTGCCGAGTGCGATCGCGAGGTTGCGCCGCCACTGGGGGTAGCCGATGCGGCGCATTGCGCTGCCTTCGGTCAGGGCCAGAAAACCTGCTTCGTCCAGCGCGAACAGGTGTAACAGTTCTGCATCATCCAGATTGTGGCGTGGACGGAAATCGTTCTCTTTCGTGGTTTGCGCGTAGCGGTTCCAGGGGCAGTACAGCTGACAATCGTCGCAACCGTAGATGCGATTGCCCATGGGTGCGCGTAACGCCTCATCGATCACGCCTTTGTGCTCGATGGTGAGGTATGAGATGCAGCGTCGTGCATCCAGGGTTTTGGGAGCGACGATGGCTTGTGTCGGACACACTGTTATGCAGGCGTTGCACTTGCCGCAACGCTCTTCCGCGACGTTGGTTGTGCATGTCAGTGGGGCATTGGTGTAGATCTCGCCGAGGAAAAACCAGGAACCGGCCTGTTCGTTCAGGATCAAGGTGTTCTTGCCCATCCAACCCAGACCGGATTTCTGCGCCAGCGCTTTTTCCAACACCGGCGCGGAGTCGGTGAACGCGCGGTAACGGTAACGCTGCGCATCGTGTTCGAGCGCGTCGTCGACGCGTCGCGCCAGGCGGGCGAGGCGCTTGCGTAGCACTTTGTGGTAGTCGCGCCCGAGCGCGTAGCGAGAGACGTACGCCTTGTCCGGGTCGTCGAGGATCTGCAACGGCACGCGCGCGGACGGCTCGGTCAGGTAGTTCATGCGGGCGGTGATCACCCGGCAGGTTTCGGGCTCCAACCGTTCCGGATGCAGGCGCTTTTCGAGGTTGCGGTGCAGGTAGCCCATATCTCCGGCAAATCCGCGGCGCAGCCAGGCGCGCACGTGGGGCGCGTGGTCGGACAGGTCCACGTCCGTGATGCCCACCTGGGCAAAACCCAGTTCCTGGGCCCAGGTGGAGATGTCGTCGGGGCTGGGCAACATGCCGATAAGCCTCAAATGCCGGTTCTACGGCGCTATAATAGTCGCTTCTCAACATTCATGCGGAAAAGCTATCTATGGGGCGTGCCCACACCCAGCTCTACGACACCGAGGCCGGCCGGGCGATCGACGCCGCCGCGATTGCGCAGATGCCGGTGGCTGGCTTTGAGCTGATGTTGCGCGCCGCGCGATTCGGCTTTGACGTGCTCCTCGATGCCTTTCCCGAAGCCTCCCGCGTGCGGATCCTGTGTGGCAAAGGGAACAACGGCGGTGATGGTTATGCCCTCGCCGCCCTTGCTGCCGAGGCGGGTCTGACCGCCCGGGTTACCGCTCTGGCGGCGCCTGAGCAACTGGTCGGCGACGCGCGCCTGGCGTGGGAGCGCTGCGTGGCTGCAGGGGTCTCCATCGAGGTGTGGGCCGATGCAGAGCCCGACGCCCTGCGCGCCCATCTACTCGAGCGCTGCGATGTGTGGGTGGATGCCCTCCTCGGGACGGGCGTGTCGCGCGCGGTGGTCGGCAACTTCGCCCTCGCGATCGAGGCGCTTAACGGTGTGGATGTGCCGGTGCTCAGCCTGGATATCCCGTCCGGGATTGATGCCGATACCGGCGCGGTAGCAGGCATCGCGGTGCGCGCCGCGCTGACCACCGCGTTTATCACGCGCAAGATCGGCCACTACACCGGGCCCGGGCTGGACTACCTCGGCGCGTATCGTTTCAGTGATCTCGGGGTCGGCGACGCCTGCTACCGCGACGGTGTTTCGCTTATGTCGTTCGCGGCGAGCAGCCTGCCCGGTTTGTCGCGCAACGCCTACAAACACCAGCGTGGGCGCCTCGCCATTGTCGGCTCCGACGTCGGCATGCCCGGCGCGTGCGCGATGGCGGCGGAAGCGGCGCTGCGCTGTGGTGCCGGGTTGGTCAGCGTGCACACCCATCTTGAGCACGGTGCCGCGCTCATCGCACGCACCCCGGAAGTGATGATCGCGGCCGCCCCGGAAACGGATATCAGCGCCGCACGCTACGACGTGGTGGTGCTCGGCCCAGGCCTGGGTCGCGGAGACTTCGGCAGCCGTTGTTATCGCCAGGTAGAAGCCAGCGGGCTGCCCGTAGTGTTGGATGCTGATGGTCTCTATTTCCTCGCCGATGCAGGCGCCTGGCAAGGCGGGCCGTTGTTTGTGACGCCGCATAGCGGTGAAGCCGCGCGTCTATTGAACTGTGACAGCGCCGCCATCGCCGATGATCGTATCGCAGCGGCGCTGAGGATCAGCCGTCAATATGGTTGTAGCGGCGTGCTCAAAGGCGCGGGATCGGTGGTCTTCGGACCCGCGGTGGAGCAGGCCGAGTCACTCGCGATCTGTGGGCACGGCAATCCGGGAATGGCGAGCGCGGGCATGGGCGATGTGCTCGCAGGTGTTGCCGGTGGTTTGTTAGCTGGCGCTTATGCGCGCAGCGCCGGACCGGAGGACGTTCAAACCTGCTTCGCGCAGGCGGTGGCTCTCCACAGTGCTGCCGCCGATCGGGCGGTGCGCGATACCGGCCAGATCAGCCTGCTCGCCACCGATGTGCTGGCGCAACTCCCAGAGCTGTTGAAGGCGGTCGGGTGAGCATGGGCGAAGGGACAAGTGGCGTCTGGCTCGCGGACGAAGCGGCGACCCTGAACTTCGGCGCGGAGGTGGCGCAGGATATGCTCGCGCGGTTTGACGGCTGTGCACTGGTGTTTCTGCACGGTCAGCTGGGCGCGGGCAAGACCACGCTGGTGCGCGGCTTGTTGCGGGCACTTGGGCATTCGGGCAGCGTTAAGAGCCCCACTTATACGTTGCTCGAACCGTATGAGCTCGACGCGTTAGCCGTTTATCATTTCGACCTCTATCGGGTGGCGGATCCGGACGAGCTGGGATTTGTCGGGATCGATGAAATTGTCGATGGAGACGGGTTAAAATTGTTTGAATGGGCCGATAAAGCGGAGGGCTGGCTGCCCGCAGCGGATGTTGAAATCACCATTGAGCCTCACACCAACCATGCCGGCATTATCGGGCGCAAAGCGCATCTGCGCTATGGGGCCTGATCCCTTGCGCGAGGTGGTGCTGATAGACGTAGTGCGAAGATATGTAGCGCGGGATACGAGCCATGCATAAGCTCGTCCGACCCCCGGCGCGCAGGCGCGTTGCTTCTCCCCGCGCCATAGGCATCCGCACGCTGCTGACTGTGAGCATGGCTTGCTTGTTGCTGCCCAGCGCGCTGCACGCGGCCACCCTCCAGGGGGTGCGCATGCACGAGGCGCCGGATTCCACGCGCGTCGTATTCGATACGGACGCGACCATCACCTACGATGTATTCACCCTGGAAAACCCACATCGCGTGGTGGTCGATCTCACGGGCGTCAGGCCCCGCACCGGCTTCGATCCAGCGGTGGTTGCGGTGGGCCGCAAACGGGTCGAAAAGCTGCGTGGTGGACTGCATGATAAGAAGTATCGGGTGGTGATCGATCTCAAAGAGGCGCTGATCCCCAAAGCCTTCACTCTGAAGCCGATCAAACCCTATGGCCATCGTCTGGTCGTGGACCTGTTTGTCAAAGACAAGCCCCGCCCCAAACCCGCACCGCCGCCCAAGCAGAATCGCGACGTGGTGATCGCCATCGATGCGGGGCATGGCGGCGAAGATCCCGGCGCGATCGGACCAGGGCGCCTGGAAGAGAAGCTTGTTGTGATGCAGATCGCCAAGCGCTTGCAGCGCAAGTTGAACGCGGTCAAAGGGATCCGCGGCGATCTGGTGCGTACCGGAGACTACTATCTCGACCATCGCAAGCGCACAGCGCTGGCGCGGGCGAAACGGGCCGATCTGTTCGTATCTATCCATGCGGATGCGTTCAAGTCGGCGGATGTCTCCGGCGCCTCGGTGTATGCGCTGTCCGACCGTGGGGCGACCAGCGAGACCGCCAAATGGCTCGCCGAGCGCGAGAATCAGTCGGACCTGATCGGCGGCGTCGGCGATGTCAGCTTGAACGACAAGGACCCGCTGCTCGCATCGGTATTGCTCGACCTGTCGATGGATGCCAATCGTTACCAGAGCATCGAGGTGGGTGCTGCGATCCTCGCCAATCTCGCGCGGGTCACCAAGTTGCACAAGAAGCGCGTCGAACAATCGGCATTCCTGGTGCTGAAATCGCCAGACATGCCGTCGATACTGGTGGAGACCGGCTTTATCTCCAACCCGGGCGAGGCGCGACGGCTGTCCCAGGCCGAGCACCAGGACAAGCTGGCCCGGGCCATCGCCAAAGGCATCGAGCAATATATGCGCAGCAATCCGCCTCCGGGGACCCTGCTGGCGGCTTCTAAGAGCGGTGAGTTTCGCTATACGATCGTGCGGGGCGATACGCTGTCCGAGATCGCGGACCGGTATGGCATTTCCTCTCAGCGTCTGCGGCATCGCAACAAGTTATCCAACGATAATATCCGGGTCGGTCAGGTCATCCTCATCCCGCAGGCTGGCGGCTGATATGACTCGCCGCATCGCCCAGCTCTCCGCCTATGTGGCGGATCAGATCGCTGCGGGTGAGGTCGTCGAGCGCCCTGCCTCCATCGTCAAAGAATTGGTCGAGAACGCTCTGGATGCAGGTGCCACCCAGATCGACGTGCGCACCGAAGGCAGCGGTGTAGACCTCATCTGGGTGGCTGACAACGGCCATGGTATCCACGCCGACGACATGGTGTTGGCACTCTCGCGCCACGCGACCAGCAAGATCGCGGCGGCGGATGACCTCTTGGGGGTTGCCAGTCTCGGCTTTCGCGGCGAAGCGCTGGCCAGCGTCGCGTCGGTCGCGCGGGTGCGGCTGAGTTCGCGCACCGCTGCCGACGCGCTCGGGCACCAACTCGAAGTGCATGCGTCGCGCACCGTCAGCCAGCGCCCGATCGCACACAATGAGGGTACGACCGTGGAGGTGCGAGATCTCTTCTTCAACACGCCCGCCCGACGCAAGTTTCTCAAGGCAGAGCGGACCGAAAACGCTCAGGTGGATCAGATCCTGCGGCGTCTGAGCCTCGCCCATCTGGAGGTAGGCTTTGCTCTGCGGCAGAGCAGCACGAACGCGCAACGCGGTCCAAAAACGTTGAATCTGGCGGCGGGGTCCCTGGCGACGCGTCTGGGTAGCGTGCTCAGTCGGGAGTTTGTGGAGCAATCGGTGGAGATCGACGAGCAACGCGGCGGGTTGCGGCTGCACGGTCGGGTCGGCTCACCGCAGTATCACCGGCGGCTGGCCGATCAGCAGTACTTCTACGTTAACGGCCGTGCCATTCGTGACAAAGTGGTGGGACATGCGATCCGTCAGGCCTATCAGGATGTGATGTTTCACGGCCGCCATGCGGTCTATGTCCTTTATCTGGAGCTACCCCCGGAGCAGGTGGATGTGAACGTGCATCCGACCAAGCACGAAGTGCGCTTCCGCGAGGCGCGCAGCGTTCACGATTTCATTTTCGCCAGCCTGCACCGGGCGTTGCGCGATATACGCCCGGCCGACGGCGGATTGCATGCACCTCCGCCCACCGCGGCCTTCGCGGCACAGCCGTCACCGACACAGGGCGGGCTTGGTCTGGCAACCCCACAACCCATTCCCGCGGCCGCGCCCGGCGGCCTGGCACAAGTGGTGAGCGAGGCGCGACCGGACTGGACGACCGAAGCCCCTGGCGAGGCAGAGGTCCCGCCCCTCGGTTACGCCCTCGCGCAATTGCATGGGGTGTACATCCTCGCCCAGAACCAGGCGGGGCTGGTGCTGGTGGATATGCATGCGGCCCACGAACGGATTACCTATGAAAAACTGAAACAGGAATACGCCGCGACGGGCATCGCGCGCCAACGCCTGCTGGTGCCGCTGGCGGTCGATGTCACCGCTGGAGAGGCGCAGTTGGCTGAAGACTGCGCCGCGGCATTGGCCGCTGCGGGTCTGGTGGTGGAACGCCTCGGTGAACAGGCGCTGAGCGTCCGCGAAGTCCCTGTCCTGCTGGCACGCAAGGACATCGCTGCGCTGTTGCGCGATTTCCTGGCGGACCTCGCAGAGTTTGGGACCAGCGCTGAAATCGCCGAGCGACAGCTCGAAGTGCTGGGGACACTCGCCTGTCATGGTTCGGTGCGGGCCAATCGAGCGTTGAGCATCACCGAGATGAATCAACTCCTGCGGCAGATGGAAACCACCGAAAATGCCGGCCTGTGCAATCATGGTCGCCCCACGTATTTCCAATACAGCATGGATGCGTTGGACAAATTGTTTTACCGAGGACAATAGTCCGGCGTGGATAGCATTGTGATCGTGGCGGGCCCTACCGCCGCTGGCAAAACCGCGGTCGCGATGGCTTTGCAGGATCTGCTCGGCGGTCCTCGGACAGCGCGCCTGATCAGCATGGATTCGGCGCTGGTCTATCGCGGTATGGACATCGGCACGGCCAAACCGACCCCCACAGAACTGCGCGCCTACCCCCATGACCTGATCGACATCGTCGATCCCGCGACGGCTTTTTCGGTCGCGGACTTCGTGGGCGCGGCGGATGCGGCGGTCCGTGCTGCCTGGGATGCGGGGCAATTGCCGGTGCTGGTCGGCGGTACGATGCTCTACGCCAAGCGCTTCATCGAGGGTATCGCAGCGCTGCCGCCCGCCGATGCGGCAGTGCGTGCCGAACTCGATGCGGCCTGGGAACGGGATGGACCTCACGCGCTGCACGAGCAGCTGCGCGCGTCAGATCCGGACGCTGCCGCCGCGATTCACCCCCACAATCGGCAACGCCTGCTACGCGCCTTGGAGGTGGTGCGCCTGTCCGGCCAGGCGTTGTCGCAGTTGTGGCAGACTCAGCAGGGCGAGCATGCGCAGGCCCGCCTGGGTGCCGGGCGCATCGATCTATTCGGCCTCATGCCGGACGATCGCACACGCCTGCACGCGCTGATCGAGACACGCTTTGCGACCATGCTGGCGGCGGGATTTGTTGCGGAGGTAGAGGCCCTGCGGGAGCGGGGGGATCTGCACCTCGACATCCCGGCCATGCGGGCGGTTGGCTACCGGCAGATCTGGCTGCATCTCGATGGCGAACTGAGCTTGGCGCAGGCGCAGGCGGATGCCCTGACCGCGACGCGGCGGCTGGCCAAACGTCAGATCACCTGGATGCGCGGGTTTCTTGACATGGAACCGCTCGCGTGGGGATCGCCAGAGAAAGTTGCGCAACAAATCTTACAATCCGTGTCCCTCTAGGGTGCACAGACCTCCAAAATCCTTTTCTGTGGGTATTTTCGTGTTACGCTGGGTATCACTTGCACGACACAAAGAAGGTTAGCGGTGGTGTTGAATCCCGGGTGATCGGGGTGTTTGGGACCGTCCGCGAACGCTCGCGTTACTCGCTCGCGCAACAACGGAAGTTGCGCGCGCAATGAACTTTGCTCGATTTCGGGGCACTAACGTTCTTAGCACCATTCCTGCTGCGAACCTGCTACCAAAAGACCGAGCGCGTGCTCATCACGAGCTGTCGCCAGCCCGGGCCAGAGGGGCAAATACGGCTAGCAAGCTTTCTATGGTGACGTGTAGCACGGTCCCTGTGGTCTGGGGTCAGTGCGCCAAAAGACTCGCAGCGAACGTGGCGCTCGCGTGATAAAAACAAGGAGAATACCAATGTCGAAAGGGCATAGTTTACAAGACCCTTATTTAAACGCGTTGCGCAAGGAGCGTGTCCCCGTATCCATCTACCTGGTCAACGGGATCAAACTTCAGGGCCAGATCGAGTCTTTCGATCAGTTTGTGGTTCTGCTCAAGAACTCTGTCAGCCAGATGGTCTACAAACATGCGATATCCACCGTGGTGCCGGCGCGCAATGTGAGACTGCCCACCGGAGCGGACGACGAGTAGTCCAGTAGTAGAGACCGCGCGGTATCGGCCGTAGCGCGATACCCGATGCGATACGTGCGCTAAAATCTGATGCGTGTTGGCGATGGTAGCGGTTGAGAGCGTGAGCTTTCTATCGACCCGCGCCCGGGTCGGGCGGCGCCGACGTATATAATCTTAAGAGCCCGTGCAGGCGTTCGGCACCACCTATGAGTAACCGTCCGCCGATCGCTGCGGGTCTGTGGCCGTGCGCTGCCGTGCGGACAATCAGTTTATTCATGGTCAGCCCGGCGACCTGAGCGATGTGACATCGATGTTGTTTGAAAGACCCGAAACTGGCGAGCGCGCCCTCATTCTGCAAGTGGAGTTGCAACAGCAGGAGAATCCGGAGGTTGCCGAATTTGTCGAGCTGGCGGGTTCGGCCGGCCTTGAGGTGGTCGAGGTTGTTACGGCTCGGCGTGCCGCACCCCATGCGCGCCACTTTGTGGGCAGCGGCAAGGTGGATGAGTTGCGGCATGCCGTGCGCGGACGGCGTGCCGATCTTGTCCTGATCAATCACGAACTCTCAGCGGGTCAGCAACGCAACCTCGAGCGCGCGCTCGATTGTCGCATCATGACGCGCACCGAGCTGATCCTGACCATTTTTGCCACCCGCGCGCAGAGCCACGAAGGCCAATTGCAGGTAGAACTGGCCCAACTGCAACACGCCCAGACACGTCTGGTGCGGGGATGGACCCACCTGGATCGGCAGAAGGGCGGCATCGGGCTGCGCGGGGCGGGAGAAAAGCAGATTGAACTCGACCAACGCATGCTGTCAGAGCGCATCAAAGCGACGCAGAAACGCCTGGCCGGCGTGGTCAAGCGGCGCGGCCAGAGTCGGCGCGGACGGCGGCGCAGCGGCGCGGCCACGGTGGCCTTGGTCGGCTATACCAACGCGGGTAAGTCGACGTTGTTCAATCGTCTGACCGATGCAGCGGTGTACGCAGAGGATCAGCTGTTCGCCACTCTCGATCCCACCCTGCGGCGCCTGCGTATCGGCGGGCTAACCGATGTGGTCCTGGCAGACACTGTGGGTTTTGTCAGTCTATTGCCCCACGCCCTGGTCGACGCGTTCAAAGCCACCCTCGAAGAGGTGGTGCATGCCGACCTGTTGCTGCACGTGGTCGATGCTGCGGATCCGCAATGGTCGCTGCGGATTGAGCAGGTGCGTACGGTGCTGACAGACATCGGTGCGGCGCAGGTCCCGGAGATCATCGTGTTCAACAAGATCGATCTGCTCGAGCCCGGCGCGCAGGTCGAATGGGGGGTGCTCGATGGGCTGGGACCGGATGACGAGATCTGCCCGGTCAGCGCACACACAGGGGCGGGCATCGAAGACCTGCTGGCTCAGCTCGGTAGCCGTCTTGGCGTGGTCAGCCCCCATGAAGTGGTGCTCGCGCCGAGCGCGGGGAAGACCCGTGCCTGGTTGTATGCAGCGGATGCGGTAGTGGCTGAGACCGTCCTTGACGATGGCTGCATCAGCCTCATCCTGCAGGCGGATGAACACTTATTGGCGCAACTGCGCGACTTTGAACCCCTCTCCTTGCGTGCATCGGAACACCCCCAAAAAATTTCCAATGGCCACAGCTAAGTGCGAGAATTGAACCCAGCCCAGTGGGGTTAGCGACCAGCCTCTGCGCGGCTCAGGCGGTGATATCGAGGCATCGACCTCGAGGCGGCGACAAAGGGCGACAAAGGGCGACAAAGGGCGACAAAGAGAGTTTGCCGGCATCTCAACTCGCCCTCACCGGTCTGCGCGTCAGGTGACGCCCAGTAACCCGGTGACAAGCAACCCGTTGAACCGCGTCCCGGCGAAGATGGCACGTTGAAAAGCGGCACACGCATCGCGGCTGGGGTACTATGCAGGTTGGCTCGGTCCTCTGGGTTGGCAACTAAAGTTATGGCGGTGTGTCTATAGTTTAGGTCGACATGCTTTTTTGATGGACCGGTCGGGATTGGTCAACGTCTATGCGTTTACCCAGGCGGCCCGCGGTAAAAACGTTCTGTGCTGAGCGGCTAGACGCGCAGTACACGCCACCGGATGGTGGTTACGCAACATTAGATCGGAGTAGATAGATGGCTTGGAATGAGCCCGGTGGTGGTGACAAAGATCCCTGGGGAAACCGGGGTGATCAGGGGCCTCCCGATTTGGACGAAGCGATTCGTAAGCTGCAAAACCAGCTCAGCGGTATTTTCGGCGGCGGTGGCGGCAACGGTGGTGAAGGCGGTAGCAGCATATCGGGCGGTATGCTCGGTCTGATCGGCTTCATTGCGGTCGCGGTCTATGTGTTTGCAGGGATTTACCAGGTGGACCAGCAGGAGCGCGGCGTGGTGTTCCGCTTCGGCGAGGTGCTGCAGGACGTGCAGGATCCCGGCTTGCACTGGAATCCGCCCCTGATCGATGAGGTGGAACTGGTCAATGTGACCCAGGTGCGTTCCCATAATCATCAATCCTCGATGCTGACCACCGACGAGAACATCGTCGATGTCAGTCTGACCGTGCAGTGGGTGGTCGACGAGCCGATCAGCTATCTGGTCAATGTGCGCCGTCCCGAAGGCAGCCTCGATCACGCGACCGAAAGTGCGCTGCGCCATGTGGCGGGCAGTTCTACCATGAACCAGGTGATCACCGATGGTCGCGAAGCGATCGCCGCGGAGGTGCAGTCGCGCCTGCAGCAATACCTTACAAACTATGGCACCGGCATATTCGTCCGCAAGGTCAACATCGACCGGTCAGCGCCGCCCAGCGAAGTGCAGGACGCGTTCAATGACGTGCAGAAAGCCAAAGAAGACCAGCAGCGCTTTATCAATAAGGCGACGGCTTATCTTGAGCAGGTCGTGCCCGAGGCCCGTGGTCGCGCACAACGGCAGATCGAAGAAGCCAACGCCTACCGCGACCAAGTGGTCGCGCGTGCTGAAGGTGAGGCCCAGCGCTTCGAAAAGCTGTTGAAGGAATATCAGCTTGCCGAAGAAGTCACCCGCGATCGCCTCTACATCGATGCGCTCGAAGCGGTCCTCAAGAATTCTTCCAAGGTGATGGTCGATGTTGAGGGTGGCAATAACATGATGTATTTACCCCTCGACCAATTGACCCGCAACCGCGGCTCAGGCGACGTTACCATCGATCAGACCATGATGGACAACGCCGTCGAGCGTATTCTGCGCGAGGTCAATGCGGCCCGCGCCAACAACGGTCGCATCCGTAACTAGGAGCAGCATTACTATGTCTATGAAAACCCTTGTCGGCTTGATCATTGTCGCGCTGATCGTTTTGGTGGGCTCTCAGGCGCTGTACAGAGTCCACGAAACAGAGCGCGCGATCCTGCTGGAGTTCGGTAATCTGGTGGAGGGCGATGTGCGCTCCGGCCTGCACTTTAAGGTACCCGTCGCCCAGGACGTGAAGAAGTTTGATGCTCGGGTGTTGACCCTCGACTCCAATCCGGAGACGTACTACACGCTGGAGAAGAAGCCTCTAATCGTAGACTCGTTTGTTAAGTGGCGGGTCGATGATGTGGCCGCGTTCTACGAGAGCGCATCTTTTGATGAGCGTCGGGCCAACCGTTTGATTCAGGAGCGCGTAAACGAAGGTCTGCGTAACCAGATATCCCGTCGTGATATGCATGAGGTGATTTCCGGCGAGCGCGATCAGCTTATGGAGGAGTTGCGCGCCGACTTGGATGAGGTCATGCGTGGCATGGGCGTGGAAGTAGTGGACGTGCGGGTCAAGCGCATCGATCTGCCGCCGGAAGTATCGTCCGCGGTATACGATCGGATGAATTCCGAGCGTGAGATCGAAGCGCGACAGTACCGGGCTAAAGGTCGCGAGCGCGCGCTGGCGATTCAGGCGGAAGCCGACCGCGAGGCGGTTGTGATCGAAGCCGAAGCGTATCGTGAGAGCGAACAGATCCGGGGTGACGGCGATGCCAGGTCTGCGTCTATCTATGCCAGTGCGTACACGCAGGACGCTGAGTTTTATGAGTTTTATCGCAGCATCAATGCCTACACGCAGGTGTTCCAGGACAAGAGTGATCTGCTTGTGTTGGACCCGAACAGCGAGTTCTTCAAGTTTCTCGAAAGTGACGGCGGGTCTGACTGACATCGCCTGAGCAGAGGGGCGCTCGAGTACGCCCGGTCGGCAGGGACAGACGCCGAACCGGGCCAGACGAAACGAAACCAAGACCGCATACATGAATACATCGTGGCGTCTGCCCCGTGGGGTGGACGAACTTCTGCCCCCGCGTGGGCGTCGACTGGAGCAACTGCGTCGCCAGGTGCTCGATCTTTTTCACACCTGGGGTTTCGATTACGTTGAGCCGCCTGTTATCGAGTATCTCGATGCGTTGATGGTCGGCGGCGGCGAAGACCTGGATCTGCAGACGCTCAAGGTGGTCGATCAGGTCAGTGGGCGGATGTTGGGCGTACGTTCCGATATGACCTCGCAAGCGGTGCGTATCGATGCTCACAGCCTCGCGACGGAGGATGTGCAACGTCTTTGTTATGCGGGGCCCGTGGTATTCGCGAACCCGCGGATCGCGCAGACTTCCCGGGTTCCGATAAAAGCCGGTGCAGAAATTTTTGGCGCTGCAGATCTGCATGCTGATCTGGAGGTGATCCGCCTGATGCTCGGCAGTGTCGACCGGGCCGGTATAGACCAACCGGTACTCCTGCTCGGTCACATGGGTATCTATCGAGCGCTGGTGGACGCTCTGGTCGACGGCGGCGCGATGCCCCCGGCTTCCGAACCCACCCTCTTCGGCCTTGTGCAGCGAAAATCCCAAGCAGATATCCAGGACCTGCTCGGCGCCGGCGCTCTGACCGAGATTGTGGCCCGTCTGCCGGCCATGATGGGGGATGTTGATACCCTCGATATGATCGAAAGCGATCTGGCTGCCGTCCCGCCTGCCGCCCGCGCAGCGCTTGACGAACTGCGGCGCCTCGTCGATCTACTGGCGCATGATCAGGGTTTTGATGTGCGCATCGATGTGGCCGAATTGACCGGCTATGGTTATCACAACGGCCCGGTGTTTGCGGTCTATCATCCCGAACACGGGCGCGCGCTCGCCCAAGGTGGCCGCTACGACGGCGTGGGGCGGGTGTTCGGCGGCGATGGGCGGCCGGCGACGGGTTTCGACATGGACCTCAAAGTGCTGCTCAAAGCAGCGATGCCGCTCGAGCCGAAGGTCTGGGTCGACTTTGCGCACCGCGATGATCCCGCGGTCCATGCCGCGGTAGCCGCTCTGCGCGCTGCCGATCGACAGGTCGCCTGGGGGCTCGGCGGTGCGGAACGAGCGCCAGCCGATGCCCAGATACTCAAACAACAAGACGGCCAATGGATCGCCGCTGACCAATAGAGCCGGGATGCTCCGGCGTTATTCAACAAGGCAAAACATGAAGACCGAGGTAAAAAGAGGGGCAAGCCGTGGGGCGTAACGTGGTGGTTATCGGTACCCAGTGGGGTGACGAAGGTAAGGGCAAGATCGTCGACTTGCTCACCGAACAGGTTGCGGCCGTGGTGCGTTTTCAGGGCGGCCACAACGCGGGCCACACGCTGGTCATCGATGGTGAGAAGACCGTTCTACACGTCATCCCGTCCGGCATTCTGCGCGACGGTGTGGAGTGTGTGATCGGCAACGGTGTGGTCCTCGAACCGAATGCACTGATGCAGGAGGTGGAGCAACTCGAAGCCCGTGGTGTGCCGGTGCGTGAGCGCCTGAAAGTCTCGTCCGCCTGCCCGCTGATCCTGCCCTATCACGTGGAACTGGATCTGGCGCGTGAAGAGGCGCGCGGCAATCGCAAGATCGGCACCACCGGGCGCGGCATCGGTCCGGCGTATGAAGATAAAGCCGCCCGCCGTGGTTTGCGGGTGGGTGACCTCTTCTATTGGCAGGAATTTGGGGCCAAGCTCAGCGAGGTCATGGAGTACCACAATTTCATGCTGACCAGCTATTACAAGCGCCCTGCGGTGGACTTTAACAAGACCCTGGACGAATGTGCGGCCGTAGCGGAACAGATCAAGCCGATGGTGCATGACGTTGTGCCGCTGTTGCACGGTCTGCGAGAACAGGGCGCCAATCTTCTGTTCGAAGGTGCCCAGGGAGCGCTGCTCGACATCGATCTGGGCACCTACCCGTTTGTGACGTCGTCCAATACCACAGCTGGCGGCACGGCGGTCGGTAGTGGTTTTGGCCCGCGCTACCTCGACTACGTACTCGGCATTACCAAAGCGTACGCCACACGGGTGGGGTCGGGGCCGTTCCCCACGGAGTTGTTCGATGATGTGGGCAAACGTCTGGCCGAGCGCGGGCACGAATTTGGCGCTACCACCGGTCGTCCTCGGCGCTGCGGTTGGTTCGATGCGGTCGCGTTACGACAGGCGGTGCAGATCAACAGCATTTCCGGCTTGTGTCTGACCAAGTTGGATGTGTTGGATGGTCTCGAGACGATTCGCATCAGTGTGGGCTATGAAGATCAGGACGGCAATGCCGGTACCACCAACTTCAGCAGTGAGTACTATTCGAACGTGCAGCCGGTCTATGAAGAAGTTGAAGGCTGGACGGAATCCACGGTCGGGGTGTCACGCCTGGAAGATCTGCCGGCCAAAGCGAAGGCTTACATCGCGCGCATCGAAGATGCGGTGGGTGCGCCGATCGATATCATCTCCACCGGGCCTGATCGGTCGGAGACAATCGTCCTGAAGGATCCTTTCGGCGGCTGAACCGCGCCGCAAGCGTCGGTTTAGTAGTCGGCCTGGCGGATGATCTCGGAAGCGCCGGGTACACCGGAGTAGGTCGGACGGGTGATGATCACTTCCGCATCGCGATTCGACCAGGCACCGACATATTGCACGCCAACCGCGCCGTTGGTGACATTGCCCAGGCCGGGCTCAAACGGGTCTCCCCCTTCCGGTGCTTGGGAGCCGGATGTGTTCATCATGTCGGCCCAACCGGCGGAACTTGCCGGAATCACGCTGTTGATGGATGCGCCGATCGCGGTCAGCTGGCGCGCAGCTGCGAAGTTATTCTTGGCCGTATTGACGGCGATTTCAAAGTTGGCTTTGATCGTCCCGCCGCGGGCGGTTTCGATGTAGCTCGAATATGAGGCGAGGGCGATGGACATGATGATGCCTAGAACGCCCATAACCACCAGTAGTTCGATCAAGGTAAAGCCGGAGTTGGATTGGTGTCGCGTCATATCGATGTAAACTTGGGTACTGCTGCGTCGCAGGAGTGTAAAATGTCGGACAGCAATAGAGCGTGATCGAGGTCGCGGGTATGGGGAGAGCCAGCGCACCCACTGGTACATTTTATTGCCAAGCGAATGCCTGGTTTGTGCGGTTGGAACAAGCTCCCCGGGGTGATATTTAATGCAAATTAATATGCCTATTAACTCGTCGAGTTTTTCTGTTAGGTTCTCTTCGATGGATCGTCGAGTGGTGTATTATTTCGCGTATGACTTCACCCAAGCACTTACAGCTCTATATCTGCCCGGTAAGTAAGGGCTCACTACACTACAGGCCTGAGCATGCAGAGCTATGGTGCCGTCTCAGCCGGCTGGCCTATCCGGTGCGGGGCGGCATGCCGGTGCTCCGACAGGATCAGGCGCGCCGTCTGACCGATGCGGAAACCGCCAGCCTGCCCACCTGACATGCTCTGCTAGGCCGCTGCGTTTGGCGAGCAGGTTGTAAAACCTTGGGCGGTGGGGGCTTAAATCGGCCGGTTGGGCCCCGATAGTAGAGCTGGATAAAGCTGCTACAATCGGCAGCCCTTGTAAGTAACGCATCAGCTTAGGAATAGCATGAGCAAACCCACGTTAGTCTCAAGCCAGGGCATGCCCGACGTTGCACGCCGAGTGCTCGGCGAAGCGCAGGATACGCTGGATTGGGTGGGCATGAGCCACGTCCATCAGCCCCTGCTTGTCAAAGATGGCGATCAATCCAAAGCCGTGCAGGCCAACGTACAGGTCTATGTGAACCTCGCCGATCCGATGGCGAAGGGAATCCACATGTCGCGCCTGTATCTGCTGCTGGATGAGCACGCGGATACGCGTCCGCTCACCGCTGCCGGTCTGAAGCTGTTGCTGGGCTCAATTCTCGAATCGCATCACGACCTCAGCACTAACGCGTTTGTGCAGTTTGAGTTTGATCACTTCATTCGGCGCAGCGCGTTGATCAGCGACAACGAAGGCTGGGCGTCGTATCCGGTGACGGTCAAAGGGACCCTGATCGAGGGTGAGATCGCCCTGGAACTGTCGGTTGAGGTGCAATACTCGTCGACTTGCCCCTGTTCTGCGGCACTCGCGCGCCAGCTTATACAGGAGCAATTCCAGGCAGATTTTGGCGACCGCGGTCAGCTGAGCGTTGCAGACGTAAAGGCCTGGTTGGGCACCGAAGAAGGCATCAAAGCCACGCCACACAGTCAGCGCAGCACCGCCAAAATTCTGGTCAAGTTGTCCTCGGAGATGGACGAGTTTCCGATCACCGATCTCATAAACCAAGTCGAAGAGGTCCTCAAAACCCCGGTGCAGGCGGCGGTAAAGCGCGAGGACGAACAGGAGTTTGCGCGCTTGAACGGCAAGAACCTCATGTTTGTGGAAGATGCGGGTCGACGCCTCAAGGGGGCGCTGCTGGCGGACGGACGCTGGTGCGACTTCTGGGTACGCATCGAACATCACGAGAGCCTGCATGCCCATGATGCCGTGGGCGTGTTCACCAAAGGTGATGCCAGCGGGTACCTACCGATTCCCTGAGGCTCATGCCTGTCCTCGCGTCAGCTGGGCAAAGTCCGTTACACTCGCCGCAAAATGATGCATAGCGTTGTATGTCCCTCGCCACGCTGAGGGATGTCCCGCGTCTAGGTCAGCGTGAGCATGTTAAGGGGTAGCTATGGCGACGGTCGTGTTGAGTGGAATGGGCTTGTGGAAGCCCGAAGAGTTTGTCACCAATGAAGAATTGGTCGAAGCCTATAACGCGTATGTGGAGCTCTACAACGCGGAGCATGCCGATGCGATTGCGCGTGGCGAGCTGGAAGAAAAACCCCTCTCCAGCGCAGAATTCATCGAAAAAGCCAGTGGCATCAAGCAGCGTTATACCTACTGCAAAGACGGTATCTTGGATGTGGAGCGTATGCGCCCGCGCATCCCGGCGCGGGCACCGGACGAGCTGTCCCACCAGGCGGAGATGGCCATTTCGGCCGCCGAGCGCGCCATGCGGGCGGCCAACAAAACCGCGGCCGACATCGACATGGTGGTGGTCGCCTGCGCCTATACCCAGCGTGCCTACCCAGCGATTGCGATAGAGGTGCAACAGGCGCTGGGTATCAATGGCTTTGGCTTCGATATGCTGGTCGCCTGTTCGGCCGCCACCTTTGGCTTGCATCGCGCCCACGATGCGGTCGCCGCCGGATCCTCCAAGTGCGCCCTGGTCATCAATCCGGAGCTGACCACGCCGCAGGTGAACTTCACCGACCGCGATGGCCACTTTATTTTTGGCGACGTTTCAACCGCCTGCATCCTGGAAGCCGCCGAGACGTGTACCTCCGAGCATGCCTACCAAGTGCTGGGCACGAAGGCGGTGACACAATTCTCCAACAACATTCGCTCAGATTTTGGTTATCTGTCCTACGCCGACGACAGCGACCCGTTCGGCGATGACAAGTTGTTCAAACAGAATGGCCGCAAGGTCTTCAAAGAGGTTTGTCCCATGGCGGCCCAGCATCTTAAGGATCAGGTCGAAAGCGTCGGGCTTGCAGTGGGTGATGTGAAACGCTGGTGGCTGCACCAGGCGAATATCAACATGAACGAACTGATCGCGCGGCGGCTGCTCGGCCGTGACCCGGAATTTATCGAAGCGCCCATTGTGCTCGATGAGTATGCGAACACCGCCTCGGCTGGATCGGTGATCGCATTCAACCTGTACCACGAAGACCTGCAGGCTGGAGATGTTGGCGTGCTGTGCTCTTTTGGTGCCGGCTATTCCATCGGCTCCCTGGTGCTGCAGAAGCATTAGGTGGGCTGTCGGGCGGCGCGAGCTGTCTGGCGCCTCTGCCTATCTTTGCATTAAGCGTCCGCACCGCGCAGGGATTCGACGCGCGCGTATGCAGCTCTGGCGAAGTAGTTGTCTGCCCCGCGTTTGTTCGCCAGTGCCTGAGCGGAGCTGAGCGCGGCGTCGGTGTTCCGGGCGCAGAACGCGCGGATGCTCAGCGCGACATCGAATCGCCAATCTTGCGGCGCGTAGTGCTCGCGCAGCAGCGGCATCGCCTCGTTCAGCAGCGCGTTGGTCGAATCGCGATCGCCCCCAGCGCAGTGCACGGCTGCCAGATTGACCCGCACCGGGCCTGCCAGACGATGGCGTTCGGAGACGAGGCTCATCGCCTGGTTGAAGGCGGAGATCGCGCCTTCAGCGTCGAGATTGGCAAAGCGGGCAAGTCCCAGGCTGTTGAGAGAGAAGACCAGATCCGGGTGTTGCGCGCGACCCAGGCTGGTATCGATCGCGACCGATCTTTCCAGCATCCGGCGCGCCGCTTGAATGTTGCCGTTCTCGAGCTCCAAACGGCCGTAGTTGTTTAACACGTTCGCTACTTCAGGATGTGCCTCGCCGAACAGCGTTTGATAGCGTGGTAGCGCCAGATCGTAGTAGCGACGCACTTGGTCCCAGCGCTCCTGAAAATAGTACAGCGCGGCCAGATTGTTGTAGGTGATGGCGACCGCTGGGTGGTCATCACCATAGGCCTGGATAAACCCCTCCACCGCGCTCAGAAACAGCGTCTCCGCCTCGTCAAAGCGACCCTGTTCCAGTAACGCGCCGGCCAGACCGCGCTCGCTGTCAGCGAGTTGGGCAGGCGTTGGTCTGGTCGGCGCACCGGCAGCGTCACCGTCCGTCATGCGATCGTGTTTCACTGCGTGGAGGTAACTCGCCTCCCCGCCCCCCAGGTCGCCCTGGCGTAGCAGCGTGTCCCCGAGCGCGTTGTAGGCTTGCGAATGAATGGATGACCAAGTCTGGGTGGGAAGGATGGCCAATGCCTGGCGCAACAACGCCTCGCTCTGTGCCAGATCACCGCTCAGCGTGAGCACCTCAGCCAACGACACCAGGGTATCGGGACGGACGTCGGGATTGTGGGATGCGCGTAGCGCGTCGGCCGAGCGCAGCAGGTTCGCAGCCCGATCGTAGAACCCGAGTCCGGTATAGGCCACGCCCATGGTATGCAGCAGGTTGCTTTGCACCACGGGTTTGCTGGATAGGGCGTCGATGCGACTCATGCCGCGGTCGAGAATCTCGACCGCTGTGATTTCTTTGCCTCGCGAGTTGGCCGGGTCGGCGATCTGAAATATCTCGATCAGAAAGTCGCTGGTGCGCTGGGCGGTTGCAGCCGCATCTTCGGCGATCACGCGTTGCGCCTCGGCTTCATCCCGCGCCTCGATCGCAATCAAGGCCAGCGCGGTGGTCAATACCAGGCCAGCGGACGACGCGATGCTGATCATCGTGAGTTGCCGGATGCGCCGCTGGGTGTCTCGCCGGCGGATCGCATCGAAGCCGACCCCGAGCAATCCGGCGACGATCTTGAGCATGGCGTTGTGCCTGCCATCTGCACTGGGTCGGGCATCAGCGGCGACCGGTTCAACCACCTCATCGCTCAGGCTGCCATCGCTGTTGACTTTGTGCAGCAGCGGCTTGGGGAAGCACTGTGAAGGGGGATCGGTCGCGTTGGGTTCGCCGTGAATGATAAAGGCGAGCACGGGGCGTGCCGGATGAATCTGTTTGAACCGGATGATCTCTTTGGCCACCCAAGGCGACGCCACCGCGTTGGGTGAGCAGACGACGATCAGTGCGTCGGAGTCGGCCAGGGCAGCATCGACCATCGCGGACAGATCGGCCGCGCTGGGCAGCTCATCCCGGTCTTTGAAAATGGGTTGCAGCCGCTCCGGTGCGCTGTGGCCGCGGGATCGCAGTTCCCGCAGCAATACCTTGGCGGGCCGGTAGCGTTCGAGGCGTTTGTGCAACCAGTTCGCCCACACTTTGTCCGCGTGGCTATAGCTTAGAAACGCACGGTAACCGCTGGCCTGCATGTTAGCGCCTGATCATCGTTGTTTACTTGAAAGTTTTTGGTCATCATATACCAGATGTGAGGCCGGATCGTGCCACTACGCGACGCTCAAGGATAAGCGCGCTGGTCGGTAAATGGCGATAGTCTCGCGCAACCAACACCAACATCAGGGAAGTCAGCACCATGTTCCAACGTATCGTATTGATTTTTGCACTGCTCGGAGCAACTTGTCAGGTTGCTGCGATGTCGATCCGGATCGACCAGACGCTTGCCGCATGTACCGTCAATCCCTCCGGCGGGGCGGTGGCCATCGCCATCGGCAACTATAACTTTCAAGGGATGGGTGCAGACGACTGTTTTGGAGGCACACAGCTGTCGCCGTTTTCCGTCAACATTGGTGGCACGCTCTACAACTCCCTGTATCAGCACAATGATGGTCTGGTGACCTTTGGTTCTTCTGCCACCCCTATCGGCTCTATCCTCGATGCTGGATTTGGACCCGCAATCGCGCCATTCATGACCGCCACCAGCTATCTGGATAGCGTCAGCGCAGGTACGCCGCGGATCAGTTACGGTGGTACCGCATTTACGAGCGAACCCTACCTGTCGCTCAACTACGAGTCGGGTAACAGCGGCAGCTACTATCAGATGAATCTGATCGACCGTTCGGGGGCCACCGGGGTCGTGGGCGACTTCGACATCGAATTGAACTACGCCACGTTTGATGATGATTCTGGTCCGACCCAGGACCAGGGTGGTGCGCAGGTGGGCTTTAACAACGGCGCAGGACAGGCCTACGCCTTGCCCGGCTCTGGGGTGGCTGGTGCCTTTCTGGGCACTCTGGGCAATTGCGGCACCCCCAGCGCCTCGCCGCTGGCCTTGGCGTGCAACAGTTTCGGGACCACCGTCGGTAGCCGCTACCTCTTCAGCTTCCGCAATGGTGTCGCGATCAACCTAACGCCGCCCACGGCTGTCCCCGCAGCCGGGGTGTTCGGCTTGCTGTTCGCCGGTCTGCTCATCGTCGCCCGGCGCAGATACGCTGGGAGCTAGTTGGATTCTCTGGCTCGCACGACCGCGAGCTTGAGATTGGAGAGATGCTGCGTGGGTGCAGACCCACGCTAAGCGCATCCTGACGCACCGCGCTACCGCGGGACGTGCTCGCCTTCACTTTACTTGGGTTTAACCCCGCCAATGGCCTTTAACAAGGCAGCTACCATCTGTTGCATGCGCGCAACTTGCGCGGCATGACGGGAGTTTGGGTCGAAGAAACTGGGACGGGTATTGGCCTCCAGCTTGGCTGCTTCCTTAGCCCATTCTTTCTCGATCTTCCGGATCTTGTCATGGCACTCTTCCAGTCTTGCCAGCGCGTCACCGTAGCCCGCGGCGGCGTCGGCCTTGGGCAGATCGAGTGCCAGAAACTGCGCCAGAACGTTTTGCCCAAAACTGACGGTCGACTGGATGCCGCTCAGGGACAGTCCGTAATTGAGCTGACTCTCCATCGTGGAGGCATAAGCGCACATTTGCCCGGCCACCTGATTGATCTGTGCCGGTGTGGACAGCGCGTGTGCGAGTATCGGCACCAACAGCGCTGCTGACGCCACAGCGATAAGCTTCCGTACCATCATCGTTCTCCTTTGTTTGAAGTGGTCAGATGGTTGTGCGTCTGGTCCAAGACCACAATTCGTACGGATGTGCTAATCGCGCGCCGACCCCTTAACAACGCTGGTTTGTAAGGCGACGTTTTGCAATTGATATGACAGGACACTGCCAATAATTAGAGCGACGTTTTGCGCCACGCGCGAAATCCTTGGAACCCGTCTGCTGGTATAGCGACGTTTTGCGCCACGCGCGAAATCCTTGGAACCCGTCTGCTGGTAGAGCGACGTTTTGCGCCGCGCGCAAAACTCGACAGAGCTCGCGCAAGGCGCGCGACCCTTGGAGTCCGTCTGCTAGTAGAGCGACGTTTTGCGCCGCGCGCAAAACTCGACAGAGCTCGCGCAAGGCGCGCGACCCTTGGAGTCCGTCTGCTAGTAGAGCGACGTTTTGCGCCGCGCGCAAAACTCGACAGAGC